>JADGNR010000612.1 GCA_017883415.1 Bryobacteraceae bacterium | reverse complement strand
TCTTCGTTTCCCCGACCCAGATCAACGCGCAGATCCCGTGGGAAGTGCTGGACACGACCAGCATCAACGCGTACGTGCGGTCGGTGATAAGCGACGGCACGGTGGTGACCACGACGCCGGTGGCGGTGACCATCGTGCCGGCGAATCCCGGCATTTTCGCGCAAGCCGGCACCCAACCGGAAGGGGCGCCGCAGATCGCGGCCGCGTTCCACGGCTCCAGCTTCGCCAACGGCATTGTGGACGTGGAAGGCGCCATTCAGGCCGGCGACATTGCCGTGGTCGGAGTGGCGGGCCGCACCTATACTTATACGGTGCTGGCCACCGATACCCTGCTGAGCGTCCGCGACGCTCTGGTGGCACTGATCAACCAGGACCCGCAAGTGACCGCGGCGCCCTCGGGGGTGTTTCCCCGTATCGTCATCTCCGCGCGCGTCCAGGGCCCGGAGGGCAACGGCCTGGCGCTTTCCGCCACGCAGCAAGGCACCGGCCCGGCGCTGGTGATGACCGCCTTCACCGCCGCGCTATGTTGCGCCAACGTGAGCGGATCGCCGATCACGGCGGACAACCCGGCGGTGCCCGGCGAATTCATCGTCTTGTATGCCACCGGGCTCGGGGTACCGAATCTCACCACCGACATTCAGGCCCAAATCCAGACCGGCGTGCAGTTCCCCGCCGGCGGACTGGTGACCACCCCGGTGAGTTCCGTCTCCTCGCTCGCCGGAGGACTGACCGCCGACGTCATCACGGCGACGCTCAAGCCAGGCACGGTGGGGATCTTCCAGGTGGTGCTGCACCTGAATGAGAACATCACCCCGGTGAACGGGTTCGTGAACCTCAGCATTTCGCAGGACCTGTTCACCAGCAACACGGTGGCAGTGCCGTTGGCGGCCAGCCAGTAGAGCCCCAGACCAACCAGCTTCCCACTCACCGCGGGGGCGCGAAGGGCGCAGAGAAAACGCGGAGAGGGCGCTACCCGTAGATCTCTTTCACCCGTTGGCGCACGGCGGGCGGCACCAGGTGTTCCCAGGGCTGGCCGCGGGCCACCCGCTGGCGGACTTCGGTGGCGGAGACGCGATCGAATTCGCCGGTGAGTTCCAGGCCGTGAATGGCGGACGGCAGTCCGGCCGGTGGTTGGTATTCGCCCCCGCGGGCGGCCACCAGCAGGTCGAACTGGCGCAGCATTTCAGCCCATGCGCCGGGGTGGCCGTAGTCCCAGCCGGCTGCCCGCTCGGCGGCATCGCGGCCGCAGAGAAAGGAGAGCGCGACCTCGGGACCATACCAGTGACGGCATTCGCTGGCGATTTCCACGAACAGCCCGCGCTGGGAGACCGCCAGGGAGAAAGCCGGATGGCCGCCCAGGGCCGCCCGAAGCATCGCGACGCGATCCTCAAACAGCGCACCGGCATACTCCTTATGGGGGAAAGCACGAGGGAGGACGAACAGCACCTGCTCGACCCGGGTGAGCGCCGCCTGGGCGAGCGCGAGATGGGCGACGGTCACGGGGTTGAATGTGCCGGGCAGGATGCCGAGACGGCTGGGATGCCCGTCGGCGCGGTGGAGGATCTCCATCGGTCCATGTTACCGGGGATAGCGAGTCAACGTTCGCAGGCTGCGTGAAAAGGCGCAACCGGCCCAGAAACACCAAGGGCGCGAGATTGCTCCCGCGCCCTGGGATGGTCCAAAACTTAGGCGGCGTTGGCGAGAAGCTCGCCCAGAGTCTCGCCGGCATCGGATTCGAATTCGTTCCGATCGGCGGCCTCCTGGCACTTGATGCAGTACTTGGTCCACGGCACCGCATCCAGGCGCTTGGGCTTGATATCCTCTTCACAGTGCAGGCAGATGCCATAACTGCCATCGGCCATACGGACTAGCGCGCCCTTCACGCTGCGGAGCAGGTTGGATTCGCGGTCGAGGTTGCGAATGGCCAGCTCACGCTCACCGGCGAGCTGCACTTCATCCAAAGCGTCCGGGGTTTTTTCGATCGCAATGTCTTCCCGGTTACGGAGTCCCAGGGACAATTCCGCCTGTTTGGCCTCCAGCATTGCTTTATATTTGTTGAGTTCGGTCTGGTTCATCGGTCCATCTCCCTAAGCGTTTTTGTTTTTATGTTTGTTCTCTTTAGCGCGCTTCCCGCCGTAAAAATATAGACGGAAATTCAGGCCAAAGGTTTCATCACTTCAGATCCCTCGAAAGAGCTATGCGGCGCCGTGTTTTCACCCAGCGGCCGCCGGATAAGCACACCACAGAGCAATCGGCATGCCAAACCAATTCGTACGAAAATCGGGCGATCTCCCGGGCGAAATCGCGGTTCCACTCTCATATCGGCCAAATGCTACCATCTCTAGTTCGACCTGCAAAAAAAACGGTGAAGCCCCATACTCATAGACTGTCAGGCACGGTGTGCGCGTTGATTGCGTGCACATTTTTCTTTCTTGCGGGGCTGGCTTTTCTACCACACCTGGGCGTTCAAAACGACGAAGCGCTGTTCGGCATGGCGTTCCTGAAGCCTCTGGCCGCCTCGACGATTCGCATCGGGCACTCCCGGTTCCCCGTCATGCTGATGAGCTACCTGGGGACGCTGAAGGCGTGGCTCTACCGCCCGATCTTTGGCGAATTCGGCACCGGGGTCTGGGCCCTCCGCCTGCCAGTGCTGCTGGCGGGGGTGGCCA
>JADGNR010000326.1 GCA_017883415.1 Bryobacteraceae bacterium | reverse complement strand
CCTCGAGGAAAGGCGCCGGACGTGGCTCCGAAACGAGTTGCTTCTTGGCGAGCGAGCAACCTTTTTTCAACTTCAGGGTAGCAGGCGAGCAGGCGCGTCCAGAGGGGGGATGCCGCGAAGTGATTGAGGCGCGTAGGAAAATAAATGTGCCGGGCGCGTGACCGTTCAGATTTCCACCGACTCGCTCCCCAACGACAAGCGAGTGTTGAAGTCGCCGAATCCGGCTGCTGCACAGTCTACCGGCTCTGACTCGATGAACCTGGCAACCTCACCATGAGGCGCAAGAGCGCGACCAGGGGGTCGCGCGCGGACGAGGGCGTCCGCCCCACGGTGAACGCTAGTGTTTACCGACCTTTACAAAGGAACCAAAACCGAACGAGCTTCGGGCACGTATGTATAAGCAGGAGGGCAGAGATATGAAATCCAGAATCTGGGTACGGTTTCTGACGGCTGCCGCCCTGGTGGCGAGCGTGGGAACTGCCGGAGCGGCCAAGAAAGAGAAGGTGGTGCTGGCCGGCGATGCGGGCATCGAGCAAAACGTGCGCCACGAAATTGTGATGTATCCGCGCTACAGCATCTGGGACGACATCAGCTTCCGCGTCGCTAACGGCAGCGTGGAACTGATGGGAGCGGTGAGTCAGCCTTACAAGAAACAGGACATCGAACGGCTGGTGCAGAGGGTTCCGGGCGTGGCCAGCGTCACCGATGAGATCAAAGTTCTGCCGCTGTCGCCCTTTGACGACCGGTTGCGGATCCAGATCGCGCGCGCGATTTACAGCTACCCGGCGTTTTCGCGTTATGCGATCCAGGCGGTGCCGCCCATCCACATCATCGTGGACAATGGGCACGTGACGCTCGCGGGAGTGGTCAACAACGACTTCGAAAAACAAGTGGCCGGCATGAGGGCCGCGAGCGCGGGCTTGAGCTTCGGCGCGATCACCAATAACCTGCAGGTGGAAAACCCGAAGGCCAAGAAGAGCTAACCTTCGCGACGAGGTATTCGGCCAGATCATTGTGGGCGGTTGGGGAAGTCCCCGGCCGCCCATTTCTGTGTGCGGGAGTGCCGTGCGGGAGTGCCGGCCGTGCGGGAAGGCCGAGCGGGAGGGCCGTGCGGGAGTGCCGTGCGGGAGGGCCGTGCGGGAAGGCCGTGCGGGAGGGCCGTGCCGGGAGTGCCGTGCGGGAGGGCCGAGCGGGAGGGCCGTGCGGGAGTGAGCAGGCGGAAGCGCCTGCCCCACTGATACAATCCCATCTTGCAGGCGTTGGAGATTCTGTTGGGCGCGCTGTTCACGGTGGCCGTGGCCACTGCGGCGGGGGCGCTGTTGCTGCGCGATGCGTGCCAGGAGCGCGCAGTGCGGTTCGTAGTGGGGGCCGCGCTGCTGAGTGCAGGCGTGTTTGCGGCCTGCGCGGCGCGGGTGGCCTATCCGAGCGTGTTTGCCGCCATGGGCATTGCCATTCTGTGGGCTGCCCGCTCACGGCTGCGGCCCCGGGGGCCACTGCGGATCACGGAGGACTGGAAGTACAAGCTGTTATTGCTGTGGTTTATCCTGTATTTCATCCTGTACTTCTTTAACTCCATGGCGCCGGAAGCCAGCTTTGATGGCTCGCGCTATCATCTGGGCCTGGTGAGCCGGTATCTGCGCGAGCACGGCTTTGAGCGCATCACCTACAGCATGTACGCGGCGCTTTCGCAAGGCGTGGAGATGCTTTACCTGTACGCCTTCGCTTTCGGCCGGCACTCGGCCGCGGCCATGGTGCATTTCGCTTTTCTGGTGGCGCTGGCGTGGCAAGTATTCGCGTACGGCAGGCGCGCGGGCGGTCCCATGGCGGGAGCGTGCGCGGCGCTGCTGGTGTTCGCCAGCCCGGTGGCAGGCGTGGACGGCACCAGCGCCTATAACGATGTGGCCGTGGCGGCGATCGCGTTCACGCTGTTCTACCTGCTCGAACTGTGGGACGAGAAGCGCGCGCCGCGGTTGCTGGCGGCGATCGGGCTGGTGGCGGGCTTCGGCTACGCGGCCAAATATACGGCCTGGGCGGCGGTGCCTTATGCCCTGGGATTCGTGGCGTGGAAGAGCCGCCGCGCGCGCGATGTCCTGGTAGTGGCGGGGTGCGCCGCGATCCTGTTCGCGCCATGGATGGCCAAGGACTGGATCTGGCTGGATAACCCGGTGGCGCCGTTCTTCAACCGGATCTTTCCGAACCGGTACGTAACCGTCGCATTCGAAGAGGAATACCGGCAGCACATGTCGCACTACGACATAAAGAGCCGCGCGGAGCTTCCCATGGAGGCGACCACCTACGGCTCGCTCGGTGGCCTGGTGGGGCCGGTCTTCCTGCTGGCCCCGATTGCGCTCGTGGCGCTGCGGCGCCGCGAAGGGCGGCGCTTGCTGCTGGCCGCGGCGGTTTTCGGGGCGGGGTATACCGGTAATATCGGCACGCGATTTCTGATTCCGGCGCTGCCTTTCGTGGCGCTCGCCATGGCGCTGGCACTCAGCCGCGTGCCCGGTTTGGCTCTGGCGATCGCCCTGGTGCACGCCGCGATCTCGTGGCCGCCCGTGGTGACGCGGTACAGCCATGCCGACGCGTGGCGGTTGAGCAAGGTGCCGTGGCGCGAGGCGCTGCGGATCAAGCCGGAGGACGCGTACCTGGAATCGCATCTGTTTTTCTACGGGGCCACACGGCTGGTGGAGCGGACAGCGGCGCCGGGATCGACGGTTTTTGTGTTTACCTCGATCCCGGAGGCGTACACGTCGCGCACCATCCGGGTGGCCTACGAATCGGCGGATAACACGATGTGCCGCGACATTTTGTGGGCGGCCTTCGTGCCCGAGCATGAGCCGGAGTGGCGCTTGCGATTTCCGTTCCCACGGCAGGCGCTACGGGCGGTGCGGGTGGTGCAGACCAATCGCGGGAGCGACCAATGGAGCATCCACGAGCTGCGCGTGTGGGACGGCGCGCGCGAAGTGCCGCGAGCGGCGCGCTGGCGGCTGGACGCGCAGCCGTACCCCTGGGGGATCGAAAATGCATTCGATGGCCGGCCGATCACGTTTTGGAAATGCGGCGAGACGCTGCGGCCGGGCGAGCGCGTGGAGGTGGATTTCGGGCGGGACGAGCAGGCCGACGCCGTGCTGATCGAAACGGCGCCCGACCAGTTCGGCATCCGGCTCCGCCTGGAAGGGCGCAGCGGGGACGGGAATTGGAAGAGCCTCGCCACCGCTCCCGAGATCACCGGTGCGCCGGCGCCCGACGGTCTGCGGCGTGCCGCGGCGGCGGAACTGAAGCGGCGCGGCATCGACTACGTGCTGGCGTTCGACGGAGAATTCGGCGCCGAGGATCTGGCGCGGAACGCCGGGGAGTGGGGCATCAGGCAGGTGGGCGAATATAAAGGAGCGAGGCTGTACCAACTGCCATGAGACTCTACCTCGGCGTGGATGGCGGACAATCGAGCACGACGGCGATCGTTGGCGACGAGACCGGCCGCATTCTGGGCAGAGGCGAGGGCGGACCTTGCAACCACGCGCAAGCCGTCGAAGGGCGGGCGAAGCTGGAGCGCGCGGTCGCCGCGAGTGTGGCGGGGGCTTGCGGGCAGGCGGGGCTGGACGCGGCCACGGCGCGATTCGAGGCCGCTTGCTTCGGGATGAGCGGCGGCCCGGAGGATAAGCAGGCCATCCTCGCCGGAATCCTGCGCACCGAACGGCTCACGGTAACTACCGACGCGGTGATCGCGCTGGCGGGCGCGACGGCCACGGGGCAGGGAATTATCGCCATCGCAGGCACCGGGTCGATCGCGTTCGGGCGTAACGGGCAAGGGCGCACGGCGCGGGCCGGAGGCTGGGGGTACGTGTTCGGCGACGAGGGCGGCGCGTTCGATATCGTGCGTCAGGCGCTGCGCGCCGCGCTGCGCATGGAGGAAGGCTGGGGACTGCCCACCAGTTTGCGCGGGGTGTTGCTGGAAGCGACCGGCCTACGGAGCGCCAACGAAGTGCTGCATGCCTTCTATAGCAGCGAGTGGCCGCGATCGCGGGCGGCCGCGCTGGCGCGCCTGGTGGATGCCGCCGCCGCGGAAGGCGATGCGGTGGCCGGGGAAATCCTGAACGGCGCCGGGCAACAGTTGGCGTGGCTGGCGGGCGCGGTGCGTGCGCAATTGTGGCGGCCGGGCGAGGCGGTGGAAGTGGCCTACATCGGCGGCGTATTTCAAAGCGGCGCAGTGCGGGAGCGGTTCCGCGCGCTGGTGGAATTGGAGGAAGGGAATACCTGCGGCCCTCCGCTCGATGGGCCGGCCGAGGGCGCGCTACGGGAAGCGTACCGGGCGGCGGGGCTGGATCCGGAGCTGAAAGCCCGGTAAGTTAGCTTCGTACCCAGTTTTCAGCGCGCCTTCGGCGCGAGGCAGGCCGGGAGGCCTACCCCACCACGCGGCGCCTCAGGGTGATCACCACCAACAACCCGATACCGCAGAAGAGCGTGGTGGCTGGTTCCGGAATCGCGGTGGCAGCTACGTCATCCAAACGCCAATTCCCGGGCGGATTGTCAAATCCGAACTTGACTTCGGTCGCGGATGCCGTTGCGGTTAGAACAAAGCTGTTCTGTTGCCAACTCAACGGCCCGACATCGGTGCCGCTGCCGATGAGATTTCCATCCCACCAGAATTCACCGCGGTCGGCCGGCGCTTCGCCAGGATCGACATAATTCGAGATAAAGAAGCTGACCTGATAACTCTCGCCCGGTATCGTCGGAATCATCTGGGAGATATAGGTCAGGCCTACCACATCGCCAAAGTATATCCCCCACGAGCCCGTATGAGCTGCCACATGGCGGACGCCGTAGTATTGCATGGCTCCGGAGACCGTCCATCCACTGAGATTGCCTGTTTCAAAATCTCCGTTGGCAATCAGCCCGGCGGTGGCCGTGGTGGGATACAGCATGAGTAGAGCGACGAGCACTGCGAGTGGCAAAAAGCAGAGAGACTTGTGCACCTCGGTTCCTCCTTTTGTCCTGGGGTGGCGTGGTTCTTGCCGCTTTCTACTATACACTCGCTATGGTAATTTCAGATCTGTTTTTCTTTAGCAGCCGATCCTGTTAGTACCGGTACCGAAGAGCCGCAGTGGGGAGTTGGAGAAGGGAACGCCTGCGGCGCTCCCGGACATGGGCCGGCCGAAGGCGCGCTACGGGAAGCGTAATGGATGGCGGGGATTTCATCCTGCCCCACACCGAGTGGCAGTCACTCCGCGCGCAAAGCGGTGGCCGGGTCGATCTTCATGGCCCGGCGGGCGGAAGGCAGCACGGCAGCCAGCGAGGCCAGGAGCAACAGAGCCGCGACACCGGCGAAGGTTGCGGGATCGTGCGGGCGCACCCCGAAGAGCAGGCTCTCCAGCCATCGCGCCAACCACCAGGCGCCGACCAGGCCGGCGGCGACGCCAGCGAGCACGCGCGCCATCGCCTGCCGCAGCAGCAGCCAGGACAATTGCCGCGGGGAGGCGCCGAGGGTCAAGCGAATCCCGAGCTCCGGCATGCGCCGCGCCACCGTGTAGGCCAGCAACCCGTAGACTCCGACGACCGCAATCAGGAGGGCGAAGCCGGACACCGCGCCGATGACGAACGTGGTGAAGCGCGGCACGGCCGTCGAGCGTGCGAGCGACGCTTCGAGCGTGCCGATCTCGGCCACCGGCTGATTCTTGTCCAGGCCGCGGATGGCGTTGCGGAGGGCGGGCACGAAATTCATGGGCTCCCCGGCGGTCCGCACCAGCAGGGTGGTCCACGCCATCCAGTCCTGGGTCTTCTGCGCGTAGGGAATGTAGACCACCGGCCCTTCGTCGGCCTTGAGTCCCATGTGTTTGACGTCGGGAACCACGCCGACGACGGTGATCCAGCGGTGGTCTTCGGCGAGGCGCAGGGTGCGCCCCACGGGACCCGATCCGGGCCAGTAACGGCGCGCCATGGCTTCATTGACGAGGGCCACCGGCATGGCGCCCGAGCGATCGGCGGCGGTGAAGTCGCGGCCCTGGCGCAGCGGGATCCCGGCGGTGCGCAGGTAGCCCGTACCGATGGCGCGGAGTCCGGCCTGAATCGGCGCATCGGAGGGGCCGCGGATCAGGCCTTCGACCGCAAACTCGAAGGTCGGGTTGTTGCCCGCGAGCGGCGTATCGCTGATCTCCGCCGCGGCGACGATGCCCGGCAGGCTCTGCGCGCGCTCGAGAATCTGCTGGAACAAGGCAATCTGCGCCGCGTTGGTGGGGTACTTCGATCGCGGCAGGGTGAGCCGCATGGTGAGCACGTGATCGGTGCGCAATCCGGGCGCCGTCGACAGCAGGCGGACCAGGCTCGCACTCAGCAGACCGGCGCCCACCAAGAGAACGGAGGCCAGGGCAATCTCGAGGGAGACGAGCAGGCCTCGTTTGCGTTCGAGATTGCGGGGCGTCCCGCGCGCTCCGGAACCGATGTGCGCCCGAAGATCGGCGCGCGCGACATCGAGCGCCGGCGCCAGGCCGAAGATGAGCGCGGTGAGCGCCGTCGCGGCCAGGGCGAACAGAGCCACCGGACCACTCAGGCGGATGGTATCGGCGCGGGGGATGAGGCCGTCGCCGAAGGTGCGCACCAGCGCGATCCCTTGTATCGCGAAGGCAAGTCCCACGCCGCCGCCCAGCGTGGCCAGCACGAGCGTCTCCACGATCAGTTGCCGGAGGATGCGCGCGCGGCCCGCTCCGAGCGCCGCCCGGACGGCCATCTCCCGACCGCGGGACGCCCCCTTGGCGAGCAGCAGGTTGGCGAG
>JADGNR010000068.1 GCA_017883415.1 Bryobacteraceae bacterium | reverse complement strand
GGGGCGATTCCGTGAAAGCGCTGGAAGTGGTGGAATCCAGCCGCGCGCGGATACTCAGGGAACGTGCGGCATCGCGCGGGCCGGCGCCGCGCGGTTTCTCCGCCGCCGCCCTTCAGGCGTGGGCCCGATCGTCGCATCAGATCCTTCTCTCTTACTGGCTGGCGCCCGGGCAATCGTACCTGTGGGCGATTACTCCGGTCCAGATCCGGATGTTCACGCTTCCGCCGGAGAAAGAGATTCGCGGTCTGGTAGAGAGCTATCGAACGGCCATCGAAGACCTGCGGGATCCCATCGAAACCAGGCATCCAGCCGGCGCGAGGCTGTCGGAGATCCTGCTGGGTCCGGTCCGCGAGTTGGCGCCGCCGGGTTCGCGTGTGGTGATGGTCGCCGACGGAGCGCTGCACTCGCTGAACTTCAACACGCTGCCTTCTCCCGGCGACCCGGCGAAGTACTGGATTGAGGAGGTCACGCTTTCGGTTGCCCCGTCGCTGAGCCTGGCTCTGCATTCAGGCAACGCGCGGGCCGTGCCGCCCCCGTTGCTGCTGGCCATGGGCGATGCCGAGTCGCCCGGCCCCGAGTATCCGCGCTTGCGCTACGCCCACCAGGAGATGGAGACCATCGCGGCCCTCTTTCCCGATCCGCGCAAAGCGATGTACTACGGGACGGCGGCGCATCCCTCCGCCTACCGGCAAGCCGATCCCACCCGCTTCTCGCTGATTCATTTCGCGGCGCACGCCAGCGCCAACGCGGAGAGCCCGCTGGATTCGGCGCTGATCCTTTCCCGCGACGAAACCAGCTACGCCCTCACCGCCCGGGACATTATGAAGATTCCGCTAAGGGCCGGCCTGGTGACCCTTTCCTCCTGCCACAGCGCCGGCGCGAGAGCCTACTCGGGCGAGGGGATGGTGGGACTCACCTGGGCGTTCCTGGAGGCCGGGGCGCGGCGCGTCGTGGCCGGACTGTGGGACGTGGACGACCAGTCCACGGCGATTCTGATGTCCGCCCTGTACCGCGAACTGGCGCGCGGCGCGTCCCCCGAAGACGCCTTGCGCACCGCCCAGTTGGGCCTGCTCCACGCCGGTTTCCCCTACCGCAAGCCATACTATTGGGGACCATTTCAGCTCTATGTGGGAGCCAAAAGGAACTGACGGCGACGGCCGAGAAAACGGCCCAAGGTGTGTGCCGGGTGATCGCTTGGGCGACCAGGTCAGCGCGTTGCGCGCCCCCGGCGGCGCTGGAGGAAGGCCAGAAGGCCGAGTGCCGCACCGCACAGAGGCATGGCTCCCGGCTCCGGCACCACCGCGGTGATATTGACATCGTCAAGCAAGAACCATCCCGGCCCGTTAGAGAATCCAAATTTCAACTCGGTCAAATCCGTGGACGCAGTAAAGGCGCCTTGGAGGACGGTCCAGTTCTGTGGGCCAACGTCGCTCACATGCAATAAAGTGGTTCCGTCCCAGGAAAACACAAAGTGATTCAAGGGCTGAGCGCCTGCATGATTTGCCGCCCAGAAACCGCCTTCATACTCCTGCCCGGGAGTAGTGGGGATGATCTGGGAGATAAAGGTCATGCCGGTAACAGCGCCGAACCAAGCCGACGAGGTGCCCGCTTCGACCCCGGTGTTGGCGATGCCGTAGTCCACCCCAAGCACATTGGCGCCGGTGACGGTCCAGCCGCTGAAGCCTGCCTCAAAGCCGCCATTGGTAATCAGTCCGGCGTTTGCCGCACTGGTTGCAAGAAACAAGATACTCACGACACCGCCGTACGCATTGCAAGGGCTCCGTCCCGAAGGGCCCGGCGCGCTCCCCGGCTACGGACAGTCAATGGGGCCAGAGACTTCCGTGTTGTGTGTGAATACAGGAGAAATTATCGTTTTGTCCACTTCCGGGCAATCGCATTTAGGCCGGTACCGGTACTGCCAAATGAACCATGGCGTAGTCTAATTCGCGGCCCGCTTCAGAAATTCTTCCAGTTCGCCCAGGTTCAGGTCCGACACCGCCCAAAAGTTCATGCCCGCACGGGTCGAATGGATGAGATTGTAGCCTTGCCGGATTTGCGGTCCGGACTTCGCGCCGCCGCCGCGGCCCTCCGGCCACAGGAACAGATTGATGTAGTGCTGCCGGCGTCGATAGACCGCCACGGCCACCGGCGTTTGCGCGAGATAGTCCAGGCGGCCGCCGACGAGGGGGAAGCCCTCGGCCGCCAAGTCCTTGACCGGCGGCGAGAAGTCCAGCTTCCCGTTGAACCACGGCTTCACGGTGTGTTGATCGGAAGAAGGTACGTCGGTGAGATGGCCGGGCATCAGCGAGCGCACGTGACTCGCAACCACGTCCCGGGCGATGAGATCCTCCGCCGACCTGCGCGGCAGGACCACCGCCATCCACACGACCGCGGCGGCCAAAGCAAGCGCCGCGGCGGCGCCGGCGAAGCGCCATAAAAGCAGGGGCCGGGGGCCAGGGGCCGGGGGCCGGGAGAAGGCCGGCCTGCCGGCCCGGTCCGCCCGGCGCAGCGCGCGGTCGACCTGGCGGGCCAAACCGGCCGGCGCCTTACAATAAAGCGCCGGGTGCGCGATCGCCGACCGCACCTGCTGCTGGACCTGGTACGCCGCGGCGCACGCCGCGCACCCCTCGATGTGGCGCTCGATCTCCAGTTGGCTCCGCAGGTCCAACTCCCCATCCATGTAACCGTGGATCAGCTCTTGCGCATCGTTACAGCCCACCTTTTTGCTCCTTGCTCGAACGGTCGTGCAGTTGCCGCGCCACGCGTTGGCGGGCGCGCGCCAGGCGCGACATCACGGTCCCCACCCGGATCCCGGCAACGGATGCGATCTCCTGGTATGAGAGGCCTTCCAGCTCGCGCAGAATCAACACCTCGCGAAATTCCAGGGGCAACTCCTCCAGGACTTGCTCCAGCAGCCGGCGGTCCGCATTCCGGAGCGCCAGCGTTTCCGGGTTCCCGGTTTCCTCGCCGGTCGAGTGCAACTCCTCGTCGAAGAGCACACTGGCCTCGGGTGGCCGGTTCTTGCGCAGCCAGGTGTAGCAGGTATTACGGACAATGGTAAGCAGCCACGCACGGCCGTCGCCCCCGCGAAAACTATCGAAGAAGGACAGGGCTCGCAGGTAGGCCTCCTGCACCACATCCTCCGCGTCCTGCTGGTTGCGGGTGAGCCAGCGGGCAAGATTGAACGCGGCGTCGAGATGCGGAAGCAGGGCCTGCTCGAAGCGTTCGACCTTGCCCGGGCCGGCCCACCCAGGCGAAAACATAGCCGGCGTCCCCCCTTTCGTACGGACTGATTCCGGAGCGCGCCTTCGGCGCGGGGCAGGCCGGGAGGCCTACCCCACTGACTCCTACCGTTTTTTCTCCGGAAATATTCCCTGGCGCTATTCCGGCATTTTGGCCCTGAGGTTCGCCACGAACTCAGGGGTCGGCTCGGCACCCGACATCCGGGCTTTTCTCACCTCCCGCCACGCACCCCTGTAATCTCCGTGCAAGTAACATACGGCAGCCAGGTTCGCGTGCGCCAATCCGAAACTGGGGTCGAGCGCCAGCGCCTTCTCGAATTCCCTGGCGCCGGCTTGGACATTTCCGGCGCGCACCTGGGCCGTGCCCAGATCGTCGTATGCCTCGGGATTCCTGGGGTCCAGACGGGCTACCTCGCTGAATTCCGCGACGGCCTGGTCGAAGCGGCTGGCTCTGGCCAGGAGAATGGCCAGGGCGCGATGAGTCCTGGCGTTGTCCGGATCGAGCCGGAGCGCCTGGCGCAATTCCGCGGCCGCCTCGTCGTCCCGCAAGTCTCTCGCCAGAGCGTAGGCCAGGTCCCATCGCGCAGGGGCGTCTTTGGGATCGGCCCGCAGCGCCTCGCGCTCATGCAGGATGGCCGCGGCCCATTGCCCGCTGTCCATCAGCGCCCCAGCCATAATCTTGTGCGCGTGAGCCACGCTGTTGGCGGAGGCCCCCGTCCCGGCCCGCACCAGCGCATCCAGCACGCGCCGGTCCCACGCTCCTTCCAGAGCGCCCGGTCCCTCCGCGAAGGGATACTCGCGAAGCTGCCGGATCAAGTGCGCCGTTTGCGGGGAGAAGGCCGCTCGCCGGGTGTCTTTCGTATCGGCCGCCGCGGCATCCTCCGGCGCCCCGAACAGACGCGCCAGTTGGCGGGCCAGCAGGTTGGCGTTCGCTTGCTCCGGCCGATCCGGGCAATCCACCACCAGCGCGGTTCGCGAGAAGGGCACGGCGCTTCCCGTGCGCCGGCCGTCCTGGAGGCCGGTCAGGATTACCAGGACGTCGGCCTGGCTGGTGGTGTTGAGCGCCAGGGTGGCGCGCCGCTCGTCCAGGCCGCGCAGCACGTCGGTGGAATCGTTCTCCGCCGCGGTCACCTTCCAGCGAACGCCGGCCGGTTGGTAAATCAGGTTTGTTTCCTGAATGCGCCACTGGACAACGGACTGCCAGTTGGCGTGATGCTGCCGGAAGGCGGAATCGGCGAAGACGTCCACCGTGATCTCTCTGGGGCGGGAGGATTGCCACCAGGCAGCGGCGGCGACGGCCACCACCGCCACCGCGGCGATTTTCCAGGCGATCCCCCGAACCCACCGGCCCAACGCTGGGAGTGAACGCCAGCCGATGCCGGCAGCATGCCGCAATCGCTGGCCCATGCCGTGCGGGGCGCCAGTGCCATGGCGCGTCCCACGGCGGCGACGAGAGCCCATCACTGATTAGTGTGCCAGATTGCGGATTGGTTGGGACGACACGGCGGTGCGGTGCGAGGCAGGCCCGGAGGCCTACCTGGAGGCCTACCCCACTCGGCGGGGTATAATCGATCTCTGCTGGGCATGGCTCGAATTCCCGGATCGCTCAAAGCGCTGTTGTCGCATTTGATCGATTACGCCGGTTTATTTCCGCCGGCCGCTTTGCCCCTGCCGGCGGCCGCGGCAAACTATGACGGCTTCCTGGCGTCGCCCGAAGGCTGGCTTCTGAATCGTCTGATCCTGCCTGCCGCCCGGCTGCCGGAAGCCAGGCTCGAAGGCAATTGGCGAGTCAGTCTGCTGGTGGAGGAGGAGCCCGGGCCGCTGCCGCGCCAGGTCGAGACGCTGGAAACGAAGCTTGCCCGCGGGCTTTCCCTGCCGACTTACTGTGAAGCGCCCCTGGCCCAGATCGAGGGCGCGTATGCCAAGGTCCGCACCGGGGGGTTGACCCCCGAGGCGATCCCGGCCTCGGATCAGGTGGCCGGGTTCCTCCACCAGGCCGCGGCCCGCCGTCTTCCGTTCAAGGCCACCGCCGGACTCCACCATCCCATCCGGGGGCTCCACGCGCTCACGTACGCGGCCGATAGCCCGCGCGCCCCCATGCACGGGTTTGTCAACGTCTTCGCGGCGGCCGCGTTTGCCTGGCAGGGGATGGACCGCGAGGAGATCGTCGATCTTCTGAACGAATCGCGTCCGAGCGCCTTCGAGTTTCTCGATGAGGGGATGCGCTGGCGCGCGCACAACCTGTCGACCGCCCAGGTGGAAGCCGCGCGGCGCGATTTCGCGCACAGTTTTGGCTCCTGCTCGTTGGCCGAACCGATATCCGATTTGCGCGCGCTGGGATGGTTGCCATGATCGACCGGACGCACGACCCCTCGCTCCGCAGTTGGGTGGAATCGGCCAACGAGCCGGAAGCGGAATTTCCCATTCAGAACCTGCCCTTCGCCACGTTTCTAAGGCCTGACGACGATACTCCCCGTCTGGGCGTGGCCATTGGCGATCAGGTGCTGGATGCCGGCGCAGCCCTGCGCCTGGATTCCATGAAGATCGTGATGGCGATGCTCCCCGAGAGCCGCCGGCAGTTGCGCCGGCGCATCAGCGATTTTCTGGCGCGGCACTCGCCCGGCGCCGAAGCCTGCCTGCTGCCCGCCGCCGACGCGCGCCTGCTTCTGCCCTGCCACATCGGCGACTACACCGACTTTTACGCTTCGCTCCACCATGCCACCAATGTGGGGCGGATGTTCCGGCCCGATAACCCGCTGCTGCCGAACTATAAGTGGGTGCCGGTGGGCTATCACGGGCGGGCGTCGTCCATCGTGCCCAGCGGCACTCCGATTCGCCGGCCGCGGGGACAGATTGTGGAGAGTCCCGCCGGCCCGCCTGTTTATGCGCCGAGCCGCAGCCTGGATTACGAAGTAGAACTGGGCGCGTTTCTGGGCCCCGGCAATCTCATGGGCGAGCCGATCCCGGTGACGGAAGCGGGAGACCACATCTTCGGGGTGTGCCTGCTCAACGACTGGTCGGCGCGCGACATACAGACCTGGGAGTACCAGCCGCTTGGTCCATTCCTGGCCAAGAATTTCGCCACTTCTATTTCTCCATGGGTGATCACCATGGAGGCGCTGGCGCCCTACCGCCGCGCCGCCGAGCCTCGTCCCGAATCCGATCCCCGCCCGCTCGCGCATCTGGAAAGCGCCGCCGAGGACGCGCTAGCCATCACGCTCGAAGTCTGGCTACGCTCGGCGCGCATGGCCGAACCGGTGCGCATCAGCCGCGGCAATTTCCAGGCGATGTACTGGACGCTGGCGCAGATGGTGGCGCATCACACCTCGAATGGCTGTCCCATTCGCGCCGGCGACCTGATTGGCAGCGGCACGGTTTCCGGACCGGAAAAAGAGAACCGCGGCTGTCTGCTGGAGATCACCCGGCGCGGCGCCGACCCGCTCGAGTTGCCGTCGGGCGAGACGCGCCGCTTCCTGGAAGATGGCGACGAAGTGATCCTCCGCGGCTGGTGCGAAGCGGAGGGCTACCGGCGCATCGGCCTGGGCGAGTGCCGTGGAGAGATTGTGGCGGCGCCGGGGGAATGAGAGAATAATCCGCAACGATGAACGAATTCCCCGAGTTCATGAAATGCCCCGCGAACAGAATCGTGACGACAGGTCAGTCGACCCCAGGTGTGGAGGGCTACATATTCGATGGGGCGGACGGGAGCCAGATGGCGTTTTGGACCTGTCCCCAGCCAGCGGCATCGGCGCCGCACGCGCATGACTTCGATGAGTATATGGCCGTCATGCAGGGCTGTTACACACTCATCATCGACGGGAAGCGGATTCCGGTCAAGGCGGGCGAGGAGTACTTCATCCCGAGGGGCGTCCAACACGGGGGAGAGGTCCTGGCGGGAACCAGAACGATCCACGCATTTGGCGGGCACCGGGCAAATCGGGTGGTGTTTGCGCCAGTCGTTACACCCGCCGGGCCACCTGGAGCGTGATGTCGTCGGCGGGAGGCGCGCCGGCGGCGAATTCGGTGAGCGACCTGGTCACGGCGGCCACGATGGCCTCGGCGGGTTGTTCGCGGTGTTGCCGCAGCACGTCGATGAAACGCTCTTCGCCGTATTCGTCGAAGGCGGCATTGTTGGCCTCCGTGACGCCATCGCTATACAGCACCAGCATGTCGCCGGGTTGGAGATGGGCCTGTAGCTGGCGGTACGGCGCCATGGGCAGAATCCCGAGCGGGGGACCGCCGCCTTCGAGCAGCTCCGCCTCGCCCGACGCGCGCATCAGGATGGGCGGATTGTGGCCCGCGTTGGCGTACGCCAGTTCTCCGGTGGCGGCGTCCAGCACGCAGAAGAAAAACGTGATGAAACGGTTGCTCGGGCATTTGGCGCAGGTCGCCTTGTTCAGCCGGGTCATGAAGGCCGCGAGGTCTCCCGGGTCCTCGGCCAGCACCTGTACGCGCGCGTGAAGCGCCATCATCATCAGGGAAGCGGGCATGCCCTTGCCGGAGACGTCGCCCAGCGCGAGCGCGACGCGGCCGCCGCCGTAGGGGAAGAAATCGAAATAGTCGCCGCCCACGGTGCGGCACGCGGCGTTGAATCCGGCCAGGTCGGCGCCCTCCACGGCGGGCGCCTTGTCGGGCAGCATGCGGCCCTGGATCTCGGCTGCCTGCGCGAGATCGCGCTGCATGATGCGCTCGGCCTGTTCGATCTCCGCCAGCCGCGCGTTTTCGATGCGGATGGCGGCCACATTGGCCATCACCGTGAGCAGGTTCAAGTCGTCCTTGGTAAATTCGCGGAGCACCGACGGCGAGTCCACGTAAATCAGGCCGATGATGCGCTCCTCCTTGGTTTGCAGGGGGACGGCCATCATGGTGTGGACCTTTTGCTCCACGATGCTCATGCGCCCTTTGAAGGCGTCGTCGGTCTGCGCGTCGCGCACCAGAATGGAGTTTCGTTCGTTAAGCACGCGATCGCGCACGCCCGTGCTGATGTGGAAATCAGCCCCCTGGTGCGCCCGCGGCACCAGTTCGCCGCCTTCCAGGATCAGCAGTACGCCCCGCTTGGCGTTGACCGCCTGAATGGCCAGGTCGAGAATCACGGGGAAGAGTTCGTCGAGCGTCTGGTTCCTGGTCAATTCCTGGCCGGCGCGAATCAGCGCCTGCATGGGCGCCGAAGCCCTGGGCGCGCCGCGCTCGAAGGCCATGGTCTGGTTGGAGAGCGCGCCTTGCAGGTTGGTGAGCACGGTGGAGGTGGCGGGAGCCGTGCTGTCTGTGCCTTCGAAGACCACGTGCGGACCCGCCGCCGTCCGCGATTCGGGTGCGAACACAATTACCAGGTGCCCCGCCGTGACACGGTCTCCGGGCTTGAGGATGAGCCGGGCCTTGAGAGGAATATTGTTGACGAAGGTTCCGTTCTTGCTGCCCAGGTCCTGTACCGTCCAGTCGCCGCCTTGGGCTTCGAAGGCGAAGTGCTGGCGTGAGAGTCCGGCGTCTTCCGGAAAACACAATTCCGAAGCGCTGGAGCGGCCGATGGCCAGGCGCTCGCCGGTGAGGGGCACGGTCTTCATCTGGCCGTCGGGGCACTGGATGAGGAGTTCGCGAAGCATGGGGCTATCCTTTGGTGCGGTGAATCCAACTCATTATACGGCGGGGTGGGTGTCGGTACCGCGGGCGGAGGCGCCGCGGCAGGCGAGGCGGACGCTACAGCGGGCGCCGCTATTGCTCCTTGGGCTTCCCTCTCCAGAACTCCGGGTCGGGGGCGGCGAAGGTGTCGGACACATAGCTGATGCGCGGCGCCACGCGAAACAGCAGGGACTCGCGGCCCAGTTCGGCGGCGCCGGCCCTGGCGCCGGCTTTGGCGCGCGCCTCCGCCAGGGATTCGGCATAGACGGGCGTATTGGGCACGCCTTCGTCCATGCTGCGCAGCGTGGCCAGCGGCGACAGGAACACGTAGGTGCCTGCCGCGCCGCCCGAGGTCACCTGGTAGGCGAGTTCGGGGCGGTCCAGGTTGATGCTGTCGGCGCTAAGCCCGCGCAGCTTGACCAGCTCGCCGAAATCGCTTTCCGTGCCCGGACGGATGCGGAAGATCGCGACGTGGACGTAGCGGGCCCGCGGCAGCGCGCGCATGGCCTGGTCGGGCCGATAGCTCCAGGCCGGGCGGAAGACCGCCAGCAGGGTGCGCGGCGCCGCCTGCAGATCCTCCTGCGGCTGGCTCGAGGAATCGCCGGAGATGCGGGGATCGGGGAGCGAGCTGAGCGCCTTGTCCAGGTCCTCGATGCTGGCCCAGGAATAATGCGCTTCGAGCAGCCACGTTTCGGGCAGGCCTGTGACCGAGGTCATGCCGACCACATCCACCGCGGCCTTGGCATCGGCGTACGGCCGCGCGGCATTGGGGTCGGTCCCCGGCTTGCGGATCAGCTTGATGATGGGCGGCGGGTCGCCGGGCGTCTGCGCCGTGGCGCCGAGGGCCAGAGTTGCTGCCAGGAGTGCGATCTTCATGTTGGGTATCCATAATTTTAGACGCAGATGGGGATTCCGTTGTGGATACAAACAAGGCCCGCCCGCGCTATATTCTTTAGACATGCCTGTGCGCAAAGAGATTCTCCTTCGTCTGGCGGCCGCTTTGGTGGCATTCGCGGGGCTGTGGCTTGCCTGGTCGCAAAACCCGCCTCAGCCGCTGACCTTGCAGAAGGTCACCGACAACCTGTACGTGATTATCGGCGACGGCGGCAACGTCGCGTTTATGCCTACCAGCGAAGGCGTGATTCTGGTCGACGACAAGTTCGCCGCCGACGCGCCGGAGATCACGGCCAAGGTGAAGTCCGTCACCGACAAGCCCATCCGCTACGTGCTGAACACGCACCAGCACGGCGATCACACGGGCGGCAACGAAGCCCTGCTGGCGGCGAACGCGGAGATCATCATCCAGAAAAATGCCCGCGCCAACATGCTGGCGGGCAAGCAGCCGGGGCTGCCGCGCATCACCTTCAACGAGGAGTCGCAGGTGTTCCTGGGCGGCAAGGAAGTGGTGGCGCGCTACCTGGGCCGCGGCCACACCAACGGCGACGCGGTCATCTATTTCCCGTCGGAGCGCGCGCTGCATATGGGCGATCTCTTCACCAACGGAGCGCCGTTTTGCGACACCACGGCCGGATGCAGCATCAAGGAGTGGGACAAGACGATCGAGAAGGCGATGGCGTTCGATTTCGACGTGGTGATTCCCGGCCACGGTCCGGTGGGGAAGAAGGCGGACCTGGCGAAGTACATCCAGACGGTGGCCGCCGTGCGCGAGCACGTCCGCAAGGCCTGTGCGGGAGGGGCCGCCGACGCCGCCAAGCGGGTCGATCTGTCCGATCTGGGCCTCACCCCCGGCGCCATGTTCACGCGCGGCGTGCCCGGGATGTGCCAGGAGTTGGCGCAGTAGAGGCGCGCGGCCCCGGACCGCGCGGCGGCGACCACCACCAGCGCATCCCACAATGACAGGCTGGCGGCCGAGGCGAGCTCGATCGCTCCTGTACGGAGCTGTAGTCGAGGGTGATCACCGGCCAGGCGGCGATCTGGTCCAGGTACCGCAGGGCCTGATCCGGCGTCAGGGGCGTGTTGATCTTGCGCGTGAGCGTGACGAACAGTTCCTGGAGCACCTGTGTGCTGGTGTGCCGCGCTTGCCCCATCATCAGTTCGCGCAATAATGCCTGGGCCACGGGCGAACGCTTGGCATCGTCGGCCGCGAGCGCGTATACAAAGATGTTGGTGTCGACGAAAGAGACCGGCAGCGCCTCAGCGCTCATGGAGATCCTCGCGCTTCCAGGTCCGGCGTCCGACGCGCACGCGGCTGGTGCGGAAGAGTTCGTCCGGGGTCGCCATAGCCGATTGTTGGCGATCCGATTCGCGGCGTGGCGGGCCCGGAACGCCGGCGCACTCGTGCGGACCTTATGCGGCACCGCCGCCGAGCATCTCTTCGAGCGTGTACCGCGCTTTCGCGGGGTAGCGCTCCAACGGGTAATATCGCGCGAGCACTGGTTCCACATCCTCCACGCGGTGCAATCCGAGGATCTTCAGCAGCACCATGACGTCGGCGCGATCCTGGAACTCCTCGCCCAGCCGCATCGCCAGGCATTTCATTGCCAGGAGGTATTCGGGATGAGCGGCGAAGATACGCAAGTGGCTTAGTTCCGCATAAACCTCGAAACGCCCCGACTCGCTGAAGAAGCCTTTCACGGCGTCATTGAGCCAGTTGGGGGGCAGGTCCTGCCGCCTGGCAACCTGGTCCGCCGCGCGGCGAAGTTCGGCAGCCGGGACGAGCAGCGCATCGATATCCTTGGTGGCCTCGCGCGCATGAAACACCAGGCACATGACGGCACCGTCCGCCAGGAACAACTCACCGCGAACACTCTCCGTGGCAAGTTCCGCGTTGAGGGCATCGAGGAGCTCGCGGATCCGCCGGGCGGTGTACATCAGACGCGATCTCCCACCGTGGAGTCGATGAAGATGTTGCGCCGGCGGAAGGGCGGCGGCGAGGCGGTCAACAGATGGGCGCGCAGATTCAGCGACGGGTCCGCAAATACGGGTTCGGCCAGCGGCGGCACGGCGGCGGTCCACAACGGCGGCACCACGCCGGCGCGATGCGCCGCCACTTCCACCATGGCCGCGACATAATTCAGCCGGTACGGCTCGTCGATGGAGGGCCGCGGAAGTTGCGCGATGTCCTGGGCGGAGGCCGAGGTAAGCAGATCGTTGAGCTCCGCCAGCGGATAGGTGACCCGGCGCGATCGGGCGATCTGCGCAGCCAGCCGTGCGAAGGCGGCGGAGATGGTTTCCATCACTACCTGAGATTGTAGCGGTTCATCGGCGGCGGCGCGCTTCGCGCGCGAGGGCAGGCCAGGAGGCCTACCCTACTGAAGCGGCGAATTGCGCGCGCACCTTCCGCCACGTCACTTCCAGGTCCTCCGGCAGCACGCGCGTCTCGCCCGTCACGGTCATGAAGTTGGTGTCGCCGGTCCAGCGCGGCAGCACGTGCAGATGCACATGACCGGCAATGCCCGCGCCCGCGCTGTGGCCGATGTTCATGCCCAGGTTCAAGCCGTCGGGGCGGTAGATGGCGCGCAGATGGGTCTCGCCGGCGCGCGCCAGGCGAATCAACTCCACCAGCGTGTCATCGGGCAGCGCGCCCAGCGTGGCGGCGTGCTCGTAGGGGACCACCATGATGTGCCCGCTGGTGTAGGGAAACCGGTTGAGGATCACGAAATTCCGCGCGGCGCGATGGACCACCAGGCAGGCCTGGTCGTCGCGCGATTGGGCGGCGGCGCAGAAGACGCATTCGCCCGGCGCCCCGGCGCTGGTGATGTACTGGTAGCGCCACGGGGTCCAGAGATAGTCCATGCGATTGCGGACGGCTTCTATTGCGGGTTGGGAACCTGCTCGGGCGCCGGCGCGGGCGCGGCGGGTGCGGGCGTGGCCGAACTATTGACCACGTCCTTGAGCTCCTTGCTCGGTTTGAAATAGGGAATCTTCTTAGCGGGCACTTCCACCCGCGCCCCCGTTTTCGGATTGCGGCCGATGCGCGGCTGCCTCTGCCGCGTGCGAAAGCTTCCGAAGCCGCGGATTTCGATCTTGTCGCCCGAGCGCAGGGAGCGGACGATGCTGTCGAAGATCGCCTCCACGATGACCTCGGACTCCTTGCGGGTCATTTCCACTACGCGGGAGACTTCTTCAATCAGGTCGGCCTTCGTCATTGCACTCTCCTGAGTTTCAATCGGTTATGAAACCGCAGTATCGCTTGAATACAAGAAATTTGCAAGCTACTCGAGGTTGCGGTCCTTGAGGCTCATCACCTCTTCGATGGTTGTGGTTGCGGCCGCGGCCTGGCGCTGGTAATCTTCCAGGCGGGTCTTCTCCTCGTCGTCCGTCACGGCACGGAGGCTGAGCCCGATCTTCTTTTCCGCTTCGCTCATCTTGATCACTTTGAAATCGAACTCCTGGCCCACGGCCAGGGGCGGCTCCTCGGCTCCGCGGCGGCCGGAATAGCCCGGCACCTCGGAGAAATGGCACAAACCCTCCACCCCTTCGGCCAGTTCGACGAATCCGCCGAAGCTGGCTAGCCGGCAGACCCGGCCATGCACCGTATCGCCCACCTGATGATGCTGAAAATAGCTCTCCCAGGCGTCCGGCTGGAGCTGCTTGATGCCGAGAGAAAGCCGGTGGGAGGACGAATCGATGTTCAAAATCACGGCCTGCACCACCTGCCCCTTCTTGAGGATCTCGGAGGGGTGCTTGACGCGCTTGGTCCAGGAGAGATCGGAAACATGCACCAGGCCGTCGATGCCCTCCTCGATTTCAATGAAGGCCCCGAAATCGGTCATGTTGCGCACCCGGCCCTCCACCACCGAACCCACGCTGTAGCGCGTATCGATGGTAGTCCAGGGGTTCGGTTCCAGTTGCTTCAGCCCGAGCGAAATGCGGCGGTCCTTGGCGTGCACCTCCAGGACCACGGCTTCCACCTGGTCGCCCGGCTTCACCACTTTGGAGGGATGTTTCATGCGCCGCGACCAGGTCATTTCGCTGATGTGGATGAGCCCTTCGACGCCCGGCTCCAGCTCCACGAAAGCGCCATAGTCGGTGACGTTCACTACGCGGCCGACGACGCGTCCGTGCAGCGGATAGCGCGTGACCACGGTCTCCCAGGGATCGGGCTCCAGTTGCTTGATGCCGAGCGAGACGCGCTCCTTGGCGCGATCGAACTTCAGCACCTTGACGGTGACCTCCTCGCCCACGTGGAGCAACTCGGAAGGATGGGTCACGCGGCCGTACGACATATCGGTGACGTGCAACAGGCCGTCGATGCCGCCCAGGTCGATGAAGGCGCCGTATTCGGTCAGGTTCTTGACCGCGCCGGTGACGATCGTTCCCTCCTCCAGGTGCTCGAGCGTGGCGCTCTTGCGGACGTTGATCTCCTCTTCGACCGCCATTTTGCGCGACACCACGACGTTGCCGCGGCGCCGGTTGAGCTTGATGATTTTGACCGGGATGTCCTGCCCGATCAGAAAATCGAGATTGTGCACCGGTCGGGAATCGGCCTGCGATCCGGGCATAAAGGCCTTGATCCCCACATCCACCGCCAAGCCGCCTTTGACCCGGCCCAGCACGCGGCCGGAGAGGACCAGTTGTTCCTGATAGGCCTTTTCGAGATTGTCCCAGATGCGCAGCCGCGCCGCCCGCGTGTGGGAGAGCGAAACGTATCCTTCCTGCTGCTCGCCTCCGTGCTCGATCATGACATCCACGGGATCGCCCGCGCGCACGGTGACCTCGCCCGAGGCGTTCTGGAACTGCTCTATGGGGACAATGCCCTCCGATTTGTATCCGAAATCGATGATGACGTCTTTGCCGGTAACGCTGAGGACGGTGCCCTGCAAGACCTCGTCGGCCGCCGGCGGGGCGAAGTGGCTGTAATCTTCGAGAAGGTTCTCGTAGCTGTCCGGGACCATCTGGTCCGCTTGCCCGTTGTTCTGGTCTACCGCCATCACGCCTCCGCCGATCACTGATTCACCGTAGGTTGCAGGGAAGAGAATTCCCGCGGCAGGGTGCAAGCGCGTGAGAGCCGGTCCGGCTGTTTATCCCCGATGACATTGTGAGACCAAACCATGTGTCAATTTACTCAGCAACCACTGAGAGATCAGTATGTTAGCAAATATACGCCGAGTGGCGAGAGGTTGTCAACGGTGGGCGGGCCACGGTCTTCCCCCGGAGGATGAAATAACACTTGGAACTTCCCCCAAAGCGGACTACAATCGGGCTGGGGAGTCCGAAATTCTCTAGGGCGTCTGCTTGCTGATCCGGCATTTATACGGGCCTTTTAGGAGGTTTGCATGTTCGACAGCCTCACGGACCGGATCAGGGAAGACGAGTTGAAGCAGATTCACGGCACCGAGCGGTTGCTCCGCCTGGCGGCCGTGGTGGTGGTTTCCTTTCTGCTGTTCGGCGGCCTGTACCTGGTGGTTCAGCACCTGGAATAGCCCGCCCCGGTGATTACTGGGCCGGCGCGATCCGCCGCATGACGGATTTGATCTTTTGCCCATAGGCTGCGTCGGGGTTGTACACAGCCAGGAGTTCGTCCAGACTCTTGTCCTTGTAAATCTCGGAATGGGCCAGGCGGTAGCCCACAAACTGAATCCCCTCGGCGGCGGAAGGAAACTGCGCACGCCCCGAATCCCACCCGAACAGGTTATTGTTGCGAGACGCTTTGCCGCCCGTCGATTCCACATAAGAAATGCTGGGCAGCAGGCGCCAATCCAGTTCATAATGATCGGCGGCCACCAGGAACTCCCTGACGTACTTTGCGGCGGGACAATCGGATTTCTGGAAGAATTTGCGGAGCGTTTCGAATCTCGGGTCCCGGCGATAATCGTGCGCCGGAACTTTCAGGGCCTGCTGGTGCGATCCTTGCATCGGCATGGAAACCATGCCTGCGAATACGGCCAAACCACCGGAAATCAGTCTGAGCATCCAACAATCTCCTTTATGATTAAACAGTTGCGCAGCGCGGCCTCGGCCTCGGACGGAGTCCGCGAGCGAAAGGATTGGCGGCGGGACAGGGATCCCGCGTTTGGTGGATTACGGCACTGACATAAGCGGCGATTATACCACCAGGCGCGGCCGGCTTGGCTCGCCCTGGGGTATGGAACGATACGAACCGGAGCCCGCTTGGTTCGGGGACGGACGATTTGCGAGGGGCAGCATAAGGATTCCGGGCCTGGTGGTCCCGGTGAGGCCGCGCCGCCCGCCTCGGTCTGCGGGTCGCTGAACGCCGGCCGTGGGGCAGACCCTGGCTCAGACGGGGCCCGGGCCGCGGGGCGCGGGTGCCCGACTGCAGACCAGATCCGGCAGAATTCTTGTAACATGAGTGTTGTTATAATGTGGCATCGGCGCGCCTGTTTGGCGCTCTGGGCTCGGGCGTTGAGATAGCGTCTGTCATTCATCAAAAAAGTCGAGAAAGAATTTCCGGTAGTGAGGTTTTCCATGTGTTCGATACGTTCCGTGGCCGTGGTCTTGGCGGCCGCTCTGGCGCTGGTTTCGTGCAGCCGCGATCCGAATATCTCCAAGAGGCGATATCTGGAGAGCGGCAACCGGTATTTCGATAAGGGTCGATACAAAGAGGCGAGAATTCAGTACTTGAACTCCACCAAGGTCGATCCCCGGTACGGACAGGGCTATTACAAGCTGGGGCTGACGGACCTGAAGCTGACGCCGACTCCCAACCTGGGAGAGGCGGTCAGGGCCTTCCGCCGCGCCATTGAGCTGCTGGTCCCCGCGGACAAGTATCCGGAACACTGGGATGCGGCCGTCAAGCTCTCGGAGATTTACCTGGTGGTGGCCAAGTCCCAGAAGCAATACATCGACGAAGTGGAGGGCTACTGCAAGCAGTTGCTCCAGCGGGATGCCAATTCGTTCGACGGGCACCGGCTGTACGGCGATGTGTACTTTGTGCGGGCCATCGAGGCGTTCCGGACCGCGCTGCGCGACGAAGGGCAGAAGGATCTGGACCTGGCCGCGACGGAATACCGCCGAGCCGACGCGATCAAGGCCGGAGATATGGGCGTCATGATGCAGTTGGCGCGGGTGATGGAAGCGAAGAACGATTTTCCCGCGGCAGAGGCGCTCTTTCGCCGGGTGATCGAAAAAGACAAAACCTTCCAGACCGAAGACCGGTTTGTCCTGGCCAAGCAAGGCCCCTACATGGAGCTGTACATTCTGCTGGCCACGTTCGAGAAGAAGCCGGCCGAAGGGGAGCAGGTTCTGAAGCTGGCGGTCCAAAACAATCCGAAACAGTACCGGTTTCTGACCTTTCTGGCGATGCACTATGCCTTGCAGAACCGCCGCGACGATATGTTGGGCGTGCTGCAGCAGATCAAGTCGCATGCCCGGGACTGGGAGTTGGCCTATTTCACGGTGGGCGATTTCTACGTATTGCTGGGAAACGGCGAAGCGGCTCTGAAAGAGTACCGCGAGGGCATGGCCCGGGAGCCGAAGAAGAAGCTCGATTACGAAAAGCGCATCATTGAAGTGCTGATGCGGCAAGGCAAGCGCCCCGAGGCGGCCGACGTCAATGCCCAGATCCTGAAGGACAATCCCAACGATGCGGATGCACGCGGTCTGGCGGCTTCGATGACGCTGGACCGGGGCGACGTGAACAAGGCGCTGTCGGAATTGCAGGCGGTGGTGACGCGCGCGCCGGAGAATGCCGTAGCGCGCTACAACCTGGGCCGGACTTACGTGCAACTGGGCTTAGGGGAGCAGGCCAGACAGAGCTTCCAGAAGGCCATTGAGCTGCGGCCGGACTACCTTCCGCCGCGTCTGGCGCTGGCGCAGCTGCAGGTGGCCAAGGGCGAGTTCGATGGGGCGCTGAAATCGGTCGCGGAGGTGCTGCGGCGCGACCGCTCCAATGCCAACGCGCTGCTCATCGAATCGGCGGCCCTCATGGGACAACAGAAGTTCGGCGATGCGCGCAAGCTGCTCGACTTGATGCTGAAGGCCAATCCCAGTTCGCAGGACGTGCTGTTCCAGTTGGGCGTGGTCAACCTGCAGGAGCGCCAATACAAAGACGCGGAGGACGCGTTTCGTCGCTCCTATGAGCTGAATCCCGCCAATCCGCGCGGCCTCATGGGGGTGGTGGAGACCTACATGGCGCAGAACAAAACCGATCA
>JADGNR010000325.1 GCA_017883415.1 Bryobacteraceae bacterium | reverse complement strand
TTAGGACACCACCCCCTGGCGTTCGGCCGCCATTTGAGATATGACGGTCGTATGCTCCGTGATCTCGCGTACGCGGTCCGCACCACGGCGAAGAACCCCGGCATCACGGCCATCGCGGTGCTGACGCTGGTCTTGGGGATCGGCGCCAATACGGCCATGTTCAGCGTCGTGGACGCGGTGCTCCTGCGGCCCCTGCCCTATCGGGAGCCCAACCGCCTGGTGACCATTCGGGCGCAGATCCCCAGCCGCAACATCTTCGGGGCCTTCATCGAGTACAACACGTACGGCGAGTGGTGGCGCGCGCGTGCGCAGTCGTTCGAGTCCATGGCGGCGTTCACCCCCGGCTCGGTCACTCTGAACGCCGCCGGCGAGCCCGAGCGCCTGGTAATGTACCGCGTGAGCGCCGGTTTCCTCTCGACGCTCGGCGTACGGCCGGCGCTGGGCCGCGAGTTCTCGCTCGCCGAGGATGCGCCCGGCGCGCCGCTGGTCGCCATGGTGAGCGACCGCCTGTGGCAGCGGAGGTTTGGCGGCGACGCATCCACCGTCGGACGCCAGGCGATGCTCGACCGGAACAGCTATACCGTGGTCGGCGTCCTGCCGAAAGGGTTCGCGTTGTACGGCGATGAGGTGGACGTGTACCTGCCCATTGCCGCCTCCACGGCGCGCGTCCCCGGTATGCCGCAGGTCGGCGTGCATGCGCGCTTGCGCCCGGGCGTATCCGTGGCCGCCGCGCAGGCCGAGATCGATACCCTGTGCCGCGGGTGGGTGCGGCAATACCACTATCCCAACGACTGGGGAGCGCGCGTGTGGACCGTTCGCGGCTTCCTGGTGCGCGACGTCCGTTCCAGCGTGGTGGTGCTGGGCGTGGCCGTCGGCCTGGTGCTGTTGATGGCCTGCGCCAACGTGGCCAATCTGTTGCTGGCGCGCGCCGGGGCGCGGCAGCGCGAGATGGCCATCCGCGTCGCGCTGGGCGCGGGCCGCGCGCGCATCGTCCGCCAACTGCTCACCGAGAGCGCGTTGCTGGGAGGCGTGGCCGGCGCGCTGGGATTGCTGGCCGCCTGGGCCGGCGTGCGCGCGCTGGCGACCGCCGGCACGGCCTGGCTGCCGTTGCAGAAGACCGTCGCCATCGATGCCCGGGTGCTCGCCTTCACCCTGGGCGCGGCACTGCTCACCACGCTGCTGTTTGGGCTGGCGCCGGCGCTCACCGCGGCCCATGCCGGCGTGGCCGGAAACCTCAAAGATGCAGGGCGTGGCGGCGGCGAGTCGCCGCGCAGCAGCCGATTGCGCGCGGCCCTGGTGGTGGTTGAGGTGGCCCTCGCGCTGCTCCTCGCCATTGGCGCCGCGCTGATGGCCCGCAGCGTGGTCCGGTTACAAGCGGTGGATCCGGGCTTCCACGCAGGCGGCGTGCTCAAAGGGTACCTCACCCTGCGCGGCGAGAATTACTCGGCGCCGGCCAAGCGCGTAAATTTCTTCAAGGCGCTGGCGGAGCGCGTGGCGGCGATTCCGGGCGTGGCCTCCTCGGGACTGGTGTCGCATCTGCCTTTCTCCGGCTCCAAGAGCGCCGCCAACGTCACCATCGAAGGAGCGCCCCCCGCCCGGCCCGGCGAACCGCTGATCGCCTTCACCCGCACGGTGACTCCCGGATATTTTGAAACCTTGCAGGTGCGCCTGCTGCGCGGCCGCTTCTTCACCCCGGCCGACCCCGCGGGGCCTCCCGTGGCCATCGTCAACCAGACCATGGCCCGCAAGTGTTGGCCCACCGGGGACCCGATCGGCAAGCGCTTCGGCGACCCCGCCCACTGGTTGACGGTGGTGGGCGTGATCGGCGATCTGCGGCAAACCTCGCTCGCCGACGAGCCCGACATGGAGTCGTTCGTGCCCTACGCGCAAACCCCCGGGCCCACCATGGCGCTGGTGGCGCGCACGGCGCTCGACCCCCTGACGCTCGCCCCCGCCTTGCGCGCGGCGGTGCGCGAGTTCGATAAGGAGCTGCCCCTGGCGGATGTGGGACTGCTGGAGGAAAGCGTCTCCCACTCGACGCGCTCCCGGCGATTCTCGGCCGTGGTGCTGGCGGCGTTTGCCGCGCTGGCGCTGGTGCTGGCCGCGGTCGGAATCTACGGCGTCATTTCCTATGCGGTCGCGCGCCGCACGCACGAGATCGGCGTCCGTATGGCGCTCGGGGCGGAGCGCGGGCGCATCGCCGCCATGGTGGTCGGCCGCGCCCTGGCGCTGGCCGCCGGGGGAGTCGCCATCGGGGTGGCCGGCGGCCTGGCGCTGACGCGGATGCTTCGCTCGCTCCTGTTCGGCGTGAGCGCCACCGACCCGCTGGTGTTCACCGGAGCGTCGTTGTTCCTGTTGTCGGTGGCGGCGCTGGCGGCATATCTCCCCGCGCGGCGCGCCGCCCGCGTGGACCCGGGCGTGGCGCTGCGCGAGGAGTAACAGCAGTAATAATATAGATTCAGACCTGAATATCGAATGATAAGTGGCGGCGCACATCCTTAGGGTGCATACTCCTGTCGGGCGGGAACCATGCAACGACAACGGATTGGCCGTCAACAAAGAACTGGTAACTGCCGGCGACCGGGGCGCCGAGCAGACGGTAGTCGTGGTAGCTGTCACGAGCGATAGGGCACCGCGCCTCAAGCTGTAATTTCCTCGCCATTGGCGATAGCTATGAACTGGCGAACAACGCACCGGCGGGCGCCGTAGCCGACCTGACGTCGTTCCAGTTCAACACCGTGCCGGAGCCTTCGTATGTTTGCTGTTTGGCGGCTGGCCTGGCGGGCCTGGTAGCGCTGCGCCGGAGGCAAGCAAGCCGCCGTTGATCGCACGGCGCGTGTTACCGTTACACGCGACCACCACGCCACGCGTCTGTTTTCGCACCTTCCCCGCCGGCGCCCGTTTGAAATGGCGGCCGCATTGCTCGCGGAAATGGTAGACTTCTGCCGTAACGAAAGGTCGCTTTATGAAGATAACTACTGGACTGCTGGCGCTGTTGCTGTCCCTCGCGGTGCTGTCTTGGGCGCAGGAGCGGCGCAAGGACGACGCACACCAACGCGACGAACAACACCGCAATATTCCCGCTCATGGTCCGCCTGCCACGCGAGCGCCACGGCCGGCGCCGGCGCACGGCCAGCCGCCTCCCGCCGCGCAGGAGCGCCGCGGCGACGAGCATCGCAGCTTTGCGGACCAGCCCGGCCATCCCGAGGCGCCCCACGTCCATCCCAACGGTAAATGGATAGGACACGATGCCGGGCGCAACGACGTCCGCTTTCACCTCGATCGCCCCTTCGAACACGGCCGCTTCACCGGCGGCTTCGGGCGCTCGCATGTCTTCCGCCTGGGGGGAGGGAACCGGGAGCGCTTCTTCTTCAACAACTTCTTTTTCAGCGTTGCCCCGTTCGATTTCGAGTACGTCAACGGCTGGCTCTGGGATTCCGACGAGATCGTCGTCTATGATGACCCGGATCACCCCGGCTGGTACCTTGCGTATAACGTGAGGCTGGGCACCTACATCCACGTGCAGTATCTGGGACCGCGGTAGTGGAGCAGGCCTCCCGGCCTGTCCCCGCGGCGAGGGCGCGCTACGCGGGCGAGGCAGCCCGGAGGCCTACCCTACTCTGTCCGTGCTACCTTGGACCCAATGAAGCGCCTGCAACCGGTGATCTGGACCAAGGGGACGTTCCTTAGCCCGCAGCACCTTCAGCTCCAGGACCGGTACCTCGAAAACCTCTTGCAGTTCCAACTGGAGGGCCTCTCCTTCCGGCCGTGGGGGTTCCGCTCATTGCAGATCAGCCAGGAGGCGCTGGCCGCCGGCGCGTTCGGTATTTCCTCGGCCTCCGGCATTTTACCCGACGGCCTGCTGTTTGAAATTCCCGGCTCCGACAGCGCCCCGCCGCCGCGGCCCCTGGCCGATTGCTTCGAGCCCGACCAGACCGCCGTCGAGCTGCACCTCGCCGTGCCGCAGTATCGCGAACGCGGCCTCAACGTGGCCGCGGCGGGACGCGAGGGCGGCGCCCGCTATCGCGCCGAAATCGAGCTCTTCCGCGACGAGAATACCGGGCTTTCGGAAAAGCCCGTCCAGGTGGCCCGCAAGAACCTCCGCGTGCTGGCCGAGAGCGAATCGCGCGACGGCTACGCCACGTTGCGCGTGGCGCGCGTGCGCCGCAGCGAGAGCGGCACGTTCCACCTGGACCCGCGGCACGTCCCCCCGCTGCTGGACTTCAACGCCAGCGATTACCTCACCGCCATCGCGCGCCGCCTGGTGGAGATCCTCAGCGCGCGCTCCAGCACCATCGCCGGCCTGCGCCGCCAGAAAAACCAGAGCCTCGCCGACTTCACCGCCGCGGACATCGCCAATTTCTGGCTGCTCTACACCATCAACACCGCGTTTCCCACTTTCCGCCACCTCTTCGAAACGCGCGGCGGGCACCCCGAGGCGCTCTTCTCCGCTATGCTCTCGCTGGCGGGCGCGCTCACCACGTTTTCGGTAGACATTCATCCTCGCGACCTGCCCGCCTACGATCACGACGATCTGGGCCGGTGCTTCACGTCGCTCGACGAGAAGCTGCGCCTGCTGCTCGAAACCGTGGTGCCGAGCAATTTCATATCGCTGCCGCTCAAGCTGGTGCAGCCTTCCATCTACGCCACCTCGCTCGATAACGAAAAGTACCTGGTGAATACGAAGATGTACCTGGCGGTGAGCGCCGAGGCGAGCCAGGCGGAAATCGTCAACAAGACCCCGCCGCTGGTGAAGGTCTGCTCCGCCAGCCATATCGAGCACCTGGTGCGCCAGGCGCTGCCGGGCGTGGCGCTCACCTATGTGCCTTCGCCGCCCAGCGCCATCCCGATGAAGCTCAATTACCAGTACTTCAGCCTGAGCCAGACCGGCGTGGTGTGGGAAGCCATCGAGCGCGCGCGCAACCTGGCCGCCTACGTTCCGGGCGATCTGCCGAATCCGCAGTTGGAGCTGATCATCCTCTTGCCGCAAGCCGGTTGAGGGGCTGCGCTATGCAAACGAACAGGCTGCCTCATATCTGGCTGGCGGTCCTGTTTGCCGCGGCCCTGGCCAGCCAGTTGACGTTCACGGCGGATTTGATCCGCGATCTTACCGGCAACTACTGCTCCACGCCGATCGGGATCGGCGATCCCTGGCCCACCATCATGGCGGTCGAGTACGGAAAGGAGACCGGCCTGGGCGTGGGCGACCGCATTGCCGCCGTGGACGGCCGGCCCCTCGCCGGGCAGAGTGCCTATGACACCATCCTCCGCTCGCGGCGCCCCGGCGAGACGCTCGCCATTTCGGCGGAACGCGGCGGCCAGGTGTCGGAGCACCGCGTCGTGCTGGCGCCGCTTGTGCCTCACGCCAGTGGCTTCCTGTGGTTCTTCGCCGCGGTCACCTGGATGCTGCTGCCGTGGCTCTCGATCGTCCTGGGGTTCTGGGTGGCGGCCATGCGGCCCCGCGACCTGCGCGCGTGGCTGACGCTCGGCATTCTGCTGGGCTTGAGCCAGTTGAGCCGGCCTTCCGAACTGAGCCCGCTCGGCTGGCCGCCGCTCGTGGGCGTCACCTCCGCGGTGTTTCGCGAGTTCGCGCAGTCCGCGTGGCCCATCTGCATGATGTGGTTCGGGCTCTGTTTCCCGCACCCCGGCCGCATGGACCGGGGCCTGCCCTGGCTCAAGTGGCTGTTGACGGCGCCGCTGGCGCTGATGGCGCTGTGGAACGGGCTGCGGACTGCCGGTCTGGCGCTGGCCGCGGTTGCCACCGCCCGGCTGTTGCCCCGGCTTCCGGGGCCCGACTGGTTCTGGATCGTGCTGATGTTCGGCACCACGAGCCTCTTTTTCGCCGGGCTCGGGGAGAAGTACGGCGACGATTCGCTTGCCGCCGACGACCGGCGGCGGCTGAAGCTTCTCTACTGGGGATGCACCGTCGCCATGACCCCCATGTTCCTGCTGTCGATCTTTACCGGCGTCTTCCTGCACCGCCATCCGGGCGAAGCGGAGGGACTCTGGCTCACCTTCTCCCTGATGGTGATGCTCTTCTTTCCGCTCACCCTGGCGTACGTCATCGTGGTCCAGCGCGCGCTCGATGTCCGGATGGTGGTTCGCCAGGGAGTGCAGTACGCGCTGGCGCGGCGCGGCATCGTGGCGCTGCAGGTGCTGGTCACCGGCGCAGTCATCACCTTGGCGGTTTCGCTCGCCGGAGCGAGCGACGTGAACCGGCCGCGGCGCATCACGTGGATTGCGGCCGGCATCACCGTGGTCTTCCTGGTGCGCAACCAGGCCGACCGCCTGCGCCGCTGGGTGGACCGAAGGTTCTTCCGCGAAGCCTACAACGCGGAGCAGATCCTGGGCGAGCTGAGCGAGCAGGTGCGCACCATTCTCGATCGCGGCGCGCTGCTCGAGACCGTCACCCGCAAGCTCTCCGAATCGCTGCACGTGGAGCGGATCGCGGTCCTGCTCGAAGCCCACGGCTGGTTCCGGCCGGCATTCGCCACCGGGTATGCCCTGCCGCCCGAGGTCGCGTTCGCGGGCGAAGCCCCCACCGTGAACGAGTTGCGCCGCTCGCGCGAGCCCGTGGCCGTCGCGGAGGACGCCTCCAGCGGCGACCGGGAAGCGCTCCATCGCCTCGACGCGCAACTGCTGCTGCCCCTCGCCTCCAAGAAAGAGCTGCTCGGGTTCATCAGCCTGGGCCCCAAGAAATCCGAGGAGCCGTATTCGTCGAGCGACGCCCGCCTGTTGCGCACCGTGGCGGCGCAGACCGGCCTG
>JADGNR010000611.1 GCA_017883415.1 Bryobacteraceae bacterium | reverse complement strand
ACCTTCACGGTGAAGGACAACTCGGGCGCGGGGATTTCGATGGCCACGCTGACGGGCGGGAGCAACCGGCTGGCGCTGGTGATGGCGGGTCCGACCTCGGACTACGGGTACACCAGCTTCGGTTCGGATGTGAAAACGCCGGGCTACGTTTCCGAGAACCCGGTGCCCACGGCCCAGTGCTCGGGCGACGGAACCTGCACCTACACCTTCACTCACGCTGTTCCGGCCAATGCGAAGGGGACCTTCGCCATCGGCATCGAAGGCCGGCGCGGCATCACCCTGCTGCCGGGAACGACGGCGCAGCAGACGTCGGAATACGGCGCCATCAATAAGGTGAGCTACTTCTCGGTGGACGGCTCGAAAGTACAGCCGCGCCGCCAGGTGGTAGACATCGCCAAGTGTAATGGCTGCCACACGTTCCTCTCGCTGCACGGCGAGAACCGCAACCAGATCGAGCAGTGCGTGCTGTGCCACAACGCCAGCGAGAACGACATCTCGGTACGGCCCGTCGCGACGGTAGCGGCGGACAAGGCGCTGCCTCCGCAGTCGGTGAACTTCGCGCTCATGATCCACAAGATCCACACCGGCGAGAAACTGACCGAGGCGGGACAGAACTACACCATCGTGGGGTTCGGCGGCAGCCACAACGACTTTTCGGATGTGCGCTATCCCGCGATGAGCGATACCGGCGCGGTCGGCGACACCGCCAAGTGCGATATGTGCCACGTGAACAATTCCGAGACCGTATTCCCGATCGACAAGAACCCGGTGGCCGATACGCAGGGGCTCATGGCTCCGGACAAGACGCCGGCGACCACCTCGGCCTGCACGGCCTGCCACATCACCAAGTCGGCCATGGCCCACGCGGTCCTGCAAACCGATCCGAAGTTCGGCGAAAGCTGTGATATATGCCATGCAGCGGGCACCGATTTCGACGTCCAGAAGGAACACGCGGGCAAGTAATTACCGCGGACGGCCGCCCTTGAGCAGGCGGCCAAGATCACAGCCACAGCTCACCCGGCGCTTCTCTTTCGGAGACGCGCCGGGGCCTTTTCCCGAAGCCCACAGGGGCGAGGCTTGCCCTTCAGTCTTGGCAAAGCGTGCACTCCGAACGCACATTTAGCGGAATTTCACCCAACGAAAGCCAGCCTTTTCACCCATTAGCGACCCACTTGGGGCTCTTTGTCCGAATGCTGGATTTCACAACACACAGATAATAAACGGCTTGATAGTCTCCTTTGGGGAGCGGTCAGTTTGGACGGGCGAGTGCTTTGACCAACATGCTCGGTAGTTTCAGCGTGATCGCCTGTGGGGTTGAGTTATTTCCCGATCCTGCGGTGTTGGGAAGCGGTTGAGTGATTTTCATTTGTTGGGAGCAGATATGCGAATTCCTTCTTCGGTAGTGGCGGCGGGCCGTTGGGCGTTGGCCGTAGTGGTGATCGCGGGTTCGGTGGTCCTGGTGCGAGCGGACAAGAGAACCGAATTCACGAAGCGCGACAAGGCCTTCTTCGCCGATTCGTCCACCGTGAATTTCGTGCGTCCGGGTCTGACTATCACGGTCAAGTCGGCCAACATCGCCGCGGACGGCACCATCAGCGTGGATTACACGCTGACGGACCCCAAGGGGCTTCCCCTGGACCTGGCTGGCGTACAGACACCGGGCACCATCTCGGTAAGCTTCGTCGCCGCGTATATTCCCAAAGGGCAGACGCAGTATGTGTCGTATGCGACGCGTGTGCAGACCAGCCCAATCACCAAGGTAGCCGCCACGCAGGCGGGCGCCGATTCCGGCGGCACCACCCAGACGGTGACGGTGGGCGAGTATATCTATACCTTTAAGACGAAGGCGGCGGCACAGGGCGGAGGCGCATTCGACGCGACGGCCACGCATCGGGTGGGCGTATATGGCTCGCGCAACCTGACCGAGTTCGACCTGGGGACGAATTTCGATTCCGCGGTTTTCGATTTCATTCCCGCCGGCGGGACCCCGGCGCCGCGCGACGTCGTGCGGACGGCGGCGTGCGAGAAATGCCACGCGCAGAATGAGCTATCCTTCCACGGCGGCTCGCGCCGCGGCGTGGAACTCTGCATTATGTGCCACCAGCCGCAAACGGTCGATCCGGACACGGGCAACAGCGTGGGGATGAAGGTGTTCATCCACAAGCTGCACATGGGCAGCCAGCTTCCGAGCGTGAAGGCGGGGACGCCGTACCAGATTATCGGTCACAACCAGGACGTATCCGATTATTCGACGGTGAACTATCCCGCCGACCCGCGGCGTTGCGAGAGTTGCCACGATCCGGCGACGAAAGCGGCGCAGCAGAACAACTACCTGACCAAGCCCGACCAGGAAGCGTGCGGCTCGTGCCACGATAACGTCAATTTCACCACCGGCCTGAATCACGTGGATCTGCCGCAGGCGGACAACCAGCAATGCGCGGGCTGCCACATTCCGCAGGGCGAACTGGAGTTCGACGCGTCGATTAAGGGCGCGCACACGCTACCTACGCAATCCCTGACCGCGCCGGGCATCAACCTGGAAATCCTGAAGGTGGACAACGGCGTCGCGGGCAAGGCTCCGACGGTGACCTTCACGGTGAAGGACAACTCGGGCGCGGGGATTTCGATGGCCACGCTGACGGGCGGGAGCAACCGGCTGGCGCTGGTGATGGCGGGTCCGACCTCG
>JADGNR010000324.1 GCA_017883415.1 Bryobacteraceae bacterium | reverse complement strand
GGGTTGCAGCGTGAGCGATAACGAGTTCGACGGGCGCCGGCGCACCGTCGCTTCCTCGCTCGCGGAACGCAAGCTCGATGCCCTGCTGGTCTCCTTCGGCCCCAACCTGCGCTACCTCTCCGGCTTCACCGGCAGCAATGGCAGCCTGCTGGTGTTGCCCGGCCGCTCCATTCTGTTCACCGATCCGCGCTATCGGATCCAGGCCGGCCAGGAAGTAACCTGCCCGGTGAGGATCGCCAAAGGTCCGCTGCTGGCCGCCGTGGTCGCGGCCATCGCCCGGCTGGGGCTGCGGCGCATCGGCTACGAGCCCGCGCGCATGACCTGCGATTCCTTCCAGTGGCTCCAGTCGCGGCTGCCCATGAAGGCATCGCTCGATCCGGTGACCGGGTGGATCGAGGGCCTGCGCATGGTGAAGTCGCCGGAGGAAATCGCGCGCATCCGCCGCTCCGTCGAGACCAACTCGCGCGCCTTCGAGCAGGCCGTTGCCCGCGCGCGCCCCGGCATGAAGGAGCAGGACCTGGCCGCCGAGCTCGAATACCGCATGCGCCGCCTGGGGGCCGAGAAGCCCTCGTTTGAAACCATCGTGGCCGCGGGCGTTCGCTCGGCGCTGCCGCACGCCCAGCCCACCTCCGCGCGCTTCGCCGCGGGCGACCTGGTGGTGGTCGATATGGGAGCGCTCGAAGCGGGCTATTGCAGCGATATGACCCGCATGTTGTTCCTCGGCTCCCCCGGAGCTAAGGTGAAGCGCGCCTACCGCGCGGTGCTCGAAGCGCAACTGGCGGCCCTCGACGCCGTGCGTCCCGGCCAATCCGCGGCCCGCATCGACCACGCCGCGCGCGCGGTCCTGAAAGCCTACGGTCTCGACCGCGCCTTCGTCCACTCCACCGGCCACGGCCTCGGCCTCGAGATCCACGAGCCGCCGCGCCTCGGCAAGCGCGACAAGACCCGCTTGCAAGCCGGCATGGCCATCACCATCGAGCCCGGCGTCTACCTGGAAGGCTTCGGCGGCATCCGCATCGAAGACACGGTCGTGGTCACCGGACAAGGCTGCCAGATCCTCACGCCCACCAGCAAAGAGCTGCGCTTGATTTGATGCCAATCCTCCGCGCCTCTTGGCTCCGCCTTTCGCCGGCCTAAAGCTGCCGGAAGCCGCCCCGCATGGCTTTTTTCAACAACTCCTCCGTATTCTTCCCAACTTGACATCCCGCCCGCCCAGGAGCATATTAGGGAGTGGAGACGGTTGATACCGGACTCCGGGCCTCTTTCTCTGAAAGAGGTTAAACGTGATCCCCTTCACCGGGGGAGCCATTGCTAAGGAGGAAGTTACATAGAACCAGTCCACTACCAGGGCGGCTTCCGACTTTCTCGGCTGACTGGCTGCAAGCTCTGACGCGCCATAAGAAGCACTTGATTTTGGCGCCGCGGTCTTTGGACCGCTGTCTGAACGGCTATGCAGGTACGGTGAAGACAGGAGGAGCCGGCGGCCGCCCTATTCATTTTTTCCTTGCATCCCCCTGCCGCGCCCACTTCCGTTACACTGGTCTATCTGTTCCGATCACGTGAACGCCGTCGAGTTTCAGGACGTTTCCAAGAGCTACGCGATCTACGATACGCCGGCCGACCGGTTCAAGGAATTGTTGTCTCTGAACCGGCTCAAGCGCCATAAAGACTTCTGGGCCTTGCGCGATCTCACGTTCCAGGTCAAACGCGGCGAAACCTTTTGCATCGTCGGCGAGAACGGCTCCGGCAAAAGCACCCTGCTGCAACTGGTGGCGGGCATTTTCCAGCCTTCCCGCGGCGCCGTGGCGGTGAACGGACGCGTTTCCGCGCTGCTCGAATTGGGCGCCGGATTCAACCCCGAATTCTCCGGCCGCGACAACGTGTATCTCAACGGCTCGATTCTGGGGCTGACCACGCGCCAGATCGACCAGCGGTACAAGGATATCGAAGCCTTCGCCGAAATCGGCGACTTCATCAACCAGCCCGTCAAAACCTATTCCAGCGGCATGGTGGTGCGCCTGGCGTTTGCCGTGGCCATCAACGTGGATCCTGAAATCCTGCTGGTGGACGAAGCCCTCGCGGTCGGCGACATCTACTTCCGCCAGCGCTGCATGCGCAAGGTGCACGAATTGCGGTCGCGCGGCATCACCATTCTGTTTGTCTCGCACGCGGTGAGCGACGTCAAAGCCATCGGCGATCGTGCTCTGTGGCTGAGCCACGGACGCCTGATCGAGATCGGCGAACCCGATCGCGTGGTGGCCCGCTACCTGGCCGCCATGGTCGAGAAGGATTCCGTTTACCTGGCGCGCAAAGCCGTCGTCGAAGAGAAACGCGTGCACACGGGCGCGGTCCGCGCGCCGGAGATCGTCGAGACCATTCCCAACATCGACCACCGCTATGGCGATGGGCGCGCCATGGTGATCGGCATCGCCGTGTTCGACGATCGCGGGCGGCCGCTCCAGGCGCTCGATCCCTCGTCGCGCATCGTGGTGCGCATCAGCGTGCGCGCCCACGCCGACGTGCCCACGCCCATGGTCGGCTTCATGCTGCGCAACCAGTTGGGCATGGATTTTTCGGGAACCAACACCGCCCGCGAAGGGTACGAGTTGGCGCCCATGCACGCCGGCGATCTCTACACCGTCGATTTCTACCTGGAGCTGCCGGAGCTGTATCCGGCGTCGTTTTCCTTCTCGCCGGCCATCGCCGATGGCACCCTCGCCGGCTACCAGATGTGCGACTGGATCGATAATGCCGTGTCCCTGCAGATGGGACGCTCGGAGGGCCAGATCTACGGCTACATCCGCCTGCCCTGCCGCGTGGAAGTGAACTCCCGCCTGGCCGGTGGGCCGCCCGCGCCGGGGCCCGCGCCCGAGCCGGGGCCCGCGCCAAAGCCCGCCCCCGTCATGGAGAAACGAATTGGCTGAGTTCACCGGTGAGCGCGTCATCCCCGGCCAGGTGAATGTCGATCTGCTCAACGAGCACGTGGCGCGCTATGCCTTCGCGGCGCGCCTGGCACGCGGCAAGCGCGTGCTCGACGCCGGCTGCGGCGCAGGCTACGGCTCGGCGGAGTTGGCGCACACCGCGCAGTTTGTGGCCGGCGCGGACCTCGCGCCCGAGGCGGTCGACTATGCGCGCGCCCATTACCGCATGCCCAACCTGGCCTTCGAGCAGGCATCCTGCGCGGCCCTGCCCCACTCCGGCGCCAGCTTCGACCTGGTGGTGGCCTTCGAGGTCATCGAGCACCTGGAAAACTGGCGCGCGCTGCTGCTCGAAGCCCGCCGCGTACTCGCCTCCAACGGCCAGTTCGTCGTTTCCACGCCCAACAAGCTCTACTACACCGAGTCGCGCGGGCCCGAGGGCACCAACCCTTTCCACCAGCACGAGTTCACCTTCGAGGAGTTCCGCGATGCGCTCTCGAACGTGTTTCCGGTGGTTTCCATGTTCCTCGAAAACCACGTCGAAGGCGTTACCTTCCAGCCCCACGACACCGGCAATGCGGTGGAGGTACGCGTCGATGCGGGTGAGCCGGCGCCGGACGAATCGCACTTCTTCGTGGCCGTCTGCTCCCACGGTCCGCAACCCGGCAATCCAACTTTTGTTTACGTGCCGCGCGCCGCCAACCTGCTGCGCGAGCGCGAGCGGCACATCGCCCTGCTCGAGCACGAGCTGGCCGCCAAGAACGCCTGGCTCGAAGCCGCGCGCCACGACCTCGCCCAACTGGACCACGCGCACCGCGCGCTCGACCAGGAGCTGCGCCGCAGCAACCACTGGGCCGCCGAGCTCAACCACCAAGTGGAAACCCTGGGCGCGCGCGTCGAGGAGGTACAGGACGAGTTGGTCCGCGAGCAGGAAAAAGCGCGCCAGATGGCCGGGGCGTATGAGGCCAAGATCGTCGAGCTCGAACAGGATGTAGGCGCCAAAACGCAATGGGCGCGCGATACCGAGACCCGCTTGCAACAGCACATCCAGGACCTGGTGGCCGCCGTCGAAGCGCTGCACCGCACGGAAAAGGAACTGGAGGAGCGCACCGCCTGGGCCCTCCGCCTGCGCGACGAGGCGGGCGCGCTGGCGCACCAGCTCGCGCTCTACCGCGCTTCCCGATGGGTCAGGCTCGGCCGGACCGTCGGCTTGGGGCCCACCCCGCCGGCCGGTTAACATGCCCTTTCTGAAACGCCTGCTGCGCTCGCTCCCGCTGCTTTTGCTTTCGCCCTTCCTGATGGCGATCGCCGCGCTCACGCTGTTCGCAACAGACGTGCTGTGGAAGCTCTTCGGCCGCTCCCCGGCCCCCGGCCCCCGGCCCCCGGCCCCCGCCAGCGAAGCGAGCCCGGCCCCGACCCGCGGAGACCGCGGGTACCCCGCCCAGCCCCCGGCCCCCGCCAGCGAAGCGAGCTCCGTCGTCATCCCCAATTGGAACGGCAAGGACCTGCTCGCCCGCTATCTGCCCTCCGTGGTTGAGGCGCTCTCCGGCAATCCCGCCCACGAGATCGTCGTGGTCGATAACGGCTCCACCGACGGCAGCGCCGATTTCCTGCGCTCCGCGTTCCCGCGCGTCAAGCTGGTCGCGCTGCCCCGCAATCTCGGCTTCGGCGGCGGCTCCAATGCCGGCTTCCGCGCGGCCTCGAATCCCATCGTCGTGCTGCTCAACAGCGACATGCGCGTCGCCCCCGATTTCCTGGCGCCGCTTCTCGAAGGATTCCGCGATCCGGAAGTCTTCGCCGTTTCCTGCCAGATTTTCTTCACCGATCCCCACAAGCTGCGCGAGGAAACCGGATTGACCCAGGGCTGGTGGCAGGATGGCATGCTGCGCGTGCGCCACCGCCTCGATCCCGCAATCGACGATCTGTACCCTTGCTTCTACGGCGGCGGCGGCTCCTGTGCCTTCGACCGCGAAAAATTCCTCGCCCTCGGCGGCTTCGACCGCTTGCTCGAGCCCTTCTACCTGGAAGACACCGACCTCGGCTACATGGCCTGGAAGCGCGGCTGGAAGGTGCTCTACCAGCCGCGCAGCGTGGTGTACCACGAACACCGCGGCACCATCGGAAAGCGCTTTTCCGAAGCACGGATTCAGGCCGTGCTGAAGAAGAACTATGTCCTGTTCTGCTGGAAGAATATCCATGAATGGCCCCGGCTCGCCGCGCACTTCTTCTTCGTCTGGGCCGCCGCCGTCCTCAGCGTGATCTTCGGCGATGTCCCCCTGCGGCCTGATCCCGGCGCCCTGGCGCGCTCATTCGGTCAACTGCCGCGCGCCGTGCGCTCGCGCTGGCGCGCCCGCTCGCTCGCCCGGGTTAGCGACACGGAAGCCTTTCTGCGCCCCCTGGGCGGCTACTTCCGCGACCGCTTCGACCCCATGGAGCGCTCCGTCGAGCGCCCGCGCGTGCTCTTCGTCTCGCCCTACCCCATCTGCCCGCCCGTACACGGCGGAGGCGTCTTCATGTACCAGACCCTGCGCGAACTCGCCCCGCTGGCCGAAGTGCACGTCGTCGAGGTGCTGGACTGGCCCTGGCAGCAGACGGAAAACGAGGAGCTGCGCGGCTTCTGCGCTTCGGCCGAATGGATCGTACGGCCCACGGGCAGGACCGAGGGCGCCGGTTCGTTGCTGCCCCACGCCGTCCGCGAAATCGCCAACCAGGATCTCGACTGGCTCATCCACCGCCAGCTCTACCGCAAGCGGATCGATGTGCTGCAGCTCGAATACACGCCGCTCGCCCAGTATCGCGGCGCGTATCGCCGCATCGCCTGCGCGCTGTTCGAACACGACGTGTACTTCCAGTCCATCGGCCGGGGCCTGGGCCACATGCCCGGCCTGGTGGGCGAGCTGAAGGCCCGCATGGAGTACCTGCGCGCGCTGCGCTATGAATTGCGCGCGCTCCCCGGGTGCGACCAGGTGCAGGTCTGCACCCCGGCCAACCGCCAGTTCCTGCTTTCGTTCCTTCCCCGCCTCGCGCCCAAGCTGCGCGCCGGCCTGCGCGCCGGCATCGACGCCTCACGCTACCAGTTCCGGCCCTGCGGGCGCGAGCCGCTGACCATGCTGTTCGTCGGCGGTTTTCGCCACGAGCCGAACCGCGTGGCGGCGGATTGGTTTGTGCGCGAGGTCCTGCCCCTCATCCTGGCGCGGCAGCCGGACGCGAAGCTGCTGCTCGCCGGCGCGGATCCGCCTCCGGCCCACACCTATGCCGGCGATCCCGCCCACCTCCAGATGCTGGGTTACGTGGAGGACATTCGCCGGCCGCTGGCGCGGTATGCCGTGTTCGTCTGCCCCATCCTCAGCGGTTCCGGAGTGCGTGTGAAGCTGCTCGAAGCGTTCGCCGCCGGCATTCCCGTGGTCTCCACTACCGTGGGCGCCGAGGGACTGGCGCGCCAGGACGGCGAATTCTGCGCGCTCGCCGACGAACCCGCGGCTTTTGCCGCGCGCGTGCTGGGGCTTTTCGAAGACCCCCGCGCCGCCGCCCAAATGGCCGCGCGCGCGCGGGCCGAAATCGAGGCCCATTGGGACATGGCGGCCATCACCCGCAAGCTGGTGGAAAGTTATCGCGCCCTCATCCTGGAGAAACGCGCATGACGGCCCTGTCACCGCCGAGACGCCGAGACGCCGAGAGGAGAGGCCCGCCGGCGGGGCGGAAAACGTCCTTCTGGATTCCTCTGCGCCTCAGCGTCTCGGCGGTTTATTCATGTGCCTTCCCCGGATTCAGATCTTTCTTCAGACGGCTTACAATATCGGAGGCTGTGCGATCCAACTCCTTCGAGGCGGTGCCCTTGGGCTGCTCGTATGCCGACCACACC
>JADGNR010000323.1 GCA_017883415.1 Bryobacteraceae bacterium | reverse complement strand
GCCGCGGAAGAACGCTGCCCGGTAACAAGCACGGCCGAGCCAGAGGGCTCGGCGCGGGTCAGGGGGCGGGTCCGGGGACCCGCCCCACTTCTTGCGCGCGCGCTTTCAGTCCCTGTACACGGGTCGCCAGCGGACTCTGCGCGAACTCGGCCAGCGCCACGATCCGCTTGGCCAGCAGAGGGTGGCTGCTGAACAGTTCATTCGCTTTGGTGGCCACATCGCCATCGTAGGCCTGCTTCACGAATTCATCCACGTTGAGGCGGTCGAACAACTCCGCTCCGATGGCTAACCGGGCCAGCGCTCTTTGGCTTGCGGCCAGGTCCCCACAGGCGATCAGGCCGCCGCGATCGGCCGTCAACTCGGCCTGCCGCGACCACCAGCTGAAGAACAGCGGCAGGATCGCATTCAGAACCGGAATGCTCCCCAAAAGCGGATTCTTGGCCGCAATGGTCTGCCATAAGACGTGGGAGCATTTGATATGGGTGAACTCGTGCCCGACGATGAACTGTAGGTCTCGCGGGGCATGCTCGGTGGCGGACACGATTTCGGAATGCACCACCACGCACGCCGAGCCTACGAAGCCCATGGCATAGGCATTGAGCTCGCGGGACTGCTTGATAAACAGGTTGGGCTTGCCGATACCGATCCGGGCCGCCGCCTCCTCGGCCAGCGCTTCGATGTCCGGAAAGTTCCGCGGGCTCACGGCCACGCTGGAGCCCTTGAGCGCGCCCTGCTGGTACAACACGTAGACGATCAACCCGGCGGTGCCGAGCAGGAGCGGCACGAACGCCGTGGCGATGTCAAGGACCAGCCACGAGACGGCGAACAAGCCGAAGCCAGCCAGCAACGCCACACTCTCGCCGCGGGATCGCAGGGCCTGCACGCCGATGGACGGTTGGCCGAATGGCGCCTCCACCTTCGGGGTCGCGCGAGGGGCGGAGCGAGCGGCCTGGTTCGGGGCCCCGCACTTAGCGCAATAGGCCGCCGTTTCCCCGGTGAGGGCGCTTCCACACTTCATGCAGTAGGTCATGACCACGGGAGAATATCACATCGTCCAAGACCAGGCAAATCGGAATTGGGGAACCGCCTCAGGCCAGCCGGGCGGCGAAGGAATCCAGCTTCCGGGCCAGTTCCACGTCTTTGGCGGTGATGCCGCCGGCGTCGTGGGTGGTTAAGTCGACGGTCACGCGGTTGTAGACGTTCGACCACTCGGGGTGGTGTCCCATCGCTTCGATGGCGATGGCGGCCGTGGCCATAAAACCAAAGGCGTGGACGAAATCGCCAAACTGGTATTCGCGGTGGAGTTTATCGCGCACCACGGTCCAGGCGGTCAATTCCCGCAACGCAGCCTTCATCTCGGATTCGGAAAGTTTTGTCATCGTTCCATTCTACGGTGGCGAAGGGGGCCGCGAATGGAAGCGGGTAGTGCGCGAATGGAACCGGGCAATATGCCATAATAACTGGTCCCTGGAAAACAAACTATGAATCCCTCCGGCCGCGCCGCTCGATTGCTTTTCCTCATGATGCTGCTGGCGAGCGCGCTGGCAGCGCAACCAGGGCTGGTTGCGGGCGATCCGAACCGGGCAGCCATGCTGCTGGGCCCGGCCGGCACCACGGAGCCGCGCCGGATTGCGGCCGAGCCGGCGCCGCGCATCAGCGTGGTGGTCTTTCCCGGGACCATTCCGCCGGAGCAGCGCACGCGCACGGTGGAGCAACTGGTGGCGCTCTACAAGTCCGCCGGAAGGCCCAGTCCGCTGACCCTGGCGGCGTTCACGGGCAGGGAATTCACCCCTGCCGGCCGTTTTCCTACGGCGGCGGCGTGGCAGAGCGCTCTGAGGGAAGCGCTATCCTCCGCCGCCACGGAGACGGCGCCGGCGGCCGGCCTCTACCACACGATGGCGGCCGAGGCGCGGAATTTTGGAGACTCATGGTCGTCCGTCCTACTGGTAGGACGGCTTCCCGATCTCGAGCCGGACGTTCGCGATTATGCGCAAGCCTGGATGGCCGTGCGCTTTTGCGGCCAGAAACTGCGCGTGAGTTACTGGGACCCGGCGGGAGCGAAATCGGAATTCTGGAATGGCGTGGCGGAAGCTACCGGCGGCATCCCCGGGGTGGACAGCCCGGCCGATTTCCTGCCGGCGAGCGCGGCTGGGCCGTTTACCGAGCTTTCCTGGCCGGCTCCGCCGTGGGACCGCGGCTTTCTGCTGTATCGCGGCGAAGTGCGCGACGGGGCGGGGGTGAAGGGGGCGGAATTGCCCATGCTGGCTGCCGCGGCTGCGGCCGAACTGCCGGACATCGACCGGTATCGCGCATTGCGGAGCGCCGCGGGAAAGGCGGCGGAGTTGGCTCGCCTGGAGAAACCGGATGCCGGCCAGGGCGAGGAAGTGCGCGCGCTGGTGGAACAGGCGCTGGGCATCAATCCCATGGACGGGGAAGCGCTCGGCGCCGGCGCCGGCTACTATCGCCGGAATAAAGACTACAAAACGGCCGCCTCGTTGCTGGCGCGGCTCACGCAAATCACACCGGGAGATGCCGGCCGGTATGCGGAGCTGGGTCACTGCCAGTTCGCGGCGGGCGATCTGGACGCGGCGGAAACAGCGCTGCGGCGCGCGCGCGAGGGCAAGGCGGGCGGCGCCGCGGTGCCGGAAGAACTGGCGCGCATCCGTCTGGCCCATGGCGACGATGCGGGTGCGCTGCCGCTTCTGGACGAGGCGCTGGCCTTCGACGCCCGCAACTCCGCGCTGTGGTTCACGCGCGCGGATTCGGCTGCGCGGTTGGGCGATTGGTCCCAGAGCGCCGATTCGCTCGAAAAAGGCCTGGCCCTTGACGAGAAGAACCTGAAGCGCCGCACCTCTCTGGTGGCGCTCTACCTGGAGCACGCCGCCGATCGGGCCCTGCGGCACATTCAGTATGCGACGGCGGCGTTGCCGCCCGATGCCGCGGTCGGGCGCCAGTACGCGGAGTTCCTGGACCAACTGGGCCGGCCGGAGGAGGCGCTGCCGGTGTGGCGGCAGGCGCTGGCATCGGACCCCGCCATGGAAGCCGCCCATTTCCGGATTGCGCGAATTCTGCTGGACCGGGGCGCATTCGCCGAAGGCCTGGCCGCCGCCGAGAGGGGGATCGAGGCCGCCCCGGTCTCCCCGCGGCTGCACTTGGCGAAATCCGAAGCGCTCGAGCGCCAAGGCCGTTACTTTGACGCGCGGGAGAGTCTGCGCGCGGCCGCGAAATCGCTCCCGGACGCGGCGCTGCTGGCGCGCCTCGCCGAGATGGAGGATATCTCCGGGATTTCCCCCGCCGAAGGGTACGCCGCCCTCGCGGACGCGCGCGAGCATGACGGGCGGAACCCGGCGGGGGCGGCCGAAGCCCTCGAGCGGGGCTTGGAGGTGGCGCTGCGCGAAGGCGACCAGAAGTCCAGAATGCTCTTCAGCGCCCGTCTGACCGCCTTGGGCAAGAATCATGTCTCCGATTGGCTGGCGCTGGGACGGGAATCGTCCCCGGGCGGCGCGGTCGTGCCCGGCGGCCTGGAGGCGCTCGCTTTTGTGGCGCAGGCGCATTTCCGATCGCCGCGGCACTTCCTGGCGGATTACTGCCGCACGCTGGTGGATCGAACCGCGGTCTCGGACCACAAGGTAGCGGCAGCGTACCTGGAGAGTATTCGGCAGTACTTTCAACTGGTGGCCGGCTTGCGGTCGTTGGGCACGCGCAAAGGGGACCGCGTCGAGCTCGTCGTTTCCCTCGCGGATAAGAAGGCGCGCCAGCAAAGCGAGAAGATCCTGGGGCTCCTGGGCTGGAAGTTGCGGACCAGCAAAGACGAGGTGACCCTGGAAGCGGGTGAGAAGGCGGCGCAGGCCAAACGGCAGGACACCGCTTCCGCCCTGACCGTCGACGAAGTGGGCATGCAGGACGCCTTACAGGCCGGGCGCAGCTTTCGCTTCGAGGTGGTGGATGCGCTAGCGCCGGTGTTGCTGGATGAGGCCCGGTGGCGGAGCACATTCTTTCCCAAGGAGGAGTTGAATGGCGGCCTGGCCGAAGGCCTGGCGCGCGACGTGCGTGTGGCCAAAGTTTACGCCGCCTTGAGCGCCATGAGCGCGCCGGCCGTTGCCGCGCTGTCCGCGGGCGCGGATCTCAAGACGCTGGCGGAGAAGTATGCGGACCTGCTCTATGGTCACGCCGCGGCCTTCGCGCTCGAGGGCGACCGGGCGGCGGTGCCGGGAGGCGCGCAGGCCGTGCCCGTGTGGGAAAAGCTGGTGGGGAGCCCGGTGGCCACTCCGTCCCGTTTCTTCCGGGCTCTGCTCGAAAAAGACGAGGGCAAGCTGCTGGCCTTCTTCGCCACTCTGGGCGAGCTGGATGCGGAACACCAGCGGTTCTTCACCCGCTCTCCCGCGCGCACGGCACGTTTCTACGAGCTGTTCCGCGATTCGCGGGATATGGTCCAGGGCGCGGCCAAGCAGACGCAGAGTTCGGCCTTCGTGGAATTCCTCCGCGAGATTCCGTTGGATTCGGAGGGGCGGGTTCTATTTCCCGGAGGACCCGGGGCCTGGATCCGGTCGAACAACGACCCGTCCTCATCGTATGGAACCGGCAAGCTGGCGCGGAAGCTTTCGCGCATCGCTCTGCCCGAACAGGAAGACGAAATATTGTCGCGGCTGGCTCGCACCAGCTATTCCATCGGCCACCAGAAACTATCCGAGTCCAACAAATTCGTCGCCGTGGTACGGATTGACCAGCACCGCAGCGAGCCGCTGGACGAAGCGTCGGCGTGGTTGTTGGCCCAGCACTGCGAGACCGAGCTGGCCGTCTACCCTTACTTCGCCGCGCTCACGGCGCTCGGCAAGCCGCAATTCGAGCGCTTCTTCGCATTGACGGACCGGTTGCGTCCCCTGGGGCGCCTGCAACTGAACCTCGTCCTGGGAGAGCTCCATTCCCTGATCGAGCTGTTGTGCCTGGCGCAGGAGTCGGGCGCGCTCGAGCCGGCAGCCGCGGCCGAGCTGTTCGGGCGGCTTTGCGACCGATTTGCCAAGGCGGTCTCCGAGGCCGATACCACTTCCGCATCGCTCGCCAGCCTGCGCGAGCTGGTGAATCGTGCGGCGCCGAAGGACGCGGCGGGCGATCCCGACAGCGCCATCGAGCGCGTGCTTTTGGGCGATGGCGGTCCCGTAGCGTTTACGTTGGACGGGATGCGCCGGGAACTGGACCCGCGCGCCGTGCGCAGCGCGGCGTATCGGCGGGTGCTGGCGGAGCAGAAAGTCACCGCGCTGAAAACCGTTCTGGAATTCGATGACGTTTTGCAGGCCGTGGCGCAGGGAAAAGGATCCGCGGCGGAGCAGTTGCAGACTCTGGATTCGCTGCGCGCCGGCCTGCTGACCGTGGACCTGCCGAAGAGCCTGAAGGCAGACGCGGTGGACCGCAAGATCGTCCTCGCATTCGATCCGGCCCGCGTGGCCGGTGCGATCGCCCGTCTTAAGCAGCGCACGGCGCGCAAGAAGGTGGACCGGAAGGAAGTGGACAAGCTGTGCCAGGAGCTGCTGGCGGCCATCGCCCCGCAGGTGAAAGTGGCGCTCAGCGGCATCGTCTACGCGTACTTTCTGGGCCCGGACGACCTGCTGGTATCGCAGGACCCGCTGCTGTTGCGCAAACATCAGTTTCTGGATCTCGGCGTGGGCGGCGGGGAACTGTTCCCGCCGGCCGACCTGGCGGCCCTCAGCGAAGGCGCCGGCAGTCATCTGAATGGGGGGTTTGCGGATTTCTCCGTTGCGGCCGGGAAAGTGGCCCTGGCGGGGGGAAAGAGCGACCGGAACAGCGAGTTCATCGCCACCGCGCAGATCGCTTCGTTGCGCGCCACCGACTGGAGCCGCGTGCGCGAGCAGGACCTGCTGCTGTTCGGACTGCGGCTGCGGCTGGCCCGCGAGTGGGTGCTGCGCGCCGGCGCCAATGCGGGCCTGCTGGCGGACCTGGCCGCCGACACGCCGGGCGTACTCTCCCCCAATCGCCGCGCCCAGCTACTGGATGCCATTCGGAGCCGCGACTGGGACGAGGCGTTCCAAACCATGACGCTGGGAGATCTGTACGCGCTCTCGGACCGCTACCTGGGGCGCTACACGCGCGATCCCTGGCAATCTCCGGTGACGGTGGCCCTGCGTAAACTGGCGCCTGAGCCCGGCGACGGGCGGCTGCGCCGGCTGGGCGGCAGCAGCATCGGATTGTCGGGTTGCGACCACTCCCACCTGGCGTTTCCCGGACCGTATGAACAATACGAAAAGCTGGTGCTTCCCTACAAACTCGCCCAGCGGGCCGCCGAGTTCAAGCTCTACCTGGCGGACCTGGCCGGCAGGCTGGGCATTCCGCCGGCGGCGCTCAGTCTGTTCAGCGAACCGGCGGCCCTGGCCATCCTGGCCAAAGCGCACATGAGCGACATGCGCGACTGGCGCGCGGTGAATCTGGCATTCGCGGCGGTGGACCAGGCGGTGCTGCTGGCCGCCCTGGAGAAGCAGAAATGAGGCGCCGCAGGGTAGGGCTCGCGCTCGCGGCCCTGGCGGCGGCCTCGCGGGCGCAGGCGCCGCTCGCCCTGTTCCGCTCGGAAACGCGGCTGGTGGAAGTGTATGCCACCGTGCTCGACCACAAGGGGCGTTACCTGGACGGCATTCCGCGGGAGAAGTTCCGCATCGCGGACAACGGCCAGCCGCAGCCGGTGGTCTCATTTGAAAGCAACGCCACCGATCTTTCCTGCGCGGTTCTGCTGGATACTACCGGCAGCATGAGCAAGTCCTTGCCGACGGTAAAAAATGCGAT
>JADGNR010000322.1 GCA_017883415.1 Bryobacteraceae bacterium | reverse complement strand
CACGGGAATAAACCGCGCCGCATTCGAGTATGGAATGCCGAAGGGGAAAGCATGTCGAAACGAATTACGCACAACCACAATGGCGATGGCATTGACCGCCGCGGCTTCTTGGAATGTATGGCCTGGGCCGGAAGCGGCGTCCTCTGGACCGTCGCGGGCGGCGTCCTGACGTCACAGGCGTTCGGCCAGAATCAGAAGAATGCGGCGAAGGGGGAACTCCACTTCGTCCAGATCAGCGACAGCCATATCGGCTTCAACAAACCCGCGAATCCCAATGTCGCCGCCACTCTGCAGGCCACCATCGACAAGATCAACGGACTGCCGCAGGAGCCCGAGTTCCTGATTCACACGGGCGACCTCAGCCACACCTCCAAGGCCGCCGAGTACGACACCCTGGACCAGGTTCTGAAAGGCGCGAAACCGAAGCAGGTCTTCTTTGTTCCGGGCGAGCATGACACTTCGATTGACGACGGCAAAATGTATCTCGAGCGCTATGGTAAGAACGCCAAAGGTCGCGGATGGTACAGCTTCAACCACAAGGATGTGCATTTCGTCGGGCTATCCAACGTCGCCGCCCTCGAGGGGCTTGGCAAACTGGGCGCCGACCAGATCCAGTGGCTCGAAGCCGACCTCAAGAGCCACCCGGCCAGCCGGCCGGTAGTGGTCTTTGCGCATATCCCGCTGTGGTCGGTTTATCCGGACTGGGGCTGGGGGACCGAGGACAGTGCGCAAGCCCTCGGCTACCTCAAGCGGTTCGGATCGGTTACCGTCCTGAACGGGCACATACACCAGGTTATGCAGAAGGTGGAAGGCAGCGTCACTTTCCATACGGCGATGTCCACGGCTTTCCCGCAACCCGCGCCAGGCACCGCCAAGGGGCCCGGCCCTATGAAGGTGGCGGATGACAAACTGCGGAGCGTGCTCGGAATCACCGACGTGAAATCGGTCATGAAGCAGCACAGCCTGGCCGTGGTCGACTCCACGCTGGAAGGAGCGTAGCCGCGTGCTCCGGCAAAACCAACCGCGCAGCATCGGGCCAATTCTCGCGGGATTCGTGTGGTTCGTGGCCGCATCGAGTTTCTCCGTCCCGGCGCAACCGGCGGCGCGGGCAGACGGCAAATCGTTATTTGAAAGGCGCTGCGGCGGATGCCACGCCCTGGATCGCGACAAGGAAGGACCTCGCCTCGGAGGCGTCTACGGCCGGTTGGCCGGGTCGCTCGACTCGTTCCCATACTCGGACGCGCTGAAGCAATCCAAGCTCAGGTGGACGGAAGAGACCCTGGACCGGTGGCTCACCGACACGGAGAAGCTGGTCCCCAATAACGAGATGACGTTTCACGTCGAAAACGCCGACGAGCGCAGCGCAATCATCGCCTACCTCAAGCAGAGCTCAGTCCGGTAAACCGAAGGTCCGAAGCATAATCGGTCTAACATGCTCAACAGTTCAGCAAGCCTTTGGCTCGGCGTTGCGTTCGTTCTGATCGGCGCGATCGATGTGTGGCTTATTCTGCAGGCGTCCGCCCGGGTGAGAGACGCCAAGGCCAGCGCGCGGTTAATTGCCGCCCTTCGGATTGGCGGATGTCTCTTCCTCGTTGCCGGGCAATCCGTCGGCGGTAGTGTAGGTGCGCACGAGCAGTTTCGCCGCCATCGCTGTTGTTTAAGGCCGTTAATACAGCTCCGGATACCCCTCGCGCATCTCCCGCGCCTGGGCGCGCGCCGAGTCGATCTGGATCAGCGGGCCTTGCCCCATGCCCGGACAGTACCGCGCGGTCTTCTTCCATTCCCGCTTGCTCTCGACCAGTTCCGGCCAGAAGGGGAAGATGCGGCATTGGGTCGGTTTCGCCGGATGAATCGAGCAGCCGCCGTCCAGGAGGAAGTGGCAGTGGGCCTCGCGCGGCACCCGCAGCCTCCGCTGGTTGCGCGTGCGATAGACGTACTTCTTTTCAAATGCCGCCGCCGTCATGCCTAAGAATTCGGCGGCGCGCACCAGGTCGGCCTCGGTCAAATAAACAAAGCCCCGCTGGCGGCAACACTCGGTGCATCCCGGCTGGCATGCAAAACGCAAACCTTCTGCCATTTTGTTCCATTATGGACTGGAATTGTGCTATATTCTCTCCACTACGTTCGCGGAGGGGTGTGGATGGCCCGAGTTCGAGATCTCCTGCATAACCGAAACCTCTTCCATGCGGAGGAGAACGATACGGTGGCCGACGTGGCCCGGCAAATGGCGCAACTCCACATCGGGGCCATCCTGATCCTCGATGGGGGACGGCTTTGCGGCGTGTTCAGCGAGCGCGACCTCATGAAACGGGTGGTGCTGGAACGGCTCAATCCCGAGAGCACCGAGGTCAAATTCGTCATGAGCACCGATGTGGTGACCGTAGACGAAGAGGCCGAGCTCGAAGAGGCCATGCAGGCCATGGAAGCGCACAGTTGCCGCCACCTTCCGGTCATGCGCGGTGGCCGCGTCACGGGGTTTCTTTCCATGCGCGACATCATGCACTACGAACTGACGCGCAAGACCGATGAAATCCACCATATGCGCGCCTATATCCACGGCGCGTGAGCCCGGGCATCATCGTCTTCGCGCACGGTTCCCGCATTGAATCGGCCAACCAGGCGGTTCGCGAGGTGGCCGCCCGTTTGGCCCTCACCGGCTCGTTCGACCATGTGGAGACCGCTTTCCTGGAACTCGGCCAGCCCGACCTGGAAGGCGCTGTAGCCCGCTTGGCAAGCCGAGGGGTTCGGCGCATCGTGGTGGTGCCCTATTTCCTTACCCCGGGATTGCACCTGGAACGCGATCTACCCCGAATCGTCGCGGATATCTCTAATAAATACAGTGGATTAGAGGTTAACGTCACGCCCCCGCTGGATGGCCATCCGGCGCTTGTGCAAGTTCTGCTGGACCGCGCCCGTGCGGCGCTATCTTGAGCCTCTAGCGCTCAAATAAATAGTTGACAACATCACACTAAGGATTGATAATGGTATTGGACTAAATAACCGCCCCAGGGCGGATCCCATCGTCCAAAACTTTCGAGGAGGGTTTTTCACCAAATGGCAAAGATTATTGGCATCGACTTGGGTACCACCAACTCCTGTGTGGCCGTAATGGAAGCGGGCCAGCCGACGGTTATCGCGAATCAGGAAGGCGCCCGCACCACTCCGTCGGTCGTGGCCTTCACCAAGATTGGCGAGCGGTTGGTAGGCCAGGTGGCCAAGCGGCAGGCCATCACCAACCCGGAGAACACCGTTTTCTCCATCAAGCGCTTCATGGGCCGCCGCTACGACGAAGTCAGCGAAGAAATGAAGATGGTGCCCTACAAGGTAGTCCGCGGCGATAATGGCGATGCGCGCGTGGATATCGGCGGCAAGAAGTATTCTCCCCCCGAGATCTCGGCTATGATCCTGACCAAGCTGAAGGAAGCCGCCGAATCCTATCTGGGCGAAAAGGTCACGCAAGCGGTGATCACCGTTCCCGCCTACTTCAACGACGCGCAGCGCCAGGCCACCAAGGATGCGGGCAAGATCGCGGGCCTGGAAGTGATGCGCATCATCAACGAGCCTACTGCTGCCGCGCTGGCCTACGGACTCGACAAGAAGAAGAACGAGACCATCGCGGTGTACGATTTCGGCGGGGGTACCTTCGATATCTCCGTTCTGGAAGTCGGCGAGGGCGTCGTCGAGGTGAAGTCCACCAACGGGGACACGCACCTGGGCGGCGACAACATCGACCAGCGCATCATCGACTGGATCGTCGACGAGTTCAAGAAGGAGAACGGCATCGACCTGTCGCGCGACCAGATGGCCCTGCAGCGTCTCAAGGAAGCCGCCGAGAAAGCCAAGATGGAGCTTTCGACCCTGCTCGAAAGCGAGATCAACCTGCCGTTCGCCACGGCCGACGCCTCCGGTCCCAAGCATCTGGCGATGAAGCTGACGCGGGCGCGCTTCGAGCAGATGGTGGAGGATGTCCTCCAGCGCTCCATGGGTCCTTGCAAGCAGGCCATGTCGGATGCCAACGTCACCCCCTCGCAGATCGATGAGGTGGTGCTGGTGGGCGGACAGACCCGCATGCCCCGCATCCAGACGCTGGTGCGCGAACTGTTCGCCAAGGAACCGCACAAGGGCGTGAACCCGGACGAAGTGGTGGCGGTCGGCGCCGCGGTCCAGGGCGGGGTTCTGGCCGGTGAGATCAAGGACGTTCTGTTGCTCGATGTCACGCCGCTTTCGCTCGGCATCGAGACCCTGGGCGGCGTTTTTACCAAGCTGATCGAGCGCAACACCACCATTCCGACGCGCAAGAGCGAGGTCTTCTCCACGGCTTCCGACAACCAGCCGTCGGTGGAGATCAAGGTGTATCAGGGCGAGCGCACCATAGCCCGCGACAACCGGTTGCTCGGCGTGTTCCAACTGGGCAACATCCCGCCGGCGCCGCGCGGCGTGCCGCAGGTCGAAGTGACTTTCGACATCGACGCCAACGGCATCCTCAACGTGACCGCCAAGGATCGCGCCACCAACAACGAGCAGAAGATCACCATCACGTCCTCTTCCGGCCTGTCCAAAGACGAAGTGGACAAGATGGCCCGGGACGCCGAAACGCACGCCGCCGACGACCGCACCCTGCGCGACACCATTGAAGCCCGCAATCGCGCCGACGCCATGGTCTATAACGTGGAAAAGACGCTCAAAGAGCATCGCGCCAAGGTCGGCGACGCGGAGGCGAAAGAGATCGAATCCGCTTTGGAAGAGACCAAGAAAGCCATGGCGGAAAACGACCCGGCGCGGATCAATGCGGCGGTCGACCGTTTGACCACGGCCAGCCACAAACTGGCCGAAGCCATGTACAAAACCGCGTCGCAACCGGGCCAGCCCGGTGGCGCGAGCGCGGGCGATGGCGGTACCGGCGGCGGCGAACCGCCCAAGAAAGACAAAGGTAAGGACGACGTCGTCGATGCCGAATTCGTCGACGTGGACGACAAGAAGAAATAAGCGCTCGCGGGGTGGGACCCGTGTCCCACCCCATTGGTTCCGGCCATGTCTCCCAAACACGACTACTACGATACCCTCGGCGTGCCGCGCAAAGCGTCCACCGAGGAAATCCGCAAGGCGTACCGGAAACTTGCGCGCAAGCATCATCCCGATCTGAACCCGGGAGACAAGTCTGCCGAGGAGCGGTTCAAGAACGTTCAGGAAGCCTATGACGTGTTGAGCGACCCCAAAAAGCGCCCCATGTACGATCGGTATGGCTTCTATTCGGAGAACGGAGTTCCGGGCCCCGGCGGCGCTGGCGGCCGGGCGCCCCACCCGGGCATGGATTTCGGCGGGTTCGACTTTTCCGATTTCGCCTCGGGCGCGGGCCGGGGGCGCACGGAAACCGGCGGCGGGTTTCGGGACATCTTCTCGCAGTTCTTCGGCGGCCAGGGCGGCGGCGCCGCCGCCCCGCGGCCCGAACCGGAAAAGGGCGGCGACCTCGAATACGCCATGGATATCGATTTCTGGCAGGCCATCAAGGGCATGCAGGCGCGCCTCAACATCACCCGCTACGAAACCTGCGGCACCTGCCATGGCACAGGGTCCGCCAATACCGGCGAAGTCACTTGCCCCCAATGCCACGGCACAGGCCAAGTCAGCCAGATGGCCGGCGCCATGAAGTTCAACCTCACCTGCCCGCGCTGCGGAGGCTCCGGCAAACTGCGCGATGTCTGTCCCACCTGCGGGGGAGACGGCCGCCTGCCCCGCACCGAAAGTGTGGAGGTGCGTATCCCGCCGGGGGCGCGCGACGGCTCCCGCCTGCGCGTGCCGGGTAAGGGCAACGCCGGCACCATGGGAGCCCCTCCGGGAGACCTCTATATCACCACCAAGGTGGCGGAGCATCCGTTTTTTCAGCGGGAGGGCGACAACATCGAAATCAAGGTCCCCATCGCGGTGTGGGAGGCGGCGCTCGGTTCCAAGATCGAAGTTCCGACCATCGATGGCCGCACTTTGCTGAAGATTCCGCAAGGCACCAGCAACGGCCAGCGGTTCCGTTTGCGCGAGAAAGGCGTCCTCAGTTCGCGTACCGGCCAGCGCGGCGATCAGATCGTGGAAGTGGCCATCGAAGCCCCCGAATCGCGCGATGAACGCACGCGCGAAATGCTGCGCGAATTGGCCCGGCTCCATCCGGAAGATCCGCGCGCGGAGATATGGACCAAGGTTTGAACATGGCAAGAGCCAAATCCAGAGCGGCTTACATGATTTCGGCGGTGGCGGAACAGTACGCCATTCACCCGCAGACCTTGCGCCTCTACGAACGGGAGGGGCTCTTGAAGCCCTCGCGCAGCGAAGGCAACACGCGGCTGTATACCGACGGAGATCTGGAACGTCTGGACGTGATTCTCCACCTGACGCGCGACCTGGGGGTGAACCTCGCGGGCGTGGAAATCATTCTCAACATGCGCGAGAAAATGTCCGAGATGCAATCGCAGATCCAGGAGTTCATTGCCACCTTGAATCGCGAGCTGGCGGCCCGCAGCGTGCCGCAGCCCGGCGAGGAGCGCCACTCCCTCATTCCCCTGATGGTCCCCCGGCCGGGCCCCTCCGCCAATCCGCCCCCCACCCGCCGCCGTTAGGTCACCCGCACCGAGAAGGCGCGCCATCCGCCGCCGTTAGGTCACCCGCACCGAAGGCGCGCCACCCGCCGCCGTTAAGCCACCCGCACCGAAGGCGCGCCATCCGCCGCCGTTAAGCCACCCGCACCGAAGGCACGCCACCCGCCGCCGTTAAGCCACCCGCACCGAAGGCGCGCCACCCGCCGCC
>JADGNR010000067.1 GCA_017883415.1 Bryobacteraceae bacterium | reverse complement strand
ACCCCATCTCCAAGCCCACGCTCAGCGAGGACGACCGCGGGGTGGTCCGGCGCATGATCTCCGACCCGGGCGGCCTGTTTTTGGCCCACACCAAGGACTACGAGTTCTTCCCGGGGGTGAACCAGAAGCTGGTGAAATTCGCGGCGGACGAGGGTTATGAGCAGCGAATGGGGGCCACGATCTCCGACAGCTACGGCAGGCCGGCGTACGAAGTGTACCGTTTTGTGGGCCGGTGACGGCGCGGGGAGCCCACCTACCGCACCTCAAACACGCCGAACGCGAGGCCGAGGTCGCGTCCATCTCCAGGCACGCGGATGGTGCGGCCGACCTCCACGGTCAACGGCAGCTCCGTCCGGCCCAGCGCCGAGGCGGGCAAGGGGAACGCCAGTTCAAAATCGTTCCGGCCGGGCGGCAGAGAGGCGGACTGGGTGGAACCTTCGACATTCACGGTCACGGTCAGGGGGCCGTCCCGCCATTGCTGGTCGGGGCAATAGCCGCTCAGATAGAGCTTTTGGCCGGCGGCGGCCGCTCCGGCGATGCGCAGGGTAGCGCGTTTCGGCATCCAGCGGTGATTGCCGTCGGCGGGATACCACTGCGGCCCCAGCAGGTAGGAGGCCAGCGGATTGGCGAAGTCGATGCGCGACGGCAGCTTTCGCTCCTGCGGCATGAGGGCATAGGCGCGGGTAATATTGCGCAGGCGCGGGCCGCGCACATCATACACCGCCAACTCGTCGCGGGAGAGCGCGGTGGCGGTGACGTCCGCCGGGAGGAGGAATTCATCCACATTGCCCAGGTCCGGATGGGCGTCGATGTGGCGTTCACTGCCCGGCGCCAGGTAGACCGGGCCGGCTCCGATGAGCCGGAAGGAGTGGTCCGGAAAGCTGTTCCAGAAGAGCTCGCTATCCACGCCCAGAAGCAGAATCGACTGCTGGGGGTGTAGTTGGTGGGCGCGCGCCACGCCGCCGATCAGGTTCCGTACACGAAGCGAGAGCGCGGCGTTATCGGCCGCGTCATGCACGGTTCTGGGCAAAACCATGACCAAGTACAGGGCGGCCAGCGCCGCGGCGGCGAATTTGGCGGGCGCGGAGGAACGAAACGCTTCGGCAAACGCCCAGCCGCCCAGCCAGCAGACGCCGATCAGGGGCAGATACGGGTAGTACTCCGTCACATGATCGCGCAGGGGCAGCACGGGGGCGATGGTCACGGCGTACCACACCACGCAGAAGAGCGCGGCCGCGGCGCCGCCGCGGAGCTGGCGCGCCAGGAACCACAACAGGCCGAGGGTGACGGCCGCGACGCCCGCCAGCAGCACTCCGGCCGGCAAGCCGAGCGGCGACCAGAGCAAGACCGGGCCGATGGACCATGTCCAGTAGGTGGCGAGGGTGCGGAGCATGGAACCGGTGAAGTGCAAGGCGTAATCGCCGGTGTTGCCGAACGGGACCAGAGCGCGGTGCGCGGCTACATAAAGGATGGAGGGGATGAAAAGCGGCAGGGTCCGGCGGAAATCTTTGCGGGCGCAGAGAAAGGTATAGGACGCGGCCAGGGCGGGATAGACCAGATTCACTTCCAGGGCGCCAAAGCCCAGCAGAAAGGCGATCCACTGGCCGAGGTAGTAGCGCGCGCGTCCGGTTTCCACGTAGCGCAGGAGAAAGTAAAACGCCAGCAGAAGGAAGAAGCCGCAGAGCACCTGGTTGTAGACGCAGGTCCAGCCCAGCGGCTCGACCAGCACGCTGTTGACCACCCAAAACAGGGCCGCCCAGAATCCCGCGGCGCGCCGGCCGGAAAGGCGGCTGCCGATCCACGCTACCAGGAAAAGGTTGGCGAACTGGGTGGCGAAGACGACCAGGCGGAAGGGCAGCGCGTCCAAGCCGAACAGGCTGAAACCGGCCATGAAAAAGGCGCGCTCGCTGAGCGGGCGAATGGTGCCCTGGGCAAACGGGGCGAACAGGGCATGGGCGGCGTCGCGCCCCATGCCCACGGCGAGCCACGCAAAGTCATCGGCGCGGAACCAGGAGAAGAGGCTGAGCCAGTGGACCAGGATGAAGAGCAGCATCAAAAAGGGGACAGACGCATTTTTCACCTGACCCCAAAACCAGCCTGGGCCGCCAACAGAAAAATGCGTCTGTCCCCTTTTTGGAATCACTTGAGGCCCACGCTCTGCACGATCACGCCCAGCTCGCGCAGATCCGTATCTCCCGGCGGAAGGGCTTTATCGAGCTGGCAATCCACGCGCACCGCGGCGCCGCCCAGGAGACTGGCAGGCACACTGCGCCGGTAGGTGTAATTGCCCGGCTGGCGCCAGGTCTCGGGCGGAAGCGCGGCGCCGTTAATCGCCGCGGCCAGGGAAATCGCATGCAGTTTCTGGACGATCAACGGCGGCACAGTCAGCGTCACTTCGAGCGTAGCGCCTTTTTGCGCCGCCCCGAAAGGAGGCCGCAGCATCACCGCAAATTCCCGCTCGGTCCAGCGCCAGCCGCCCGGCTCGATCTGGTGGAAGCCGGCGATGAGCTGCGCGGCGGAGTGGGGATCGCCCACGTGCACGGTGGAAGCCAGGGCCGGCGCCGTTTCCTCTTCGGTCTGCATCACCGGGACCCTGGGCTGGTGGCAGCTCAGGAGGGTCGCCAGCAGGATGGCAGTGAGCGCCTTCATCAGTCTCCGATTCGCTCCACCTGGACGAGGCAGCTGTAAAAGGTGGCGCCGCCGCCGGCGTCGGTGAGGCGATCGGAAGTGAGCGCGTTCACGTTGCGCCGGCCGGGGGCGCGCTTGCCCCAGCGCACGGAAGGCGACGAAACCACGCCCGGGCGCACGGCGCCGTCCACGCGCGCCTCCAGGATCGCCGAACCGCGGTCGTTATAGACGCGCACGGCGTCGGAAGTGCGGATGCCCAAGGCGGCGGCATCGGCGGCGTCGAGGTGCAGGACGGCGGTCTGCCGGTCCACCGCGTCGCGATGGCCGAAGGTGGAGTTCATGCTGTCGTCGTTCTTTGCCGAGACCAGCTCGAAGGGGTATTTCCGGCGCAGCGCCTGGTCGCCGTGGCGCGATTCCACCGGGGGCGTGTAGTCCAGCGTTTCGGCGTGGAACTGGCATTTGCCGGTGGCGGTTCCGAAGCCGCCGGCGGCGAAAGGGAGGAAGGGGTCGGGGAGATTCAGCCGCACGGAATGCTCGCGGTCGAGCCGCTCGAGGGTGATGCCGCGCAGGAAGGGATGGGGCGAATCGAGCAGAGTGCGGATCATATCGTCTTCCGACTCGGTGAAGCAGGGGTCGTCGAAGCCCATGCGGCCGGCCAGCAGGCGGAAGATCTCGACGTTCGATTTGGCCTGGCCCGGCGGCGGAAGAGCGGGGCGCGCCAGCTGCAGGTAGTGATGGCCGTACGCGCAGTAGAGATCGGTATGTTCCAGGAAGGTGGTGGCGGGCAGCAGGATATCGGCGTAATCGGCGGTGTCGTTGGGGAACTGTTCGAGCACCACGGTGAACAGGTCTTGGCGGCGCAATCCGGCGAGCACGGCGTTCTGATGGGGCGCGATGGCGGCGGGGTTGGAGTTGTAGACCACCAGGGCGTTGACGGGCGGGGCGTCCAGAGAGCGGAGCGCCGCGCCCAGCGACGTCATGTTGACCAGGCGCGCCTCGCGTCCCAGGGCCTTCTGCTGGAGGTCGGCGCGCTCCAGGCCGGCGCGGTTGAGTTGGAACGCCTGCGAGGTGGAGAGCTGGAACCCGCCGCCGATTTCCTTCCACGACCCGGTGAGCGCGGGCAGCAGGGCGATGGCGCGCACCGCCATGGCGCCGCGGTCGCTGCGCTGCACGCCAAGGTTGAGCCGGATGACGGCGGGCCGCGTGGTAGCGTACTCGCGGGCGAGCGCGGCGATCTGGTCGGCGGGGATGCCGGTGAGCTCCGCGGCGCGCCCGGGCGTCCAGGCGCGCACGCGTTCGCGGAGGGCATCGAAGCCCTCGGTGTAGCGCGCCACGTACTCGGCGTCGTGAAGCCCCTCGCCGACGATGACGTGCATCATGGCCAGGGCGAGCGCGGTATCGCTGCCGGGATTGATGAAGAAGTGCTTATCGGCGGCCGCGCCAGTGCGGTTGCGCCGCGGATCGATGGTGTAGAGGCGAGCGCCCTGGCGCCGCGCCTCCATAATGAAGGGCCACAGGTGCACGTTGGTGCCGAGGATATTCGCGCCCCAGGCCAGGATCAGGCGGGAATGGCGGAACTGCTCGGGCTCCGTGTTGTAGCGCAAGCCGAGCGCTTCGGTATGCCCGGCCATGCCGGCCGAAGCGCAGATGGTGCGGTCGAGCCGGGAAGCGCCCAGGCGGTGGAAGAAGCGGCGGTCCATGCCCGCGGCATTGAGCAGGCCCATGGTGCCGTAGTAGCTATAGGGAAGGATGGCCTCGGGGCCGAAGCGGGCGGCGATGTCGCCCAAGCGGGAGGCGATGGTATCGAGCGCTTCATTCCAGGAGATGCGCTCGAAGCGGCCCTCGCCCTTGGCGCCGGTGCGGCGCTGGGGATAGAGCAGGCGGCCGGGGTGATACTCGCGCTCCAGGTACTGCGCCACCTTGCCGCACAGAAATCCGCGCGTGACCGGGTGCGATGGGTCGCCGCGCAGCTTCGTGCCGCGGCCGTTGTCGACCGTAACCAGCAGGGAGCAGCAGTCGGGGCAATCGAGCGCGCACACGGAATGGCGGATTTCGGGCATGGCGAGATTACATATATGATACACAGGGCATGGCCGGCCTGATCCGGGCACAGGGGAAGGGCGGCGGACCGCCGACGGCGCCGCCTGGGGCGGCGGCGGCGGGCCCACACGATTGGCAACCCTCGCGGACTTACTCCACGGTCACGTGCGTTCCCTTGTGCTCCGCTTCCTTCGACAGGTGCGCGATCCGATCGTCCAGCAAGCTCCGCAGCCCCTTCAGAAACTCGACCCGCGAATTCCGAAAGTGGCCGCGCGTCGCTTCGCCCCAGCAGTGCTCGATCAGGGGCAGCGCGGTGGTGCAGAAGAAGCAGCCGGAAGCGTGCGTCCCGGCGCTGTCGGTCTTCTCTTCCATGTTCAGGTCTCCTTCATTTCCACGGTCAGAACTCTATTCTCCAACTTCGCGCGGCTGGGGGAAAGGCCGGCCATCGAGGTGGGCAGCCCGATATGCCTCCGCAGCGTGCCGATCTCCACCACCAGCTCATCGCCTTTCTTGAACAGCCCGATTTCGCCCTTCATGGCAAACGGCAGGTTCAGCCGCACCTCATAATGCCCGTCGCGCTTGCCGAAGGTATACGGCGCCTCCGTGCGAATCACCGCCGAAGGGTCTTCCCCCTCCGCGTACATGGCGCGGCGCAACTCCTCCAGCCGTTCGCGTCCCAGCACCTCGTGGGTAAACAGCGGCACGCGCTTCACCGCGACCGGTGCGAAGTACGCCTCGATCTCCTCCATAATGCGGGCCTGCGACGTTCGCCACTCCTTGAAATACGCGTCGGTTACTTCGAGCGGCAGCACCCGGTTCACAATCACTCCATCCACCGCCAGGCCGTGCAGCGAGAAATACACGAAGGCGCGCTGGGTCTCGCGCAGCACCATCCGTTCCGGATTGGTGACCAGGCGGACGCTGGTGATCGACGGGTTCTCCAGCAGTTCCCCGATGCCATCGAGCTTGCCGAACAGGTCCTGGATGTTGGCGAAATAATTGTCCGGCGGCAGCTCGACCGGAGAAACGCGGTTGGCCAGCGGCCGCACCGCTTTCAGAATTCCGCGCTGGAAGGGAAAGATGTGCTTCATGTACCATTCGAGCGTGGTCGGCATGCTGACGAAGCGCATGGATTCGGCCGTGGGGGCGCAATCGAGCACAATGACGTCGTAGCGCTGCTCGCGGCGAAACTGGTTCACGTACATCATGGCGCTGAGCTCTTCCATGCCTGGCAGGATGGCCAGCTCCTCGGCCTCCACGTCGCTGATCCCGGTGGTGCGCAGCACGGAGATGACATAGGCCGAGATCTCGCGCCAGTGGCGCTTGATCTCCTTCTGAATGTTCACCTCGTGGATGGCCAGGCGGTCGTCGATGGTATAGGGGTCGCCGGTCCGGCTGTGAAACAGCTCGGTTTCGAAGTCGAAGGCATCGGCCAGGCTGTGCGCCGGGTCGACGCTCATCACCAGGGTGCGATAGCCCAGCCGCGAGAGCTGGAGCCCGGTGGCAGCCGCCAGGCTGGTTTTTCCCACCCCTCCTTTGCCGCTGAACAGAAGGATCCGCATACTTTATTTTAGCGCGGGACTATATTCCCACGGCCGTAGGGCCGATCTGTTGGGTATGTTCGAATGGAACAACACCTACCGGCTGGAGATCGCCAGCGTCGACGCGCAGCACCAGACCCTGTTTAGGATCATCGGCGAGTTGTATGCCGGCGAGCTGGCCGGACGGGGAAAAGCCGTGGTCGCCGGCATCCTCGACCGCCTGGTCCAATGCACCGTTTCCCACTTCGCTCACGAAGAGCGCCTGATGGGTCTGCATCACTACCCGGATTTCCCGGCGCACAAGGCCGAACACGACGCGCTCACCGCCCTGGTACAGCGGTTCCAGGCAGGCTTCCTGGCCGGCGATGAGGTGGTCACGGCCCGGTTCCTCAGTTGCCTGAACGACTGGCTCAAGAACCACATCCGGGGCGCGGATATGAAGTATGCCCCGTTCCTGCGGATGAAGGCCGTGGCGTAGGGACGGAAGCTCTAGCGGCCAGCCGCGCGGCGCAGCCACAACCGATAGCCCGCACGCACGGCGAACACCCAGATCACGGCCGCGGCGTAACCGGCCAGAACGTCGCTTGGATAGTGTACGCCGAGGTACACGCGCGACAGGCCGATGAGGCCGGCGGCGAGCGCCGCCAGCGTCCAGATCGCGGCCCGGCGCGCGCGCGACGGTTCGCGGATGGTCAGAATCGCGGCCAGAACGCCGTAAAAGATGGTCGAGACCAGAGCGTGGCCGCTGGGGAAGCTGTAGGTCACGGGCTGAACCAGTCCAAAGTATGCCAAGGGGCGGACTCGACGGAAGAGCAGTTTCAGGATCCCGTCGAGCGCTTCGGCGCCGGCCACGGCCACGACCAGGATCACGGCCGCGCGCCGGCGTCCCAAGGCCGCCAGCCGCCAGACCAGAATGACGCCCAATCCGATCAGGAAAGGCGCTTCGCCGAGTTCGGTGATGGCGCGCATGAAGTAGGTAAGGCCGGGCGATGCCCAGGCGTGGACGGCGTTGCGAACGGAGGAGTCGAAGCGCAGGATTTCGGGCCCCGCCAGTTCGTGGGACAGCCAAACAAACAGGGCCAGAGCCGCCGCCGTGGTGGCGATTCCGACGATCAATGCGCGATTGCGCCGCAGTTCCAAGCTTTTACTTTAATTCCAATTCGCGGACGGGCGACACGCGGACGCACGCACTTGTGACAAAATGGGGTTTCCCTATGCGACCGGTTCCCATTCTCCTTTTGGCGCTGGCTCTCGCCATGGAGGCGCAAACGCCTCTAGGGACGGTGACGGGACTGGCCACGGACCCGTCCGGCGCTGCCGTGCCGAGCGCTTCGGTCACCCTGACGAGCGAGGAAACGGGAGTGAAGCGCACCGGCGCCAGCAACGCGAGTGGGATATATTCGTTTCCCGATCTGCCGCCCGGCACCTACCGGCTGGGCGCGGAGCAAAAGGGATTCCGGCCGCTGGAAACCCGCGCGTTTCCCGTGGAGGCGTACCGGACGGTGCGGCAGGACCTGCGCTTCGAGCTGGCCACGGCATCGGCGGAAGTGGTGGTGGCGGAGGCGGCCTCGGCGGTGATCCAGATGGAAACGCCGGCGGTGGCCGCGGGCCTGCTGGCGCGGCAGATTATCGATCTCCCCACCAACCTGCGCAGCGTATCGAAGAATTCGGGCGATTCGGGACTGATCTCGGAGATTCTGCCGCTCACCGTAGGCGGTGTGGTGCAGGTGGGCAACGGCGCCAAATGGCTGACGCCGGGGGCGGGCGCGGCCAGCGTGAAGGTGAAGGTGGACGGGATTGAAACCACCTTCGCCAACTTCGGCAGCCCGGACAACGTGTCGCAGCCCTCGGTGGAGGCGGTCCAGGAATTCACGGCCAGCGTGCTGACCACGCGGGCGGAGTTCGGCGGCATGGGCACGGTCACCACGGCCACGAAATCGGGGGCCAACCAGTTCCACGGCGGCCTGTTCTGGTATCTCCGCAACAGCGCCACCGACGCGCGCAATCCGTTCCTGACCGCGAGGCCGTTCCAGAATCTACACAACTACGGCGGAACGGCGGGCGGGCCGCTGCGCAAGGACCGGACCTTCTTCTTCGCCGATTTCGACGGCATGCGCGGCGTGGCGGCGTTCGCCTTCTCTCCCAACGTGCCCACCCTCGCCATGCGCCAGGGCGATTTCAGCGGCCTGGCGGCGCTCAAGAACCCGTTCGGCGCGGTGAATCCGTTCAACGGCAACGCCATTCTGCCGCAGCTCCTAAGCACGCAGGCGCTGGCGGTACAGAGCCTTTTCTTCCCCCAGCCGAATTTCGGGCCGCCCTCGCTCACCGCCGCCAACTATCGCGCGGCGTTCGATGGAGGGGAAACGCACCGCACCGAAGAGATCCGCCTGGACCACAATTTCACGGCGCGCAACATGGCGTTTTTGCGCTTCGAGAATCGCAAGGACGATTACGACTTTCCCGGCGCCCGCTCGCCGCTGCCGCCCACCACGATCGGGACCTCGAACAACATCCGCCGCGTCAATTTCTGGACGCTGGGCGATGTGGCCACTCTGCGGCCCAACCTGATCAACGAATTCCGCGCGGGAGTGGTGGTGCTGGTCTCGGCCTCGAGCGCGAACTTCACGGGCCAGAATATGCTGGCGCAGATCGGCATCGCGGGGCTGCCGGACCGCGGGCCGGTCAACAACCTGCCGATCTTCAACATTACCGGGATCAGCTCCGATACCATCAACCTGCTCAACCCGGTGAACGACGGGCACGCGCAGTTGGCCGACAACCTGGGGTTGGTCCGCGGCCGCCACGCCATGAAGTTTGGCGTGGAAGAGATCGATTGGTTTGTGAACCGGTACCTGCCCAACACCTCGGGAAACCCGATTTTCGGCAGCTACACGTTCAACGGCAAGTTCACGGGCAACGCGTACGCGGATTTCCTGCTGGGGTTGCCGGCCACGGTGACGCGGCAGGAGCCCTTCCCGGCGCAATACAACCGCTTCCGCGACTGGGCCGGCTATGCGCAGGACGATTTCAAGGCCACCGCGCGGCTGACCCTGATTTACGGCCTGCGTTACGAGTACAACGGCCCGGCGTACGCGCGCAACGACAACCTGTACTCCTTCGACCTGGCGACGGGACGCATCGTAGTGCCCAGCCAGGCGGCGATGAAATCCTTCAGCGCGCTTTTCCCCGCGACGTTCCCCCTGGAGACGGCCGACCAGATGGGCGTGGGCCGCGCGCTGCGCCAGGCCGACAAGAACAACTTCGCGCCGCGCTTCGGCTTTTCTTACCAGCTTGGCGGCGGCGCGAAGACGGTGCTCCGCGGAGGGTGGGGCGTTTATTACGCGCACTACTCGGGGAACATCCCGGGCGATCTTTCGAAGGGGCCGTTCGCGGCCACCACGGTGAGCACCAACGCCATCGTCAACGGGCAGCCGCTGTTCACCCTGGCCAACCCGTTCGCCACTCCGGGAGCGCCGGGCACACTGGCGCTGACGGCCGTGGCGCCGCGACTGCTCAACAGCTACGCGCACCAGTACAGCCTCTCGGTCGAGCGCGAAATCACGCGCAACATGGGCCTGCGCGTCAGCTACATCGGCTCCAAGGGAACGCAACTGGCCTACCTGCGCGACGTGAACCAGCCGCCCGCCTCCACGCAAGCGTTCAGCAACGCACGGCGGCCGTATCCGCTGTTCAACACCATCAGCTACGCCGACAACGGCGCCAACATGCTCTACAGCGGCTTGCAGGCGCAGGTGCAGAAACGGTTCAGCCAGGGGCTGACGTTCAGTTCCACATGGACGTGGGCCAAGGAACTCAGCGACACGGACGATACCAACGATTTCGAGCTGAACACCGTGATCGAGAACAGCTACAACCGCCGGCGCGACCGCGGCAACGTGTACTCCGTGCCGCGCCATCAGTGGCTGAACCAGGCGCTGTACGAGTTGCCGCTCGGCCGGGGCCGCGTGCTGGGCGGATGGCAGCTCAGCACCCTGCTCAACCTGAGCACCGGCAACTGGCTCACGCCGTTGATTGCGGGCGATCCGGCCAATGTGAGCCTCACGCAGGCGCGTCCCGATGTGGCGGCGGCCGTGGCCCTGCCGCGCACCGTGGACGCCTGGTTCGACCGCACCGCGTTCGCGGCGCCGGCCAACGGCAGCTTCGGCAACGCCGGACGCGGCACGGTGGAAGGGCCGGGCTACGTGCTGCTCAACCTGGGCCTCGCCAAGACGGTGCGCATGGAGCGGCTCGGCGCTCTCCAACTGACGGCATCGTTCCAGAATGTTTTGAACCACACCAACCTGGGCGAACCCTCCATGGTGGCGAACAACGCCAACGGCGGCAAGATCACCGCGACGCACATATTTCCGCCGGCCGGGTCGCCGCGCACGGGACAGTTGGGGTTACGCTGGAGCTTCTGAGGCAGCGCGAAGTCACGGCTGGGCAGCCGGCTGCGCCGGAGCACTGCTCGGCTCGGGTTTACCGGTGAGAATACCCCGGATGGTTTCCGAGCCGAACCCGACTCCCAGGAGTTCCCACCAGCTTCCGCTGCTTCCCTGGTCGGCCTGGGTGACGGCGAGTGCGGCAAGAGGTACGAGAAGGGCAGCCCCGAGTTGCAGAGCTTCGGGAAAAATTCGCTCGAAGCGCTCCGCCAACCAGACCTTATAATCCCGGGCCGGGCCCAGGGGCCGGATGGGCTTTTTGTACTCGAGGGCCGCAGGCTGCTGATCGGCCGGCCGCGTCCCGGTGACCAGCTCGCCCTTGACATAGAATCGAACCACAACATCGCAAAGCGTGACGTCTTCCGCGAAGTAGTGATAAATCTCCCACCCGTGCTCGCTCTGGGGAGGGGTTGCAGGCGCTTCTATTTTCCCTGGCTTCGGCGGCTCCTTGGGTTGCGTCCGGAAAGCCCATTCACACAGAATGGACCCCCGCGCCGCCGCGGTATTCAGCGTTGGGTCTTTGAAGCGCAAGGAGAGGCGGGCTTTTTCGTTAGTCAGCACGCTCTGCGGGCTCATTTCGATGGTGGCCTCGCAGGCCCGCAGGGCCTCTATGATCTGGTCGACATCGACCCCGTCGGCGAGCTCGCGAATCAGCAGGCGCGCGGCCGCCAAATTCTCAATCGAAGGCGTCCCGCAGTAAACTTTCAGGCGATCCTTGGCTTCGGTCCAACGAAAATCGGAGGCGGCCGCCGGCGCCAGGAACAGGTAGTCGCGCAGTGTTTCGAGAGCGCCGAGCTGGAGATCGGCCCGCGTGCGGCCGGCGGCAGCCAACCACTGACTCCCGTCGCCATCGCCTGCCTTTGGGAGGCACTCCTCGGACGGGAACGCGCTTTCCATGCCGGCCAGGGATAGCGGCACTTTCAGTTTCTGGCCGTCGGGGCCGAAGAAGTCGTGAATGGCTTTCCATCGCTGCACCAGCAGGGCCTGAAAGGCATCCTTTTCTTCCTGGGTGGGCTCGTGAAGCAGTTTGTCGGCGGCTTCCAGGTGCTGTTGAATGTATACCCAATCCTGCTCGGAGAGCTGATCGCGCATGAGCGTCTCGCATGCGGAGTCGAGCTCCCTATCGATCGCCGCAATTCGTGTGGGGGGCACGTCCTGATTGAGCAGGATCGACTTGCGGCCGCGCGAGGTATCGAGGCGGCGCGTGAACTCGATCTTACGTTTGAGGATCGCGAGGCCTTGTTCGATGCGCTGGGCAATGTCCTGAAAACTGGGGCCGCTAATCCAGGCGGAACGGCGCAGCCGATCGAGATTGATCCTTTCCACGCGCAGAAGGACGCGCAGCATAGACTCCACATCGTCGGAGATGGCGTGAGTCGCTTTGGCGGCGTCGCGAAGCTGGTCCTTGAAGACGCTCTTTCGGCGGTAGTTCGGAATCGTCACACGCAAGATCAGCGCCAGAAGCGCGCCGGCAATCAGCCATATCCCGACACGAACGAGGTTTCTGAAGATGCTCCCTTCACTGGGATCGAACTGCACTTCGATGGGGAGTGCCTGCTCATAAACGGCGGGAGCCGGACCAGCGCCTAGAAACTGCAGGCTGAGTACTCCCTTGCGTTTGGCGCCTTTGGGAAAAGTCGTTTGCGGATCGCGAAACCACTCGGGCGCCGGCGTCACGCGCAGGGTCACGGGTGCGTATTTTGGCACCGAGAAACTGACCCACAGGGCGGGGTTGTCGCAGTGCTTGTTGTCGCCAGGGTTTCCCGCGGCGGATTGATCGGCCGTAGCCTGACAGACCTCGACATCCTGAAAGCGCGCGCGTGCTCGAACCGTCGGGTAGTCGAAGGCGGTAGTGTTCTCGAGCACGATAAACAACTGGCTACCTTCGCGAACGGCGAATCCGGATTCCGCGGCCGGCCTCGCGGTGAGCCCCGCCTTTTGGAAATGAAGAGTCTGATTGGGCTGACGTTTCAAAAGTAATGGAACGGTGCTCTCACCGAAAGCGATCAGGTTGCCGACGGTGATGGTGACGTCCCAATCCTTGTTGCCGCCCGTGATTGCACCCACGATGAGGGTCGGAATGATGTGCAGGTTTGGCTTCTGATCGTTGGCGAGCGCTCCGAGTGCGATATCTTGAACCCCGGGTTGGTCGATACCGGAGAAGTGCACGACGGTGGTCGCCTGATCGGAGGAAGCCGGTACGATGACCCGATGACCGCCGGCCTGGCTGTGGTTTCCGCCTCTTGGGGGAGAGCTGGCACGGCGAGCCATACGGTTAGAAGAAGCGCGGCAGATGTTGGGAGTCGCTCCATGGTCTCGATATCATATACCTAATCCATATTGGATTGCGGTTGATTGCGAACCCAAAAAGAACGGGCCACAAACCTGCTGTGGCCCGCGCGAGCAACTACCGGATCGTTGTGTCAGCCGTTCAGTTCCTGCGCCGTCGCAGGACCATAGCGAGCCCCGTCAGACCGAGACCCACCAGGGCCATGGATGCCGGTTCCGGAGTTCCGGCATTGGGTGTTCCCTGTAACGCGGCGGAGGGACTGCCCTCCAGGCTGAAAAAGGTCGAGCCATTGGTTATGGCCGAACTGAAATTGACGACCCCGTTGTTGAAATTGGTAATCGTGAACGTTGAAGTGGGCCCCTGATAGTCCTGGGGATTGGTTCCAGCCCGCTGGCTGGCCGAACAGTAGCCGTCGCCGACGAAGGTGAAGGTGCACATGCCGTCGCCGTCGAAGCCGAAGATGCCGCTGCCGCTCAGACCGAGCGACGTGATCGGCGTGGTGCTGTTGTTGACGACTCCTACTAGAAAATCCTCCACGTTGTCGTACGGAGTAGCATCCTTGAGTACGGTCGTGGCGGTAAGAGTCGAAGTGCCGCTGATGGTAATGACGACGTTACACCCAGTCGCGGCGTTGTTTGGTGAATGTGGGAATGGGTTTGCTCCATTACCGGCCGGACAGATGGTTCCGGCCGCGGCCGTCAAGGCACACGCGAGCAACCCGATCCCGATCGGGTAGATTCGGTTTATCAATGGTCTTATCCCTCCTCCGAGATTTGTAAAACTAGGGAGGAGTTTACAGGACAACAGGTGATCCAAAATGTCATTTCGGATCACTGCTGTCCAAAACAGGACAGACCTGTAGCGGGGTCTGCTGAAAACAGGCGGCTTGGAGGTGCTCCAGCGAGCTATTCGGGTGGAGGTCTCCAGTTTGAATGATCGCGGCCTGTCCAAGTCATACCAAAGCCAAGGTAAGTTGCTCGGCGACGGGAACCAATGGCGGTGTACCCATGGGATTGTCGAGCCACCCGGTCAAATCGCGGTAGGTGAACAGGTTAAGCCGCAGCATCGAGGCCAGAATGGACAGAGACCAGTTGGCCTTGGAGAGGTGGTGCAGCCATTTCAACAGGAGCAGGGCGATCAGGGCTGTCCAAATCTGGATGCGGAGGGCGTTCTCGCTGGTGCCGACAAAGGTCTTCACGGTCAGATTCTGCTTGAGCGCCTTGAAAAAGAGCTCGATTTGCCAGCGCTCTTTGTAGATCGCGGCGATGGTGGTGGAGCCGAACTCCAGCAGATTGGTCAGCAAGACGATCTCACGCTGGTTTTCGGTATCCCAAGCGACGATGCGGCGCAGCAGTTCAGGATAGTCGGCTTGGGCTTGGGCACCGGTGAGGCGAATGAGTTGGTCGGCGCGGATGTTCCGGTTCTGCGGGATCGCACATTCCTCGACCACTTCAAAGGCGGCGTTGTCCTTCAGGCGGGTGACGAAGAAAACACCGGCCATGCTCCAGCGGCCGAACAGAGCGTAGTCGATATAGCCGCGATCGAGGGCCACAATCGAGCCGGGATTCAACCGGAAGGAATCGGCCAGTTTGACATCGCTCCGTTTGGCTTCGGTGAGCAGCACGTAAGCGGGCAGGTAGTCGTCATGGTCCAGCAGGACGTGGGCCTTGACGCCGCCTTTGGCGCGGCGGAACTTGGCCCATGGGAACATCGTTAAGCACAGCGAGATGGTGGTCGAGTCCAGGCTGAGCAATTTGTTCTTGAAGCGGAACTTGTGCTTGCGGGTACCCAGCCCTTGTTGTTCGCGGAACCGCGCCAGCGCGGTCAAGAACAAATCCTCGAATAGAGCTGCCGGACGGTGTTCGTTGGCATAGGACAGAGTTGAGCGGCAAGGCGCTCTGGCAATCCCGACATGGATCAACCGCCCCAGGCAGCAGCCCAGGCCATTGCAGATCTCGCGCAACGAATCGGCGCGTCCGAGTTGACAGAACAGCATGGAGACGAACTGCGTCCAGCAGGTAAAGCCCTTGGCGTCACGCTCAGCGGCGTGCTTCTTTACGAGTGCGGCGAACTCGGTCCGGGGAAAGTGCTGGAGCAGTTGATTGAATAGGCTCGCAACTTGTACGATTAGATTGCCCTCCTGTGGGCAGCGTTTGGCGAGACTCCAAGCGAGGAATGGCTCGCCAACGTCAATTATAGGAGGGCACTCCCTTTATTTCAGACTGCAAGAACCTGTTTTGGACAATAGTGATTTCGGATACAAGTGTTACGTACAAGTACCAGTACTAAGTGATGCTGGTAACAATTGTGACCGGATGGCTCCCGCGCAAGCGCGCTTAGCGCGGCGCCATTACAATGGTTGGGATGATCGCCTCCGTAAATCCGGCCACCGGGGAAACGTTGCGCACATTCCAACCGCTGACCGATGCGCAGATCGAAGAGAAGCTGGCGCTTGCGGAGGCGGGGTACCGGGAGTATCGCCACACGCCATTCGCCGATCGGGCGCGCTGGCTCGGCGCTGCGGCGGCGATCCTGGAATCGGAGCGCGACCGGCTGGGGCGCACCATGACGCTCGAAATGGGCAAGCCCATCGGGGCGGCGCGCGGGGAGGCCGCCAAGTGCGCAACGGCTTGCCGCTTTTATGCCGAAAACGGAGCGCGCCTGCTGGCCGATGAGAAAGTGGACGCGGGACCGGGGCGCTGTTCCATCCGCTATCAGCCCATCGGACCGGTGCTGGCCGTGATGCCCTGGAATTTCCCCTTCTGGCAGGTCTTCCGGTTTGCGGCGCCGGCGCTCATGGCGGGCAACGTGGGGCTGCTGAAGCATGCGTCGAACGTGCCCGCCTGCGCGCTGGAAATCCAAGACATCCTCGGCCGCGCGGGATTTCCGCCGGGCGTGTTCCAGACGCTGCTCATCGGCTCCGAACAGGTGGAGCGTCTGATCGACGATCCGCGCGTGCGCGCCGTGTCGCTCACCGGCAGCGAACCGGCGGGCGCGCAGGTGGCGAGCCAGGCCGGCAAACGCATCAAGAAGACCGTGCTGGAGCTAGGCGGCAGCGACCCGTTCGTGGTCATGCCCAGCGCGGACCTGGAGCGGGCCGTGCGCACGGCGGTGGAGGCGCGCACCATCAACAACGGGCAATCCTGCATTGCCGCCAAGCGCTTCATCGTGGATGCCGCGATCGCCGGCGAGTTCGAGCGGCGGTTCGTCGAGCGCATGCAGGCGCTCCGGATCGGCGACCCGATGGAGGAGTCGACCGAGGTGGGGCCGCTGGCCACGCCCGAGATCGTCGAGGCACTGGACGGGCAGGTGCGACGGTCCGTCGAGATGGGCGCGCGGGTACTCACCGGAGGGAAGCGCCTGGCCGGGCCGGGCAACTACTACGCGCCCACCGTGCTGGTGGATGTGCCCACCGATTCGCCGGCGTATCGCGAGGAATTATTCGGGCCCGTGGCCGTGTTGTTCCGCGCGCAAGGAATCGACCAGGCGATCGAACTTGCCAACGATACCGGCTTCGGATTAGGCGCCAGCGCGTGGACCAAGGACGCGGGCGAGCAGGAGCGGTTCATCGACGGAATCGAGGCCGGAATGGTATTCGTCAACGGCATGGTGGCGTCGGACCCGCGGCTCCCCTTCGGCGGCGTGAAACGGTCGGGATACGGGCGCGAGCTGAGCGCCTGGGGGATTCGCGAATTCGTGAACGTGAAGACGGTGAAGGTGGCGTAGACCGGCGGCAGACCGGCCTGGCTCGCTGCTTTCAACAGCGGCGACCGCGCGCACGTCGAATTCCGCGTCAAAGAGAAAGCGAGCCCCACGACCGCGTTCGGGAAGATCGAAGTGAAGGACGCCGATCCGGCCGAAGTTGTGAGCTTCCCCCTGCGGGCCATTCCTCCGGGCATGACCGCGGCCGATATGAACCCCAAGATCGATGCGGCCACGCGGGAGCGCGTGATCGACGGAGCGATTGCCGCCCTGAACGAGTTTTAGGTCTTCCCGGAGACCGCCAATAAAATGGAAGAGGCGCTACGGGCGCGACAGAAGAAAGGCGAGTACGATGCCGCCGACCGTGGAGCCTTTGCCGTGTTGCTTACCAGTCACCTGCAGGAAGTCAGCCACGATAAGCTTCCCCGATCCGGCGGTGTGCGGCGCAACCGCTACGGGGGCGATAGCCGGGAAGAAACTCACGGGCCAGCCGGTGTTTGTGCTGACCTCGAAGCGGACATTTTCAGGGGCGGAGGAGTTCACCTACAACCTCAAGAACCTGAAGCGGGCGACGATTGCGGGCGAGACCACTGGAGGAGGCGCCCACCCGGTTTCCGGCCATCGCATTGACGATCACTTCATGATCGGCGTGCCATTCGCGCGCGCCGTGAACCCCATCTCCAAGACGAACTGTTAGGGCACCGGCCTCGAGCCCGACGTCAAAGTCCCGGCGAATGAAGCGCTCGACGTAGCCAAAAAGATGGCCGGCGAGCAAATCGGGAACGATCGGCTCAAAAAGAAATAATCGGCCCCGACAGAGTCTTCAGAGTGCGAGCGAGGATTGGTGTATCTCCGGCCGGTATCCCTGGCGAAGGCACCGAACCAATGGCTCCGGCGTCAGGACTGTGACCGTCAAGTCACTGGGCCGGGGGCCCTTCTTCAGGTAGCCCGTGGGCGCCCATAGAAGGAGCGAGTCGCCCCACACCAGATAGCTGGCGCCCTGGATCTGCACGAAACAACCATCGGGCAACGAGTGCAACGGCGCCTGGTAAGTGATCTTTCCTTTTCGGCGGTCGATCCGGGCGCGATGCAGTTCCAGATCGATTTCATCGGCGGAGTTCCCGCCATGCGGATCTCGGGAGCGAGTCCAATCGTCTCGGAAGGCGTTGAACCGCTCCCGCCGGCACTCGGCACAGGGTCTGTGGCCGGCGGCAAGCGCCACGGCTTCGTCCAGGAAGAACAGTTCGGTGTAACGGCCCGGAGACATCACGGAACGCCGCCGACCCTTAAATTCCAGGAGACAGGTAATCCAGCGCCGGCTGGCGTACTGGCGCACGATCTCGCGTTCCTGGTTGTGCAGGACCCCGCCCCGGTTGCCCATGAACGTTCCGCGGGCAG
>JADGNR010000610.1 GCA_017883415.1 Bryobacteraceae bacterium | reverse complement strand
AGCGGTCTCCGAATCCACGGGGTCGATCATACGGACCACCAGGTTGGTGCCTGCCGGCAGGTTGACCGGATCGCGCGGTGGCGCGGCCGGCGCCGGAGTGGTATCGGGACGGAAGACGACATTGCCTTCGCCTTCGCTGCGGCGCACCGCCGGCCGGTCGGGATCGTCCCGCGGCGCGGCATTATCCGCCCGGCGCAGCGTGGGCCGTCCACTGTCCCCGCCGTCCCCGCGGCGCATGGAGGGCCGCCCGTCATCCACGCGGGACGACGGCATCCCGGCGCCGCCGCTGAACTCGATCCGCGCGATGTCGCTGACTTCCAATGTGGTGATCTGATCGCCGGCTTCCACCTTCACCTGGCGAGGCGATCCGCCCAGATACGTGCCATTAATTACACGGCCGTTTTTCAGGACGATAGTATCGGCGAACCCTGCCGTTGCGAACCCTGCCGTTGCCAGGACTAAAACGATTCCAAAATGTACCACACGCATAGGTATGTCCTCCGGGAAACGGTTCCTTCCCTAATTGTACGACGCATCCCGGAGGCGTTTAGTTTACAGCGGTCCGGATGAGGCCTTCGGATCGGGGCCGCTTGCCTCCGCCACCGACTTGCCGCGCGCCAGGCCCTCGCGGTACAGTTCGCGCCGCTCTTCGGGGGTGTGCAAACCGTTGTGCTGGTGAAACAGTGCCAGTCCCTTCCCGGCCACGTAGGTTCCGGCGTAGGCAATGGCTCCCTTCGGGATCAAGCCTCCGCCCAGCGGGATGTGGCCCACCAGTTCGCGGGCCAGCGCCCGCCATCCAAAGGCGCCGCCGGCGATCGAAAGAATTTCGAACTTCTGCGCCGAGAATCCCGGATCTTTCCCGCAGGCGGCGGCAATCTGAAAGGCCATGCGGATCTGGTTGGCGGTAAGAAACAGCGTGTCCGAGGTGAATTCACCCATGATCCACGGCAGTTCGACCAGGTTCGGAAGCACGTTCGGCAAAGCCGTGGCCACCGCAAACAGGGCATTGTCGCGCGCCACCGTGTGGATGATGTTTTCCAGCACGGCGCGGCGGAAGACGGGAAACTGGCGAGCCAGAGGCAGAGCCAGGTCGGCCTTTTCCGCCAGCACTTCGGAGACCGTGGCCTCGGGATGGTCGCGGTGATAACTGAAGCATTCCTGGGGGCAGGGGATGCCGGGCTCGTATAGAATCAAGTCGACGGTTTGGGGCGCGTCCGGTTCGCTGGCGCGGTGCACCCGTCGCAGCAATTGCAGCCGCGACTCGCGGGTCACGCCCGGTGGAATGAGGAAATCTTCCATTTCCGCATAGGCGGCGCTGCCATCGGCCACCAAACCGATGTGCAGGGGCACGGTGGCGCGGCGGCGGAATTCATCCGGGCTCAACAGCGTGAAAGTGGCGCGGGCCTGTTTGACGGTGCGTAGAATCATAGGAAAGTCGGCGGGGAGCTAAGCCCCTACCGCCATTCTACGCGATTAGGGCAGCAGCCTTCCGCCATCCACCACCAGCGTTTGGCCTGTTAAGTACGACGCGCGGTCGCTGGCCAGCATCACGGCGATTTCGGCAATCTCGGCGGGCTGGCCCAGATGCTTGACCGGCTGCTCCTCGATGATCTGGCGCAGCTTCTGTTCGTCTTTCCAGAAGTACTCGCTGAGAACCGTTTGCACCAGGCCGGGCGCAATGGCGTTCACACGCACGCCGCGCGGCCCTAGTTCCAGCGCATAGGATTGCGTCATCATGATGAGCGCGGCCTTGGTCATGCTGTAGAGCATGCCCTGGTACTGCGGCCGCAACCCGGCAATGGACGCGATGTTGACGATCGACCCCGAGCCGCGCTCGCACATCCCCGGCGCCACGGCCTGGATGAAACGGAAGGCGCTCTTCAGGTTGACCTCGATCATCTTGTCGAACCGGGCCTCGTCCACCTGCAACACCGGTTCCTGGGCGATGTTGGTGGCGGCATTGTTCACCAGGATATCGATCCTGCCGAATTGGCGGTGCGTGGTTTCGACCAGACGCTGAATGTCGGCCGCGCGGCCCACATGGCAGACGATGGGGTGAATGCTGCCGGCGCAGTCCCCGATTCTTGCCGCGGCTTCCGACGCCACCTGCTCCAGCGTTTCCTGTTTGCGGCCGCAGATCACGACGGTGGCGCCCTCGCGGGCGAATTGTTCGGCGATGGCCCGCCCGATGCCGCGGCTGGCGCCGGTAACCACGGCGACCTTATCTTTCAGCATGTTCATCGATGTTGCCCGTTCAGGAAGATGTACGTGGCAATCGCCACGCCGATGACGCGTTCCTGGTCGTCGGTCAGGTCCACGCGGCCCACGCAGATGGTACCGCCCACGCGCAGCAGGCTGGCCCGCGCATACACCGTGCCCTCCGATACCGGGCGGAAGTAGTTAATCTTCAAGTCGACGGTGGTGATGGGGCGGGTTCCGCCGAAGCGGTGGTGGATGGCCACCGCCACGGCCACGTCGGCCAGGGTTGCGGTGACGCCGCCATGCAGCACCTGGGCGCCGTTCATCAGGGTGTCCTGGAGTTTGCAACGGATCGTGACTCCATCCCGATGCGTGCGGTGCAGTTGGATGCCGAGCAGTTCATTGAACGGCACTTTCGCCAGAAACTGGCGCAGCAGCCGCGACCCCGCGGGTCGCGTCGTGGTCGGTAGCTGCGACCCTCCGGGTCGCGCCGGAG
>JADGNR010000321.1 GCA_017883415.1 Bryobacteraceae bacterium | reverse complement strand
GGCGGGGTGTGGCCACGGCGTCAGTCCACCGGATGCGCTTTCATCCTGTAGTAATCCTGCATGACGTAGAACGCCTTCTTCTTTTCCCCGCGCAGGGAAATGAGACCCTTCCGGTTGAAGTAGTCCTGGATGTGCGGGAGGGTGCGGCGCGGGCTGCGGAAGTCCATCAGGATCCAGGGTGAGGTTCCGCGCAGAAACGAGATGCGGTCCAGCATCTGGAGTTGATGGCGGTACACGCTTTCCTGGTACTCTTCGCTCCACCGGGTGAGCGCATCGCCATGCAGGCCGAATAGGGCGTCCGCCCCGAATTCGCTCATGACCAGCGGCTTCTGGTAGATGCTCTTCCAATTGGAGCGGTCGGCCTTGTCGGGCAGGCCGTCATACCATCCGATGTACTCGTTGCAGCCGAGCACATCCAGGTCGGCCCCGAGCGGGTCGTCGATCAGGATGTCGTTGTCCTGGGCCGGGCCGCCGTCGCCATGGTGCAGCAGGGCAGCGGTCAGGAGGCGGGTGGGATCCTCGAGGCGCGCCTGGCGCACCAGCTTCCTCAGAAATGTAGTGCGTGCCTCGGTGACCGGCGTTTCATTGGCTACCGACCAGAGAATAATGGAGGCGCGGTTGCGGTCGCGGGTCATGCTTTCGAGGAGTTGGCGGCTGGCGTTGGCGAAGGTCCCGGGGTTATCCCACTCAATGGTCCAATAGACCGGAGTCTCTTCCCAGACCATCAAACCGAGGCGATCCGCTTCGCGGAGCATGAATTCGTTATGCGGGTAATGCGCCAGCCGGACGAAATTGCACCCCATCTCTTTCGCCCAGCCGAGCAGCGTGCGCGCATCCTCCCGGCTGTAGGCCCGGCCGGCCCGGAAGGGAGCCTCCTCGTGGATGGAAACGCCGCGGAGGAAGACCGGCTTGCCGTTCAACAGAATGTCGGCGCCTTTGGTAGAGATGGTGCGAAAACCGATGGAGTCCTCGACCGAGTCGGTCTCGGCCGCCACGTTCACCTGGTACAGCCTGGGATTTTCGGGCGACCAGAAATCCAGTTTCGCGGGAATGCTCAACTCCCCGTATCCGTTGGCATCGGTGGTGAGGGAACCGGAGATGCCGGCCTCGGGGATGGTGACCGTGACCCGCTGCCGCCGCTGGGGGCCGTTGAGTTTGACCCATCCGGCGATGGCGCCGGCGGCGCCCTTCTTCCATTGAATGAAATAATCCTCGACGAAGGTCGCGGGCAGTTCCACGAGCGATACGCCGCGCGTCAAACCGCCGTAGTTCCACCAGTCGGTATTGACCGTAGGGACGCCGTCGCGGTGGCGTTTGTTGTCCACCTTGACCACCACGAAATTGTCCTTCTGGCGGACTCGGCCGGTCACCTCGAACGCGAACGGCGTGAATCCGCCGGTGTGGGTGCCCAGCTCGTCCCCGTTGAAATAAACGATGGCCTGGTAGTTGGCCGCGCCGAAATAGAGGAACAGGCGCGTACCGGGCCTGGCGCGATAGTCGAAGGAGCGCTTGTACCACACGGTTCCTTCGTAGAAGAAGAGAGTATCCCGCTGGGAGTTCCAGTCGCCCGGAACATCCAATTGTTCCGAAGCGTCGAAATCGTATTCGATGCGCTCGCTCTTGTCCTTCGGCCTGGCGTTCTTAAAGAACCCATCCTTATCGGGCTGGAGCCGGAAATCGTAATATCCGGTCTCATAAGGATCGACAATGGCCTGCCACTTTCCGTTCAGGTTGACCGACCGCCGCGCGCCAACGTTGGCGATGGTGACCGCGGCCGACTCCGGCGCCGGTTGCGCCGCGGGCATCGCCGCCGCGGACAACGCCAGCAACAGCACTCGATACAGACGAGTTCTCATGGTTTGACTCCTGCGATCATTGGGCCGGGCCCCAAGGGGTGTGGGGCCCGGCATTGACGGTGCGGGTTGACCTTAGAAGCTCAACTTCGCGCCCAACTGGAAGGCGCGCCCGCCTCCTGTCCCGTTGACTCCGCTGCCGCTGCCGATAGTCCCGGTGACATAGCCGAAGCTGGCGTTGCCCAGGGTGTTGCCCGGGTTGTTGAATTGCGGCGTGTTGGTCAGGCCGAAGGCCTCACAGCGCACTTCCAGCTTCCACCTCTCCTTCACCTGTATAGTTTTGAACAGCGAGGCGTTGAGGCCGAACAACCCGGGTCCGGTGAGGCTGTCGCGGCCCACGCTCCCGAAAACTCCCGTCGCCGGGGGCGCGAAGCTCGAAGTGGAAAACCACGGATTGCCGGTGTTGATTCCGTGCAGGATCTGGACCGGAGCGATCTGATCCGCGGTTTGCGTGTTGCCGGGTGCGTTCAGCCCGCTCGAGCTGTAGCGCACGTCGAACGGCGTCCCCGTCATCAGGGTGAGCGTGCCATTGAGCTGCCAACCACCCAGGATCATGGCCGCCGGTCCGGCGTTCAACCAGCGTTTGCCCTTGCCCATGGGCAGATCGTACACGTAGCTCTGGACGAACGTTTGGGTGCGGTCGAACGAGGTCCGCGCATAGTTGCGTTGCTGATTGATATAGAACAGCAGCCCGCCATCGTCGCCGTCCTGGTAGCCCATGCCTTTGGCAAACGTATAGGAGGTGGTGATGAGCAGACCGGTGGTGAGCCGGCGATTGAACTTCGCCTGCAATGCGTTGTACATGGAGGAGAAGCCTTGCCAGTACTGCACGGTGTTGGCGGTTCGCGGAAACTCCGGCTGGCCTTTGGTGCCCAGACCGATGACCGTGGCCGCATTGATGTTGGGGGACGCCGCTGTGCGCACGCCGTGGTTCCCCACGTAGGCCACATCCAGGGTGAAGTGCGCCGGCAGAGCCTGCTGCACCGAGAGATTCCAGGATTCCACGTAGGGGTTGCTGTAGTCGGTGGGAATCCATTCATACGCCGAGGCCGCACTGGGATTGGTGATGATCCCGCTGGCCGGTATGACGATGGGAGCCGGCGCCGGCAGACCAACCTGGAAGGTGGCCGCCTGGCCGTTGGGAAGCGTGGCCGGCCCATAGCCGAGGCCGGTGGGCGAAAACTGGTTGTTGGCCTTGATCGGGAAATTGTCGAACGCGTACTTGTTATCCGGGAATGGGGTGTAGCTGAGGCCGAACCCGGCACGCAGCACCGTCTTGTCTCCCAAACGGTAGGCCAACCCCAGGCGCGGCGCGAAGTAACGGTAGTGGGTGGCCATGCCCAGGTTGATGGGGTTGCCGCCGACCCCGGCAATCACCAGGGTGTTATTGATGGGATTGTAGTTGGAGAAGCCGCCCGCGAAGCGCGGCGTGGCCGGCGGGTAGAATTCCCAGCGCAGGCCCAGGTCCAGGGTAAGTTTGGGAGTGACCACCCACTTGTCCTGGCCGAAGGCGAAGAACTCCCAGGCGCGATAAGTTGGGAAGTAGGTTGCGAGGTCGCGCCCGACCAGGCTCGGCAGGTCCAGCAGAAAGCTGGCGAAGCTGTTGCCAAAGCCGGTCTTGGCTCCCGGAGTGGAAGTCTGCGCGACATCGAACTCGAACCGCCCGCGGGGGCTGAACGTTTGCGTTTGCAGCAGGTCATCGCGCAGGCGCCGCAGGTCGACTCCCCATTTGATGGTGTGGTTGGCCACCGTCTTGGTCCAGGTGTTGACCATATTGAAGATGGCCTCCGCGCGTTTCCACGGCAGGCTGGGCGAATAGCCCACCAGCGGGTTGGTGATTCCGCCGTTGATATTAATCCACGACATGCCGCTGCTCCACGCATCCACGTTGGCCCCCTGAATGCCGATGTTGTTGGCGGAGGCGGTGCCGTAGTCCGAGTTCAGGGCCTCGTTGTGGTAGTGGGCGACGCCCACCCGGAACTCGGCCACCAGGGTGTTGGATACCACCCGGTCGTAGTTAATGCCGGAGCTGTAGGTTTTCTGGGTGCCCGTGCCCATAAACGCGGTGCTTGGTCCCGGACCGCCCGCCAGCCCGAACAGGGGCGCCTGGAAGACCACCGGGCGCGAGAAGCTGAACCGGCCGCTGAGGCGGTCCTTGTCCGTCATGTTGTAGTCGATCTTGGTGTCGAAGGAGTCGGTATCCTTGGTGAACGGCAGGGTGGCGTAGTAGTTGTTGCTCGGGTTGTTGAGGGCGAAGGACTGATTCGGCGAGGGCACGAGCCCCAGGATTTTCGCCGAAACCGGATTGATGCGATCCGGAGTAATCTGGTTGTTGGCAAAGGGTTGACGCCCTGTGCCGCTGCCATCCTGGGCGCCCGTTTTCGGGTCGTAGATGACGGTGGGCGAGGCGCTCAGGTCGCCATTCCGAAACGGATCGGAAGGAACCGTGACCAGGTTGGTATTCGCCTCGTGGTCCTTGATCTTCAGATAATCCCCGAAGAAGAACAGCTTGTTCTTCTTGATTGCCCCGCCGACGTTGCCCCCGAAGTAGTTGTAATGCACGGCCCCCACCGTCGGATTGAAGAAGCTGCGGGCATCGAGCCTGGTGTTTTGCAGGAACTCGTAGGCCGCACCGTGGAGGTTGTTGGTACCGGATTTCAGTTGTACGTTGACATTGGCGCCGCTGGCCCGGCCCAACTCGGCTTCGAAATTGCTCGTGGATACGTCCACCGTCTGGATGGCTTCGATGGGCGGCACGAGGATCTGGAGCAGGCCGGTGCGTTCGTTATCGTCGATGCCCTCGATCTGGTAGCTGTTGCCCATCCGCATCTGGCCGTTCACCTCGGTTTGCAGGGAGCTGGAGGCGTTGAAGAACTGGGAGTGCTGGAAGCTTGCCATGGTGGCTCCCGGCACCATGTTCAGCAGGGACTGGAAGTTCCGGTTGGTGCCCAGCGGCATGTTCATCACCTGGGCCATCTCGATCTTCATGCCGGTATCGGCGCGGTCGGTCTGCAGCAGCGGCGGCGCTCCGGTGACTTCGACGGTCTCGGTGGGACTGCCGGGCTGCAACTGAATGTCCACGCGCGTGGTGCTGTTGACGATGACGTCAATATCCTTGCGCGTCTCCTTCTTAAAGCCGGGAGTCTCCACGGCCACCATGTATTGGCCGGGGGCCAGATTGGGGAAGGTGTAATTCCCGCTTTCATTGCTCTGCCCGGACCGGTTGATTCCGGTATTGACTTCGGTGATGACCACCTTCACGTTGGGGATCACGGCGCCACTGCTGTCGGTCACGGTACCGAGCAGCGTGGCATTAACGGTTTGCCCAAAGCAACTGAGGGCGAAGCACAATAGGAGCACGCCTAGGGTGCAAGTGAAACGTAGACGCTTCATCACAGCTAACCTCCATCAGTCCTGATTCGCAGCGTTCTCATTCTGCGCTCCCCCAAGCCTTAAAGCCACGTTTAACGGGTTCCCTAACATATCGCTACGTTTCTGATAATACGATGGTTTTATCCTGCTTGCGGATTAAACGGTTAAGCTGGTAGCATTATCGGCGGAGGCGAGACCACTACGGGCACAGGGGATGTGGCAGGGCTTAGGTCGGGAACGCGACCAGGCTCGGCGGGGGAAACGCCAGCTTCGGCGAAGACCCGCAAGCTCATTTCCGAGGAACTGGAGCGGGTTCTCCATAGCCACGAGTTTGCCGCCAGCGAGCGCAGTTGCACGCTGTTGCAGTACCTGGTGGAACATGCCCTGGAGGGCAGCGAGCCCCAACTCAAAGAGCGGACCATCGGGGTGGAGGTGTTCGGGCGGGATGCCGCCTACGATACGGGCAAGGATGCGATAGTCCGTGTCTCAGCCAACAGCGTGCGCAAACGTCTGCTGGCCTACTACGCCAACGCGGACCTGGCCCGCGAACCGGGGAGCGTGCAGATCTGCCTGCCGGCGGGCAGCTACATGCTGGAGTTCCACGCCTTGCCGCCGGACAGTCACTCCTCGCTGCCGGCTTTGGCGCGGCCCCCGTGGTGGCGGATGCCTGCTCTCGCCTGGGCAGCGATCGGCGTCCTTGCCGCGGCGTGCGGCGTCCTGCTGTGGTCCAACCAGCAACTGGTGCGCCGGGTGCCGCCAGCGCCCGGTATGGAGTTGTTGCCGTGGTCGCAATTTGGATCGCAAAAGGTGGTGCGCGTAGCGATCACCGACAGCAACTATACGATCTATTCCAACGTGGTCTCGAAACGGGCGCTTTCGCTCGATGAATTCCTGGGGGAACAGTGGACCGGGAACTTCGGCGCGGAGCTGGCGCCGGTTTCGCCGCGATCGGGAAATCAATACACCAGCGTGGTGAGCGCGGTCGCGGCATCGCGGGTCAGCGCCATGTTGGAGACCACCGGCCGCACCGCATTGGTGGTACCGGCGCGGAAAATGCAGATGGAACAGTTCAAAGGCGAGCAGCCGGTGATCCTGATCGGCAGCGCGGTGGCGAACCCGTGGGCGGAGATGTTTCGCGAGACGCTGACGTTCGCCATCGAGATCGAACCAGCCACCAGGTTTCAGTACATGGCGAACCACGCACCGCTTCCGGGGGAGCCGGCACGGTGGCAGCCGTCGGCCATCACCGCCTCGCCCGGTACGGCTTATGCCATCCTGTCGCTGCTGCCGAACCTCACGGGTAAGGGCTGGGTGCTGCTGGTGGCCGGAACCAGCGCGGAGGGCACGAGCGCGGCCTCCGAACTGCTGACCGACCCGGCGCGCCTGCGCAAGGAACTGCTGGCGCGCGGCATCAATCCGGCCGGCCGCGTGCAGAGGTTGGAGTTGCTGCTGCGGGTACTGTCCCAAGGGATGGACTCGCGCCATTACCAGGTAATCGCCTCGCGCGTGGCCGGAGGCTGATCCACCGAAGCCGGCAGGGGGAGGGCGGAGGCCTGACCGAGGCGCAACAGGGGGCCGGCCGCCGGTCGACC
>JADGNR010000320.1 GCA_017883415.1 Bryobacteraceae bacterium | reverse complement strand
ACCTCCGCGCCAGCCTCCGGCAGGTGGGTGAAGGTCGAGACCGGAATGGTGACGTCGTAACCCACGCCGCCGGTCTCGACGATGGCCTGGTTGGGATGTTTTTCGACGAGCACGCCGCGCAGCAGAGCGATCATAAACTCGATTGTAGTGAAATAGTATCTTGGCCCGGCGAAGATTCTTCGTGGATGCCGTGCGCGGCGGCGAGGCGGAACTGCGCGGCGAAGAGGCGCGGCACCTCGCGCGCGTGCTCCGCGCCGAAGCGGGGCAGCGCTACGAGATCTCTGACAATCGCTGCGCTTACCTCGCCGAGATCGTGGAAGCGCGCGGGGATCGCGTGGTGTTCCGCGTGCTCGAACCCATCGAGACGCCGGCCTTCGCGGTGCGCATCACGCTCTGCGCCGCCCTGATCAAATTCGACCGCTTCGAGTGGACCATCGAAAAGGCCACCGAACTGGGCGTGGAGCGGGTGGTGCCGGTTGAGACCGCGCGCGTGGAGCGGGGCCTGTTCGAGGCCTCAGACAAGCGCGCGGAACGCTGGGCGCGGATTGCGCGCGAGAGCAGCCAGCAGGCGCGGCGGGTGCGCGCGCCGGAGATTGCGCCTGCCGTGCGGTTCGCCGCCAGCCTGGCCGAAGAGGCGGAGCATCGCTATTTTCTGGAGGAGGCCGGCGCGCCTCCTTTGCTGCGCGCGCTCGCGCCGAACCGCGCCGCCGGAGACCGCGCCGCGCTGCTGGTGGGACCGGAAGGCGGATGGACGGACGCGGAGCGGCGGCTGGCCGCGGCGGCCGGCTGGCAGCCGGTCTCGCTGAGCCCGCTGGTGCTGCGCGCGGAAACCGCCGCCGCCGCCGCCGTGGCGGTCCTGGTCAACGCGTGGATGTGAGATGCGCCGCGGAAAAATCGGCAAGCTAAAGCATGCCCCACCAAGACAAATGCTGTGCTTGCAGTGGTGGGGCAGGCGCTGCCGCCTGCCAAGCCCGTTAGTACCCTAATTCCCGCGGCCACCGCCGCCGCGGCCGGCCGGGGGCGTGGCTGGCGGCAGGTCCTTGCGCGGCAGCTTGTCCGGCCTCGTCGCGGCATTGTACACGCACACCGCCTCGATTACCGCCATCTGCTCCAGGTCGGCCTGCTGGATGCGGTCGTACACATCCATATTGGAGTGATGCGTGCGGGTGTCGTAGTCCATCGGGTCCTGGATGAACTGGAAGCCCGGCAGCCCGACGCCATCGAACGACTGGTGGTCGGTGCCGCCCGTATTGCGAATCGTGATCACGCCGGGGGTCAGATCCTTGAGCGCGGCGAACCACGCTTCGAACACCGGCCGCATCATCTCGTTGCCTTGCAGATAGACGCCGCGGATTCTGCCCGTGCCGTTGTCGATATTGAAGTAGCCCGCGAACTTGTCGTGCTCGGCGGTCGGCTTCATGACGGCGCGATCGGCGAAATGTTCCTTCACGTAAGCGGCCGATCCCAGCAGTCCCTGTTCTTCCCCGCCCCACAGGCCCATGCGGACGGTGCGGTCCATCTTGAGATTGAGCGTCTTGAGGATGCGCATCACTTCCATGGCGACCGCGCTGCCCACCCCGTTATCGGTGGCGCCCGTGCCGTAATGCCAGGAATCGAAGTGCCCGCCCACCATCACCAGCTCGTCCGGCTTGGTAGTGCCCGGAATCTCGGCGACCACGTTGAAGGAATCGGTGTTGGGCTGGAACTCGGTCTTGATGTTGAATTCGAGCTTCACCGGAACGTTATGTTCCAGCAACCGCGCGATGCGGTTATAGTGTTCCGCGGTGATGGCGACTTGCGGAGGGTTGGATTTCACGGTCTCGAAGGGAACCGGCGTGCTGGTCCCATCGGGGTTTCGCGTGGAGGTCTGCGCGCCGCCGCCGAATAGGGTGCCGCTTTCTCCGCGAGCCGAAGCCGAGATGGTCACCAGCACCCCTTCATCTTTGAAGTAGGTCAATCGGCGCTGCTGGAACGCCCGCTGTTCTTCCGGGGTCATCTGCGGCTGGCCGGGTGCGCCACCGCGCCCGCCGCCGCGTCCGCCGCGGCCGCCGGTGGGGATCAGCTCCGGAACCAGGTCGGCCAGCTCCGCATCCGTGTACCGGCGGGCCAGCGGCGTGGTCGGGAACGGAAGTTCCAGCGGCGCCGCCACGGTCAGGACCACCTTGCCTTTCAGCTTGCCATGGAATTTATCCAGGTCGGCGGGGGCCAGGATGGGGGCGAGGATCGCTTCACCGGTCACCGCGCCGTTGGTCCCGCCGGTCCAGGCCACCGGGACGCCGATCAGCGCCTGATACGTGGGCTCCACCATGTTGCCCGAAAAGTGAGTGTACTGCCAGCCGGGAATATTCGAAGTCCATTTTTCCAGGTGGACCTTGTCCAGGCCCCATTCCTTGAGCTGGCCCACTGCCCAATCGCCGGCGGCGCGGTACTGCGGAGAATTGGTGAGGCGCGGGCCGTAACGGTCGGTCAGGCTGTACATGATCTCCATGACCCGGGAACCGCCTCGTCCGCCGCCGCCACCGCCGCCGAACCCTCCACCGCCGCCCCCGAATTCGGCGACCTTGATTTTGTGAATCACATTCAAATCCACCCGCTCCTGCGCAACAACGAACGCAGGAACGAGCAGCAGAAGCAGAGCAATGACGATGGTTTTTCGTGGCATAGGCTTAGCTGTTAGAGGATATCACATGGCTTTCTCCGCAATGGCACGCCGCGCCCGGCCCGCATACTTCTTCCAGATTTCCGGGTCGGCCAGCATCTTGATGAATACCCCACCCACTACCGAGCGCGCCTGGAATCCTTGCTGCTTACCGGTCACCGTGTCGTACCAGTCGGTCAGCGGCACGCGGCTGGGCGACTCGTTGGCGAAGCGGTATACCGGGGCCGCCAGCTTCGCGAAATCGGGAGCATTGCCGGCCAGGGTGGCCGTCCAGAGGATCCAATCCAGCTTGGTGTAGTCGCGGCGATTATCCAGCGGAAGGCCGTAGGCATTCTGCCGGGTCAGATAGAACGCCGTTTCGCGGCGCGCGACCTCCGCCGGAAACAGGTCCAGGCCAAGCAGCTTGTCCCATACCAGGTTGTATTTTTGGCTCCAGGTGCCGGGCTGGTCGAACGCCAGCCGGTAGTGGCCGCCTTCCGCCGCCAGCTCCATCCATTTCTTCGCGAACTCCCGCGCAGTGTTCCGGTAGAGCGAGGCTTCCCGCTCGCGGCCCGTCATCTCGCACAACAGTCCGTAGGCGCCGAGCGCGAGGATCGCTTTGATGGAGAGGTTCGCGTTATGCGCCAGGTGGCCGGCGAAATCGTCGGTGGATAGCTGGTTTTCGGGATCGAGTCCCTTGTCCTTCAAATATTCCGCCCACCGGGTGAGCTGCGGCCAATAGGTTTCGGCAAAGGCGGCGTTGGCCTCCACGCGCGCCAGCGCGGCGGTCATGATGAGCATGTTGCCGCTCTCTTCCACCGGCATCTGGTTTTCTTGGGTGCGCTCTCCGCCGCCATAGACCTGGCCGTTGGCTTGCGGATACGTGCCGAGATCGTGCGGCGCGAACGGCCAGGGCCAGCGCGGCATGCGCGCATACTCCAGCACCGGCCGAAGCTGGGCCTCCAGCAGCCGCGGGTTGAACAGCAGGGTGAACGGCGAGCTGGGATAGATCACGTCCACCGTGGCGATGCAGCCGTTGCTGAAATTCTCTTTGGGAAAATACAGGGCCGCGCCGTCGGCGTCGGCAACCAGTTTGTGGGCGGCCAGAGTCTGGCGATAGGCCAGCGCCGCCAGGCGCGCATATTCTTCGCCACCGGCGCGGCGCAGGTCCGCCATCAACTCATCGTCGAAGCGCTGGCCGCGCTCGAGCAGCGCATCGTGGTCGCGGCGGGCATGGCGCAGCAGATCGCCCGCCCCGGCGCCGTGGCGGCGCCACCAGGGCCGCTCGCGGCGCTGGAAATATTCGATGGAGTACAGATCGTCATACGCCAGCATCAGGTAACGCGAGACCGGGCGCGGGCCCACGCGGCCCAGATCGATGCTGAAGGCCAGCCCCGTGCCAGCGTCATCGGAAAAGTCGTCCGAGCCCGGCAGGCGTCCGGTGGCTTCAAACGCGGATTGGGCGGGGCCGCGGCCCAGGGCCGCTTCCGACACGCCCTCCGGCTTGTCGGCGGCCAGGTACAGGTAGCCCCAGTCGATGCGCAGGTCGTCGCCGCGCCGCGCCAGCACCGCCTGTTCGCGGGAACCCATGCGCAAGACGGGCTGGCCGTCCAACTGGTAGCGCGAGGAAAGGGCCGGCTGGTCGGGAGTGTTCACCACCAGATCGGCGGCGGCATCGAAATAAATCTGCGTTTCATGCTCGCGGCCGTCGGCGGAAGCGGCGCTCCACTCGATGTAGGTCAGCGGCCGGGAGAGGATTTCGAGATCGTCCGCGAGCGCCGGCGTGAAGAATGTGAGGCCGGCGTTCACGCCCGCACCCGCAAATTCGTAAATGGTCCGGGTGGGCAGCACGCTCAGCCGTTTCTGCTCGAGCGCCGGCGCTTGCCGCGGTTCGCGGCCCATCAGGCGGTACACCTGGCCGTCGATCCGCACGAGCGCGGTCAGCGTCTGGGGCTTCCCGGTCCAATGGCGGGTAGCGTCGCCGGCCAGGCGGTCCGCCATCGACCAGATGCTGAAATAAGGATCGTGCGCCACCAGGGGAACGGCCGGCGGACGCATGGGGGCCAGGTCCTGGGCCGCTACGGTGAGCAGAAAGAAGCCGGCGAGAGCGAAGAATCGAAACGTCGCGTGCAGTGGCCTCATGGTTGTATCGTAACGAGTTCGACCGGAAATTGTGCGTAGACTATCAATTCGGGCCGTGGGGCGGTACAATGAATCATGGCCAGAGGTTGGGCAAGCAAGTCGGTCGAGGCGCAGATCGACATGGCCGAGGACCATCGCAGCGCCGTTCTTGAAAATACACCCGCTCCGGAAACGCTAGAATTAATTCGCAAGAAGGAAACTATCCTTCTCTCCCGCACCAGGGTGGTACGGGAATTGAACTCCGCCCAGAATCCGCGCTACAAGGCAGTTTTGAGTAAGGCCTTGGCGGATCTCGAGGCGCAATTGTCAACGTTCGCTGCCGTCTAGCGAAGAACCAGTGTCCCGTGTCACGCTTTCTGTGACGCGGGGCACTTTTGCGTTCTACCGGAGCACTCCAGTTGCCTGGAGATTTACCATGCGCCGTGCCACGGTCTGTCTTTCCCTGCTGCTGGCGGCTCCGCTGCTGCGCGCCTATTCCGTCCTCACCCATGAAGCCATCATCGACATCGCATGGGACAGCCAGATCAAACCGCTCCTCCTCGCGAAATTCCCGCAGGCGACGCCGGAAAACCTGGTCGAGGCCCACAGCTACGCCTACGGCGGCTGCATCCTGCAGGACATGGGCTACTACCCGTTCGGGAGCAAATTCTTCAGCGATCTGGTGCACTACGTTCGCAGCGGGGACTTCGTGGTCAACCTGCTCCGCGAAGCGCAGGACCTGGACGAGTACGCCTTCGCGCTCGGCGCGCTAGCCCACTACGCCGCCGACACCGAGGGGCACGCCATCGCCGTGAATCGCGCGGTCCCCATCCAGTATCCGAAACTGAAGCGCAAGTACGGGCCGGTGGTCACCTACGGCGACAATCCCACGGCGCACATCCGCGTGGAGTTCGCCTTCGACGTCCTGCAAGTGGCGCGCGGCAATTACGCGCCGCAGTCGTACCACGATTTCATCGGGTTCAATGTCGCCAAAGGAGTTCTGGAACGCGCCTTTCACGACACCTACTCATTGGATTTGACGGATGTTTTCAGCGACCTGGACCTTGCGCTCAGCACCTACCGGCATACCGTGAGCGGCCTCCTTCCCAGAATGACGCGCGTCGCCTGGGACATGAGCAAGTCCGACCTGATGAAAGCCCAACCCGGCGTGACGCGGCGCAAATTCGTTTACAACCTCTCCAAGGCGAGCTACCACAAAGAGTGGGACCGGCGCTATGAAAAGCCGGGGATCGGCGACCGGATCCTGGGCTTCCTGATCCGCATTCTGCCGAAGATCGGCCCGCTCAAAGCCCTTTCGTTCAAACCGCCCACCCCGGAGACGGACCGGATGTTCCAGGCGAGCTTCGACAAGACCCTGGAGGTTTATCGCGGCCTGCTGCGCGATCAGGGCCGCGCGCAGTTGGCGCTGGCCGACCGCGACTTCGACACCGGAGAGCTGGCCCGGCCCACCGAATACACGCTGGCCGATACAGCCTACGCCAGGCTCGCCGTCAAGCTGGCCGAGAAGGATCCCGCCGCGGTCGGCGCATCAGTGCGCGACAACGTCCTGGAATTCTTTCGCGACCGGGAACTCCCCTTCGCCGGCAAGAAAGATCGCAAGGAATGGCAGCAGACGCTGGCCGCGCTGGATAAGCTGAAGGCGGTGCCCGCCGCCAGCCGGTAGCGGCAGCGCCTGCCCCACCACTCCGGCGCGGCGGCCGCGCGTGCCATACTTTGATTTCAACCACCGATGTTCCATTACTCGCAGAATGACCTCTACTGCGAACAGGTCCCGCTGGCGGACCTGGCCGCCCACACCGGAACTCCGGCGTACGTGTACTCGCGCCAGACCCTGCTCGACAACTACCGCGCCTACGACCAGGCGTTCGGCGATCTGCCGCATGCCGTGTGCTACGCCGTGAAAGCCAACTCGTCTTTGGCCGTGCTGGCGTTGCTGGCCGAAGCCGGCGCTGGCTTCGACATCGTTTCCGGCGGCGAGCTGTTCCGCGTCCTGCGGGCCGGCGGCGACCCGTCGAAGGTGGTTTTCTCGGGCGTGGGCA
>JADGNR010000609.1 GCA_017883415.1 Bryobacteraceae bacterium | reverse complement strand
GCTGGCGGACGCCATCGCGCCTTATCTCGAGCAGCCGTTCGCCTTCTTCGGACATAGCATGGGAGCGGTGGTGGCGTTTGAACTGGCGCGGCTGTTGCGCCATCGCGGACTGCCGCTGCCGCGCATCCTCATCGTCTCCGCCGCGCGCGCCCCGCAGTACCGGCGGAATTACATTCCCCCTCCCGCGCCCGACGACGGCCAGCTTCTCGAGGAGTTGTGGCGCCTCGAAGGGATGCCGACCCAGGCACCCCACGATGCTGCGCCCCTTTCCGCCATCCTGCCGGTGCTGCGCGCCGATGCCGCGCTCTACCGCCACTACGTGTATACCGAAGAGGCGCCGCTCTCCTGCGCCATCCGCGCCTACGGCGGCGAGCGGGATGGCAACGTGCTGGCGGAACATCTGCACGCCTGGGCGGAACAGACTACCTCGTCTTTTGCCGTCCGGCTGTTTCCCGGCGGACACTTTTACCTGCAACCCCCGCCCGCGGAATTCCTGGCCGCGCTGGCCGCAGACCTGGAGGCCGGGTGAAGGCGGGCGAGATCCATGTCTGGCGCGTGCCGCTCGATGAGCCGCCGCCCCCCTCGCTTCCGCGGCCCACCCGCGGGGAGATCGCCCGTGCGGCGCTGTTGCGCGGCGAGGAAGCACGCCACCGGTATCTGCGGGCGCATCGGTCGCTGCGCGCCATCCTGCGCGGGGAGACCGCCGCGCGGCTGGAGTTTGCCATCGCCGGGAACGGCAAGCCCTATCTTCCCCATGCGCCGGAACTCGGGTTCAATCTCTCCCGCTCGCGCGAGATGGCGCTGGTGGCCGTGGCGCGCGGGGTGGAGGTTGGGGTAGACGTGGAGCGGCTCCGTCCCATGGTGGAATATCAGGCTATTGCCGAACGTTTCTTCACCCCCGGCGACGCGGCTGCCGTCCTCGAGACGCCCGAGCCGGAGCGCGCACGCGAATTCTTCCGGCGCTGGACGCGCATGGAAGCGAAGCTGAAAGCGCTGGGCATCGGGCTGTATGGCGCCGGCATGGAACTCGCCGGGGAATGGACGGTGGAGGAGATCCCCGCCGGCGAAGGATTTGTCGCGGCGGTGGCGGCGCCGCGGGCCGGCATGACGGTGACGGTCGATACGTTCGGCGCCGGGCGCGCGGCCGCCAAATGTGGTACGTTGAAGCATAATTAGCGGTAAAGTATATGGACCGAAGACACTTTCTCATGAGTTCGGCGGTTGCTCTCGGCGCCGCGAAAAGCATCTTCGCCAGCCCCAATGACACGGTTCGGGTGGCGGTGATCGGCGTGGGAGGCCACGGCAAGACTCTGGGAGGCCGCGGCAAGGACCACATCAACGGCTACGCCAAAGTGCCCAATGTGGAGGTCGCGGCGGTGTGCGACGTAGACCAGTCGCACCTGGACTACGGCGTCCACCTGGTGGAGAAAAACGGCGGCAAGGCCCCCAAGCCGTATACCGACTTCCGCAAGGCGCTCGAGGACAAGTCGATCGACGCCATTTCCATTGCCACGCCCAATCATTGGCATACCCTGATGACCGTCCTGGCCTGCCAGGCCGGCAAGGACGTGTACGTCGAGAAGCCCTGCTCGCATAATATTTTCGAGGCGAAGCAGATTGTGGCGGCGGCGCGCAAGTACGACAAGATCGTGCAGCAGGGCAGCCAGATCCGCTCGTCGGCGGCAGTGCAGGAAGCCGTCAAAATGATGCGCGACGGCTTTCTGGGCGACGTCTACCTGGCGCGCGGCCTGTGTTTTAAGTGGCGCGACACCATCGGCCGCACGCCCCCTTCGGCCGTGCCGCCCGGCGTGGACTATGACCTCTGGACGGGGCCCGCGCCCAAGCGCGAGTTCACCATGAACCGGTTCCACTACAACTGGCACTGGTTCTGGGATTACGGCAATGGCGACCTGGGCAACCAGGGCATCCACGAGGTGGATGTCGCGCGCTGGGGCCTGGGCGTGAAGTATCCCGTGAAGGTCAGCGCCATCGGCGGCCACTTCATGTTCGACGACGATCAGGAGACGCCCAACACCCTGAATTGCGCTTTCGAATTCAACGAGAGCGGCAAACGGAAGATGATGGAGTTCGAGGTCCGGCATTGGATGTCGAACGGCGAAGCCAGCATCCACGACCAGCGGCGTGCCGCGGCCGATAATTCCGACGAGGTGTCCGACGCCCCGCGCGGTCCCAAGCCGCTCAACAGCATCGGCAACCTGTTCTACGGCTCCAAGGGCTATCTCGCGGTCGACAGCTACACTTCCTATAAGACATGGATGGGGACCGGCGAGGAGCCCGGCCCGGCGAAGAAAGCCGGCGGCGACCACTACGCCAACTTCATCGACGCAGTCCGCAGCCGCAAGCGCGAGACCCTGAATGCGGAGGTGGAAGAAGGCGCGGCATCCACCGTGCTGGTGCACCTGGCCAATATCTCGTACCGCGTGGGACGCACGCTCCACTTCGATTCCAAGACCATGACGTGCCTCAACGATCCGGAAGCGAACCGATACCTCACGCGCGAATACCGGAAACCGTTTGTGGTGCCGGAAAAGGTGTAAGCAAGTCAGTGGGGCGCGTCGACCTCTCCAGGCGTTTCTCTGCGCTAGCCGTTTTCGACGCGCGCCTTTATATCCGAGTACGCCATATCGATGAGCCTGCTTAGGGCTGCGGCGTTGGTGGCCGTTCCCGGTCTCAGCTTCACATGG
>JADGNR010000608.1 GCA_017883415.1 Bryobacteraceae bacterium | reverse complement strand
CGCAGGCGGGCCCACCCAGTCGGATATGAAAGTATCAGAAACCGGAGCGGAAGGAAAGTGGCGCCGGCGGGGAGGGGCGCGCCGGCTAGCGCGGCATCTTCCGCAAGTGCATCGTAGCCAGGTTGGCATGAGGGTTCAGCCGGACGATGATAATGTCCGAGAGACCGAAGGTCTGATGGTAGACGATGGCGCCAAGCGCGTGCCCCTCTTCCCGGCTGGCGTTCAACGAGAGGTAGTAGTAGCCCACCGTGCCGCAGACGAAAGCGACCAGATCGTCGGTGGAACTCTTCTCCGAGCCGATGATGTCATTTCCTCCGGCGCGCACCATACCGTACTCCTCGAACGCGTTGAAAAGGCCGCCGCTCATGGTCTTGTCCTGGAGTTTCTCGATGCGCTGTTTGGTCTTAAGTCCGCGAGTGGGCCTTTGACGCGACAGATCCCCTCCGCCGGAGAGCCACTCGATCACCAGGGCCGCGCAGATGCCGACCTGCCATTGGCCTTCTCCTTAGGCTCGATAGTGTACACCGAACGAGGGCGGGAGCGGCGGCCCGGGTAATAGTGCGGCGGCGCCGCCGTGTGCGCCGTCAGACGCCGCCGAGGCCGCCGTCCGCGCGCGCCGCTTACGGCATCTGGAAGCAGGCGCCAGCGAGCATCTTCGCCACCCAATCGGCGTGGGGGAGTCCGCAACCGGAAAGAGCGTGAAGCTCTCGATCCACGTCATACTCGACGCGCCGGATGGCCGGCTGGGACTCATCGAGCAGGAGGTAGGAAGCGCGGCGATCGCCGTCGTAAGAAAGACTGACGCTGCCGGTGTTGGCGACGAGCATTCCCGAAACGCGCCGAATATAGGAGCGATGGATGTGCCCATAGACGGCCACCGGCTGGCCGAGCGGCGCGTAAACCGACTCCAGCTCGGCATCGCTTGCTTCCGGCAGGGGTGCGCGCCACAGACTCTCGGGGCTGGCGTGCACCAGCGCGATCGGACCATGAACCTGCCTGCGCGGCAGGGCACGCAGCCAGGCGAGCCGCTCTTCTCCCAGCGCTTCACGGGCGGCCGCGGCCATCTCCTGGATCGCGGCCCAAAGGGGCTGCATTTTGGGCGATTGACTGGCAAACTCCGTGAGCGACTCGGGCCGGAAGAGCATTTCATCGGTATTGCCGGCCACGCCTTGCCAGCCGAGATCGCGGATGCGATCCACGATCTCCACGGGGCTTGCTCCACCGTCCGCCAGATCGCCGCCGTGAAGGATCAAGTCGGGAGAGGTTTGCCGCAGATCGGCCAGGACGGCCTCCAACGCGGTCCGGTTGCCGTGGATGTCGGAGACGATGGCGATGCGCATGGGCGATCCTTCCCTGCTAGAATCTTCTCGAAAACCATGAGCACGGGCAAGCAGGGCCTCTTCATCGCCGAGGACGGGCAGAACCTGGCGTTCACGTTCCTGCTGGTGAGCTCGCTCTTCTTCCTGTGGGCGTTGTGCAACGGGATGATCGACGTGATGGACAAGCACTTCCAGGAGGAGTTGGGCCTGACCAAGTCGCAATCCGCCTGGGTGCAGTTCGCGCACTATCTGGGCTACTTCCTGATGTCGCTGCCGGCGGGGTGGCTGGCGACCAGGCTGGGGTACAAGCGCGGCATCGTGGCCGGGCTGGCGATTGTGGCGGCGGGCGGATTCTGGTTCATCCCGGCCACCCATATCAATGCGCTGGTGCATGAAGGCAGCGTGTCGCCCAACACCGCGTTCGTGGCGTTTCTGGCGGGCGTGTGCGTGATCGCCACGGGTCTGACGTTTCTCGAGACCATCGCCAATCCGTACACCACGGTGCTGGGCGCCCGGCGCTATGCGGCCACGCGCATCAACCTGGCGCAATCGTGCAACGGCCTCGGCTGGGTGTTCGGTCCGCCCATCGGCGGCGTGTTCTTCTATTCGAAGGACGCGCTGGGGCGCAACACGGGCAGCCAGACGCTCTACATTCCTTACGTAGGCGTGGCCCTCGGCGCCCTGGCGATCGCCGTCATTTTCTGTTTTGCCAAAGTGCCCGACATCAAAATGAAGGATGAGTATCACCTGGACGACGGTGAGCAGGGGGGTTCGCATTCCATCTGGTCGCACCCGCACTTCGCGCTGGCGGTGGCGGCCCAGTTTTTCTACGTAGCCGCGCAAGCCGGGATTTTCAGCTTCTTCATCAATTACATGACGTCGGAAGTTCCGCCCATTCCCGCCGCCTGGGCCGCGCCCGGGTACCTGCACGCGTGGTTCGAGACGAGTAAGTCCGGCATTCTCGGCTTAAGCGACAAAGGGGCGGCCAACCTGGCGTCGGCGGCCTTTGTCTGTTTCCTGCTGGGCCGCGTGTCGGGCGCAGCGCTGCTGAAGAAACATGCGGCGCACAAGATACTCGGGCTATATGGATTACTGAATGTGGCGGCAACGCTGGTGGTATTTAGTAAGTTAGGATGGTTGTCGGTGGCGTGCGTGTTTCTCAGTTACTTTTTCATGTCCATCATGTTCCCCACCATCTTCGCGCTGGGGATTTTCGGCTTGGGCGCGCGGGCGAAGAAAGCATCGGCATTCCTCGTGATGGCGATCATGGGCGGCGCGATTCTTCCGAAACTAATGGGCTATGTGGCGGACCAGTATAATATGTCACGCGGCTTCATCGTACCCATGTTCTGTTTCGCTTTCGTGGCCTTCTACGGCTGGCGGTGGCCG
>JADGNR010000607.1 GCA_017883415.1 Bryobacteraceae bacterium | reverse complement strand
AACGATCACCCTTGTAGCTTCGCTTTGATCGCAACCATCGAAAACAACTGGATACTGCCAGAGAAGAGACACCTGGCTAGGGCAGCTTATACCCTCGGTCCAGGACAGACATGGCATCAAAGTCCCACCTACCGCTATAGCCATGGACAGTATCGGTCCGTGAAATACCATCCGCCGTTGCAAGCAACCTTGAAGTCCAGACTTTGAGTGTATGCGTCACAGCAACTACAGGGTTGACAGAGCAGTGGTTGGGGCTATCTGCTCTGGGCTGCCCAAGCTGAGGGTGTGAGTTCTGCGAGCCGCCGAATCGAGATGTCCGCGAGGCCCGGCAGAACGGCGGCCAAGTATTCCCGGATCGGAATCTTCAGCCGGCGGCAGCTTTCCACGATGGACAGAATGGCCGCCACTTTCGGCCCGGCCTGCTGGCTCCCTACGTGGATCCAGTTCTTCCGGCCCAAAGCAACCGGGCGCATCGAGTTCTCCGCCAGGTTGTTGCTCAACTCCAACTCGGGATACTCCAAGAAGCGCGTGAGCTTGCGCCACAGCGAGAGCGTGTAGTTCGCCGCCTTGCCCAACGCGCTGGAAGGCAGGGAAGCGTCGCGGGCTGCCTCGACCTCCCCGCGAATCACCTCCACCAATGGCTTGGCCCACTCCAGCCGCAGCGCCTGGCGCGCGGCGTGGTCCAGGTTCTGTTCGCGCGCCTGGGCGTCGATGCCGAACAGGTCATCGATCAACCTCACGATGCGCGTTGCGACCACATCGCTGGGGTTGAGTTGGGCCGCCTCGAAGAACTTCCTTCGCGCATGCGCCCAACAGGCGGCATGCACCATCTTCGGCCCGCCGACGTGATCGTAGGCGCTATAGCCGTCAGTCTGCAAAATGCCTTCAAACTGTCCCAGGAATTTCTTCGGCCCGTCGCGCCCCCGCCCCAGGCGGAAGTCGAACACCACGCCGCCTCCCGGTGTGCCGTATTGCCAGAGATACGCCTGATGGTTCTGTCCTCTCCCATCGTGCATCTGCACATCAACTGTCGTTTCGTCGGCCTGAATATAACTGCCGCCGAGTAACTCCCGGCCCATCGTTTCGGCGATGGGTATGAGTAACTCGCCCACCCGCATCACCCATCCGTCCATCGTTGCCCGGCTGATCTCGACACCCGCCTCACGTTCCAGAATCACGCTCTGGCGGTACAGCGGCAGGTGATCGCTGTATTTGGCAATCACCGTATTGATTACCACCTGATCGCTGACCAGACCCTTTTCGATGATGCGCGCTGGAACCGGGGCTGCGGCCACGCCGCTTTCCTCGCAATGCTTGCAGGCCCGCTTCTCGCGCTTGGTCACCACCACCAAGTACTTGGCGGGTTCGACATCCAACTGCTCGCTGACGTCGTAGCCGATCACCGTCGTGGGCTGGCCGCAAGCCGAACAGGTGCACTGCTCCGGCGCGCAGGCAATCACGCGCTCCACACGTGGCAAGCCGGCGGGCAGTTCCTGCCGGCCTGGATGCGGTCGGGGCTTCCGGTTCGTGGATGCCGGCAGCGGCTCGCGAACGCTTTCGGCCTGGACCTCGACATTGCTCACTCCAGGCTCGAGTCCCAGCAGGTTGAGTTGCGCATCGCTGAGCTTCTCGCTCCCCGGACCGTACTTCTTGATCAGCGCTAACCGCAGTTGCGCTTTCAGGTCCTGGATTTGCAGATGGGCCAATGCCAATGCCCGCTTCAGCGCGACGTTTTCATCGGCTTGGGATCTCTCGGAACTGGATTCAAGGGCATTCACGGCGAGTAAGTAATAATATAACTCAACGTACGATCACTTACAAGTAGTTTGGGAGCTTCTCATCCTTGTATCGGTTGGTCTTGAGTCATATTCCGGTACCATCGCCGGCGCCGGGTCGCCGCCAGATCGATGCCCCCCAGCAACAACGCCAGTTCCTCGTGACTCAGTACGACCTTAGCCTGACCGTCAGCGGCCTCCGGCCAACCGAACCGTCCCTTCTCCAGGCGCTTGGCACACACCCACAGCCCGCTCCCATCCCAGAACAGCAGCTTCAGGCGATTCCTTTGCGCGTTGGCGAACAGGAACACATGCCCGCTCAGAGGCTCGCATAGCAGCCGGTCGCGCGCCAGTCCGTAGAGACCTTCGAAGCCCTTGCGCATGTCCGTGGCTCCCGCCGCCAAATAGATCCGCGTCGCCGGCCCCCAGCCGAACATGCTAACGCTCCAGCACGCCCAGCAACTGCACCAAAGTACGGGAGTCAAATCCGCATCGGACTTCGATGCGACGGCCGCTCGGCAGCGCCACCGCCAGACCGCTGTTCCACCGGCTCGCCAATGTAGAGCTGGCACCGGCCACCTCTACCGCCACCCAGCGGTCCGCCGGTGCTGCTTGGCCTTGCACCCGGCGCTTCCGATAGCGGGCCAGAGTGGCCAAGCTCAGCCCGTGCTGGCGGCAGAACTCAACACAGCTCAGCCCGCTGGCTTCGTACTCGCCCGCCACCTGCTCGGCTTCCGCACGACTCCGCCGGTGCCGGACTTCTACCACCTGTCCTTGATCATCCATCTCTCCACTGAATCACCAACGCCGGCGCCTGAACAGATGGGTTGGTCTAACGCTTACGGTCAACTGGTCCTCGTGCCAAGCGCCCTTGCTCTGATAAGGACTGAAGTAGTTTAGTCGTTCCATTTCAGAATCACCACGAATGGCGCG
>JADGNR010000066.1 GCA_017883415.1 Bryobacteraceae bacterium | reverse complement strand
CCCAGCCCGGTCGGACGCGGCTTCCGGCGCGGTCCCCCGGCGCGGCCCCCGGCGCGGGCTCCCAGCGCGGCCCAGCCCGGTCGGACGCGGCCCCCAGCGCGGGCTCCCGGCGCGGCCCGGGAACTTTGCCGGGCCCAAACGCGTTAGTGTTAATACGGGAGCAGGCACAACGTCCTGAATGATATGAACGCACGAATCCTAACTACCGCGACCATTCTTACCGCATTTGCCGGCGTGCTCACCGCCCGGGCCGCCGATTCCCAACTTGTGGCCCTGGTGATGCCCGATGCCAAGGTGATTGCCGGAGTCAACGTGGATCAGGCCAAGGCTTCACCCTTTGGCCAATATGTGCTGGGGCAGATGCAATCCAACGACGTGCAGCAATTGACCGCGCTGACCGGTTTCGACCCCACGCGGGACGTGCACGAGTTACTGGTGGCTTCCAACGGAACGGCCGCCAGCCGGCATGAAAACGGCCTGGCGCTGGCGCGCGGCAGCTTCGATATCTCGCGAATCACCGCCGCAGCCTCGGCGCACGGCGCCGCCACCGAAATTTATCACGGCGTGACCATCATCGAGGACCCGAAAAAGACCCATGGCCTCGCGTTTCTCGATACCACGCTGGTGGTCGCGGGCGATCTGGCGAATGTCAAGGCCGCCATCGACCGGCCCACCACAGGCACGACCATTCCCACGGCGCTGGCCGTACAGGTGAACCAGTGGAGCAGCGCCCAGGATGCGTGGGTGATTTCGGCCGTGCCGCCCTACACCTTGCACCCGCCCTTGAGCGCCCCCGGCATCCCCGGCGTCGGGCCCAACGCGCAGAACGCATTTGGGAAGATCGAGCAGGCCGCCGCCGGCGTGAAGCTCGGCGCGCTCGTCGTGGTGACCGCGCAGGCGCAGGCCGATACCGCGCAGGACGCGACCACGATGGGCGATGCCCTGAAGCTGCTGGCGAACCTGGCGCTGATGCAAGCCGGGCAGCAGAATCCGCAGCTCGCGGCGCTGGTGCAATCGCTGGCCGTGACCACGCAGGGGAACCTCCTGAAGGTGACCTTCAGCCTCCCCGAGGACCAACTCCAGCAACTGGTGAAGCCGCCCCATCAGTCGCGGAGCGAGCATCGGCCGGCCGTGAGGCACATGTAATTTCCGGGCCGGACCGGATAAGTTGATTCCAGCAACACCGCCCGGCGCGACCGAACCGCAACCGCCTTCCTACTTCTGGTAGTTCGGATAACTGGGGCGCTTGCCGTAATTCACGGGCGATTTCTTGAGCTGTTCCATCACGACTTCGACGGCCTTCTCCAGTTGAGGATCGTGGCCTTCGCGTACAAGTTTCGGGCTCATTTCGACTTCATAGTCGGGTGAGACGCCGTGATTTTCCACGTCCCAGGCGCCTTCGAGATTGTAGAAGGCGAGGTTGGGCGTTCCGACGTTGCCGCCGTCGATCAGGTCGCCCGGCCCGGTATAGTGGCCCACCAGACCGCCCCAGGTGCGCATTCCGACCAGCGGGCCGATTCCCGATTTGCGGAAGAGCCACGGCATGGCGTCGCCGCCCGAGCCGGCCATTTCATTGACAATCATCACCTTGGGACCGAAAATGCCGGCCATGGGAACGGTGATGTCTTCGCCTTCGCGCATGGTGAACCGGCCCATGATCGGCCTCCGCAGGTAATCGATAATGTAATCGGCGATGCTTCCACCCCCGTTGAACCGCTCGTCGATGACCACGGCTTCTTTGCCGACCTGGCTGAAAAAGTAACGGTTGAAATTCGTGTAGCCGCTACCGGCGGTATTGGGCAGGTAGACGTACCCTACCCGCCCGCCTGTGAGCTGGTCGACCTTGCGGCGATTGTCTTCGATCCAGGCGAAGTTGCGAAGGCCGGTCTCGCTGTCCACGGGAACCACGGTCACGTCCCGCGCATTAGCGCCATTGGGATCGGGACCCACGCGGATCACGATGGACTTGCCGGCGGTCTCTTCGAAGAAACTGTAGAGGTTGGCGGGCGGACGGACCTCGCGGCCCTGCACGGCCAGCAGATATTCGCCCGCAACCACGTTGACGCCCGGTTGCGTCAGCGGCGCGTTGAGGCTCGGGTTCCAGTTCTCTCCGTTGTAGACGCGCGCGAAACGGTACCGCCCGTTCTCTATGGTGTAATCGGCGCCCAGCAGGCCGCCGCGGATTCTCTTGACGTCCGGCCTGTCGCCGCCTCCGACGAACATGTGGCCGACCGTCATTTCGCCGAGCATCTCCTCGAACAGGTAGTTCAGGTCGTCGCGGGTGGCGATGTTGGCGACATATGGTTCGTACTTCTTCTCGATGGCTTCCTTATTGAGGCCGTGCAGGCCGGGGTCGTAGAAGAAGTCCCGCTCATCCCGCCACACCTGGTGGTACATGTGCTGCCACTCGGCCGGCGGATCGACCCAGGCTTCCATGGCGTCGAGCTTCAGCGGTCCCCCTCCCTGGCCGGGCGGGGGCGGCGTGGCCGGAGCCTTGCCCGCGGCCGCGATGAAGTACTGCTCGCCTTGGCGGTAGAGCATCTTTTCCCCGTTGGCGGAGAGGACAAACCCGTTGATGCCTTCGCGGAGTTTTTCGGTCTTACGCGTCTTGAGATCGAACATGTGCAGGGTCAGCCCTTCACCCGGACCGGTGATGGACGAAACCATCGGCGCCTCCACCAGGAAGAGCACCCCTGTCTTGCCGGCGGACATCGCGATGTAGTTTCGCGCCGGAATGGGAAGGGCGAGAATGCGCTGTCCGATGTTCTCGATATCGATGCGGACGGGGGTTTCTTTCTTGGTCTCCTCCGGCTTCTTCGCATCCGGCGCCGCCGGGGGCTTCTCCTCATCGTTCTCCGGCGCGAGCGGCGAGGGCAGATCCCGGGTGAGCACGGCGACGTAGACGCTGCGCGTGACGGGGCGCTGGATGCTCGACATATCGAGCCAGCCCGAGGACAATGCGGTGTCGGTGCTGGCGGTGAAGTAGAGGGATTTGCCTTCTTTGTCGAACTGCGCGTTGGCCGCGTCGCTCATGCCGTCGGTGAGCTGGAAGGTCTTATTTTGGTCGATCGAATAAACGAAGACGGCATGGAGGTGACTCTTGAGCTTGCGGGTATAGGCGATCCATTTGCTGTCGGGAGACCAGGCCGGGCTCAGCGCCATGGGACCGGCGTAGGTGTCCGTGTCGATGCGCACCGGCGTGCCCTTCTCCAGCTCCACGTAGCAGACGTTGAGCGTCTTGTCGGTGTAAGCGATCTTCTTGCTGTCGGGCGACCAGCGAGGCGTGTACGGGAACACGGGCGGATTGCCGAGACCGATGCGCCGCGGCTCGCCGAGGCCATTCTGGTCGCGAATCTCGAGGGCATATTCGCCCGCGGCATCGGAAAAATAGGCGATCGACTTTCCGTCCGGCGACCAGGCAGGGTCCCGCTCCTCGGAGGCCGGCGAGTTGGTCAGATTGCGGATGTCTCCCTTTTCGGAGGGCACCGTGAAAACCTCGCCGTGAGCCACGAAGATGGCCCGGGCGCCGGTGGGTGAAATTCCGGCGCTGCGAATCTCGTTGGGCGCAATCTTGCGAAAGTGCGGGCGGATTTCCGACAGGTCGCCGGTGAGCCGCACGGCGACCTCGCGGGTCTGACTGGTTTTCAGGTCGTAAATGTGGATCTCGCCGAACTGCTCATAGACGATGGCATCGGGTCCCGCGGCGGCGGATTTGAAATCCAGGCCCGTGTTCTTCACCACATCCTTGACCTGCTTCGATTTGGTGTCGTAGGCGAACAGCGACACCGGGCCGTTCCGGTCGGAGAGGAAGTAGACCGTATCGCCCACCCACATGGGATTGAAATCGTTCGAATTGTTGCGCGGGACTTTCACCACGCTCGAATCGGCGAGCGTGGCCAGCCAGATGGGAGTGGTCTGCCCTCCGCGGTAGCGCTTCCACGCCCTCTGCCACTTGTCGGTGGGCACGTAGGCGAGCCGGGAGCCGTCGGGCGAGTACGAGCCCTCGACGGCGCGGTCCAGGGGAAGCTGCGTTTCGGGGCCGCCTTCGGCCGGCACCGTGAAGAGGCGGCTGAAGTTGGAGTAGCTGGTGCGGCCCGACGAGAACAGCACCCGCGTGCCGTCGGGGGTCCACCCGATGGCGCGGTCCGGCGCGGGATGGTACGTGAGTCGTTTGGGTGTGCCGCCCGCGGCGGGCATCACGAAGACATCGATATTGCCGTCATACTCGCCGGTGAACGCGATCTGTGAGCCGTCGGGCGAGAAGATCGGGTCCGTTTCCACTCCGATGCCCGTGGTGAGGCGGAGCGCATCCCCGCCGTCGCGGCTGACGCTCCACAGGTCGTTGGCGAAGGTGAAGACGATGCGCGTGCGGCTGACGGTGGGGTGGCGCAGCAGCAGCGGTTTTTCGTTGGCCGCGGCGCACCAGGCAAACTGGGCGGACGAAACGGACAACAGAAACGCAAGTAGCTTAGTGGAACGCATAATCGCCGGTATTCTACCACCACCGGATCGGGGCCGGCGCTCTCGAAGGCTCTTTCAGGCGTGGCCCCCGCGCGCCTTCAGGAATTCCGCCATCTTCTCCCGTTTCGCCTTCATTGCCACGGCGAGCGGCGTGACTTCCCGTCCCCGCGATCTGGCCTGCGCGTTCACGTCCGCGCCGTGCGCCAGCAGAACATCGGCCAACTCGACGTAGTCCTTAGTCGCGGCCAGGTGCAGGGTGGTCAGTCCCAGCGCTTTGGCGTGCACGCTCGCTCCCGAGCGCAGCAGAAAGTCGGCGATCTCCGGGCGCTGGTCGCCGTACGCGGTGTAGGCCAGCAGCGCAATGTCGTGCGCGCCCCGTTCCCGCACGCAGGCGCCGTCGGACTTCACCAGCGACTCCACGCGATCGCCGAGCCCCAGCAGCGTCGCGGTGCAGGTGGAGACCGGGGCGCCCTGGTCCGCCAGGTGCCGCGCCAGCGGGATTAGTCCCATGTGCGCGGCGGCCTCTATTCCCGACTCATCCCAGGTGGCGCGGGCGCCGATCAGCCCCGGAGCGAGCTTCAATAGATGCTTCACGCGATCGGCGTCGAAGTGCGCCAGCCGCGCGAACTCGTTGATGAACTCCTGGGGCAAGCCGTCAATGTCCAGCGGCGTGTAGGGCCGGCCGGCGACGTCGAAGCTGTACCGCCTTCCGAAGTAGACGCGTTCCGTCTTCACGGTGCCGGCCTCGGCGCCGGCCGCCCCGCGATGCACCAGCATCTCCACGACATCGGCGTAGCCTCGGGCGTCCGCCAGTTGGAGAGCGGTGCGGCCGTCGGCGCGCCGGGCGTTGGCGTCGGAGGCGTTCATGAGAAGCGCCTGGGTCATTTCCAGGGCTAAGGCGTGATCCGGATAATCGACCGCGGTCAATAGCGGACTTTCCGGGCCGGCGCTGAGATCGGCGCCTCGCGTGGTCAGGAAGAAGATCATGTCCGTATGCCCGCCCTCGACCGCATAGTGCAGGGCCGTTCGGCCGTCGGGCGACCGAAGCCGGGCGATCGCGGGATTCAGTTTGGCCAGCTCCGTGGCTCGCGGAATATCACCTTTATAGGCGGCCTGGAAAATGTCCAGGGTAGAGTCTTTGAAGGCCGATGGGGCAGCCGGCTGACCTGACGTCGCGGAGGATGTCTGAGCCGATGCCACAGCGACAGGACTAAGGCCCAGCGTTGCAAGGAAGCTTCGTCGGTTGTGCATGGCTGAGCGTGAGGGTGGCGGGATCCCTTCGGGAAGGCATGGCAATGTTATTTTTTTGCTCACCCGGAAGCGCCGCGATTCCAGTGATTTGCAAGGCGATGTAAATTCGGCGTGCGAGGAGGCGACTCGTATACTGGATACCGTGCGCTTCGGAATTTTCGAGTTGGACGAGGCCAACGCCCAGTTGCGTCGCGCGGGAGTCCTGATCAAACTGACCCCGCGGCAGTTTCGCCTGTTGCATTTGCTGGTGCGGAACCCCGGTCAGGTCATCACGCGGGAGGCGATCCAGAAGGAAATCTGGGACGCCGACACTTTCGTGGACTTCCAGCGCAATCTCAACGTGTGCGTGGCCCAACTCCGCGCCGCGATCGGCGACGACTCCGAGGCCCCGCGCTTTATCGAGACCGTGCCCCGGCGCGGCTACCGGTTTGTGGCGCCGGTTACCCTGCTGCCAGCGGCGGCCGGGGAGGCGCCTGCGATACCTGCGGCCTCGTACGGCCCCATGCGCCGGACGCGGAAGACGGCCGCCTGGGTCGTGGCCCTCGCCTGCTGCCTTCTGGCGGTGCTCCTCGCCCTTCGCTCGAAGCCATCGCCGGCGCCGATCCGTCTGGCGGTGCTGCCCTTCGAAAATGTGGAGTCGAATGCCGCGAATGACCCGGTGATTCGGCCCTTCCTGGACGGCTTGACCGGTGAGTTGATCTCCACGCTGGGGGCGCAGAATGCTCGCCTCGGCGTGATCGGCCGCGCCTCGGTGATGCGCTTCAAGGGCAGTGCGCCGGACCTCGCGCGGCTGGCGAAGGAACTTCGCGCCGACTACGTCGTGGAGGGGACGCTCCGGCGCCAGCAGGACCGGATGCGGCTGACGGCAAGCCTGGTGCGCGTGGCGGACCAGATGCAAGTTTGGACCGAGACCTTCGAGCGCGATGCGGCGAATTCTTTCGAATTGCAGGAAGATCTATCGGCGCGTGTCGCTGCTGGAGTCTTGCGAAGCCTGGTTCCGGAGGCGGCGCCCACCAGCCGGCCCCATGGAAGCGTCGGAGAGGCTGCGTATCAGGCGTATCTGAATGGCCGGTACCTGCAGCGCCAGGGCACACGCGATGGTCTCGAACGCAGCGTGGCGTTCTTTCAGGACGCGGCGCGGCAGGCGCCGGAATTCGCTTCCGCCCAGGCGGCGCTGGCTGAGACCTACGTGGCGATGGCGCGTTCCGGCTCCGCCGCGCCGGATGTCTTTGCCAAGGCGCGATCGGCGGCGGAATCGGCGCTCGGGGTAGATCCCGGCAACGCCGAGGCGCACAATGCCCTGGCGAACGTGCTGTTCTGGCATGAATGGAACTGGACCGCAGCCGGGCGCCAGTTCGACGCCGCGATCGAGGATAACCCCAGTTTCGCGCTGGCGCATCACGATCGAGCTTTTTTTCTGGTGGCGGTCGGACGGCGCGAAGCGGGGCTGACCGCGCTCCGCAAGGCGCTGGCGATCGATCCGCTCTCGGTGCGGGTCAACATCGACGCGGGCTGGCTGTATCTGCAGGCCCGGCATTTCGAGGAAGCTATCGCGCAAGCGCGGCGCGCGCGGGAACTGGAGCCGGGACTCAAGGAAGCCGACGCGTGTATCGCGCGGGCGAGGCTATATCAAGGCCGCCCTGCGACCAGCCCCGGCAATTCCCGCGCCTTGGACGACCCGTTTCTACGTGCCGCCTTCGCTGCGATCGAGGGAGAGAATGACCGGGTGTTTCCGGCACTCGAGCAGGCTTACGCGTCGCATCGCCCGATGATGGTGTTTCTGAACACTGAGCCCTCCTTCGACAAAATACGCGAAGACCCTCGCTTTCGTGCGCTGCTCGAGAGAATGAATCTGCCGGCACGCTAGTCCGAATCTCCCCGGTGGACGCGCCGGCCGCCGGCGTGCTGTAATGACTCAGGCCGAGAAGGCGGCGCGAGGGATACATGGCGGGCAAACAAAAACCAGAAGGGCAAGAACCAGAAGAGAAGGGATTGGTCAAAGCCGCAAAGGCAATCGGCAAAGCGGCGGGCAAGGTAGCCAAGCTCGCGGAAGGGGCGCAAAAGCCGCCGGCCGCGGAAAAGCCGGTGCCGGTGGAAAAGCCTCATACGCCGAAAACGCCGAGAATACCCAAGCTGGCCGCCAAGAACAAATCGCGCCTGCCCAGGAAGCTGAAGAAAGCCCAGCAGAAGGCCGCGGCCGCCCGGAAGTAGGCCGGGGGCGCATGGCGGAACCGCGCTCCTTTTCCAGCACTCCGGCTTTCCTGTTCGACCTCGACGGCACGCTGGTGGACAGCGTGTATCAGCATGTGCTGGCGTGGCGCGATGCGCTGGAGGAGGCGGGGCTGCCGCTGGCCGTGTGGCGCATCCACCGGCGCATCGGCATGAGCGGCGGCCTGTTTGTGAACGCACTCGCCCGCGAGACCGGCCGCCACCTGGGCCCGGAGGAGGTGGCCCGCTTCCAGCAGTTGCACGCCGACGCCTTTCGCCGCTACGCCGCGCAAGTGCGTCCCTTGCCGGGCGCCATCGAATTGATGGCCTACCTGGCGCACCAGCGGGTCCCGCATGCCATTGCCACCAGCGGATATCTGGAGGGCGCGCGGCTCACCGTGAAGACGCTGGGCATCGGCCCCGAAGTTCCGGTGGTTACGCGCGACCAGGTGGCGCATGCCAAGCCCGATCCGGACCTGTTCCTCGCCGCGGCCGAGCGCTTGCACGTGTCCATCGAACATTCCATCGTGGTGGGCGACAGCATTTGGGATCTGCTGGCCGCGCGGCGGGCGCGCGCGCTCGGTGTGGGGCTGCTCTCGGGCGGCTATGGAGAAGAGGAACTGGAGCGCGCCGGTGCCTACCGGGTCTACCAGGATCCCGCGGACCTGCTGGCGCATCTCGACGAAGTGGGCGTGCGGGCGGGCGAGGGCCCGCTCACCGGTTCGACTTCAGAATCATGACGAGCGCCACAAGGGCCGCCACCAGGATCGCCAGCAGGGCGATTTTCCAGGCGCTAAACGGCCGCTCGCCCTGCACCTCGCCGGTGCGCGCGTTGACCGCCACCTGGTAGACCTTGTTCTGGAAGCGGTACGCGCCGATCCAGACGGGCAGCAGCAGGTGGCGGAACATCACCGCGTCGTATTGGGTTTCGAGGTGGTCGATGCGCTGCTCGTCGCCCCCGATGGCGCGCCGCACATCCGCCTCGATGGTCTGGCGCATGACGCCCTTGGCCTTCTCGAAACCGCCGGCCAGTTCCACCTGGTAGCGTTGCGCCTTGAATCCCGCCAGGTACGCGGGCTCATAGGGACAGAGCGCCTCCAGGCCCCAGGGCTCGAGCGCGTTCAACGTGGATTCGGCGACCGAGTGCGAGGCGGCGATCAGCACATCGGTGAACTGGCGCGACACCTCGCCCGCCGCCGGATACCAGGCCGTCCGCTGCACCTGGCGCGTGCGCTGGACCGCGCCGCCCTGGCCGTCGCTTTCCTGGTACGTCTCCGTTTCCCAATAATGTTCCCCGCGCGCGCCCTGGTAGCGGCTGCGGGTAGCGGCGTCGTAATCCCAGAAGGGAAGGTAAACTCCGCCGATTCCCTCCTGCCGCGCCATGCGCTTGAGCGCGTTGGGCGCAAACCAGCGCGTCTCGAGCCAACGGCGCACCTCGGCCTGCGCCTGGGTTTTCGGAATCCGGGCGGGCAGCACGGCATCGGGCGCGATCAGCGGGTCGGCCGCTTTCGGCTGCGCCACCAGCGCTGATCCGCAGAACGGGCAGGCGCCGGCGACTTCCGGCGGCTCAAACGCCACCACGCTGCCGCATCCGCCGCAAGCGGCCTCGAGCGCCTGCCCGGTGAGCGGCCGCAACGTGGCGCCGTCGCCTGCCCCCAGATATTGTTCCAACGGGTGCGGCCGCAACCCCGCCGGGTCTTCCGCCGGGAGGGCGCGGGTCTGGCCGCAAAACGGACATTTCAGCGCGCCCGTTGCAGGGTCGAATTGCATGTCCGCCGAGCAACCGGGGCAGGGGAATCGCACAACTTTCTTTTCCGGCGACATAAACGCAGGAATATGGCGCAGCGGCTACTGCTGGGCGCCGCCGCACTCCGAACAGAACCGGGCGATGCGCGGGATGGGCTTGCCGCAGTGCAAACAGAACTTCGTCCCCGCGGCGGCGCTCTCCGGCGGCGCCGGCGGCGCGGGCGCGGCGCCTGAAACCGCCGGCCGGGCGGCATTCATCATCTGCTGCGCCATGGTGAGGCCGGCCCCGAGGCCCACGCCGGCGGCCGCGGCGCCGCCACCTTCATTGGCCGCCGCGATGGGCAGCGATTGCGCCACCTGGAACTGCGTGTAGCGGCCCAGATCCCCTACCATGCTCATGCCGATTCGCTGGTCGAGCAGTTTTTGCAGCTCGTCGGGCAGAGAGATGTTCTCCACCACGAAGCTTTCGAGCGCCAGCCCCAAGTCGGCGAAAACGGGCTTCAACCCGTCCAGCATATGCCCGCCCAACTGACCCTGGTTGGCGGCCATATCGAGAAAACTGATGCTGCTGTTGGCGAAGGCGTCGGTCATTCGTCCGATGATCGTGTTGCGCAATTGTCCTTCGAGTTCGTCCACCAGATAGGCCTCGCGCGTTCCGCTCACCTTCTGGTAGAAGAGCTTGGGATCGGAGACGCGATAGGCGTAGATCCCGTACGCGCGCATCCGCACCGCGCCGAATTCCTTGTCGCGAATGGCGATGGGAGTGGTGGTGCCCCACTTCTGGTCGATCTGCAGCCGCGTGGAAAAGAAATACACGTCCGACTTGAAGGGCGACTGGAAGGCTTTGTCCCAATTCTTCAAATAGGTCAGGATCGGCAGCGTCTGGGTGTTGAGCGTGTGCCGGCCCGGACCGAAGACGTCGGCGATCTGGCCTTCGTTGACGAACACGGCCATCTGCGAGTCCCGCACCGTCAGTTGCCCGCCGTTTTGAATCTCCATGTCCTCCATGGGATAGCGGTAGGCAAGGATGCCGTCGCCCGGCTCGGTCCACTGGATGACGTCGATAAACTGCTTCGAGAAAAAACTCATACAATGATGTGCCTGTCCGAATTATACCAGCGGGCGGAGAGACACAAAGGCGCTTCACCGCCGAGGCGCCGAGACGCCGAGACGCCGAGGTGGCCGAGAAACCCTAAGTTCTCGGCGTCTCGGCGCCTCGGCGGTGATATCTTACCGACGGATTGCGGACTGCGTGAGCGTGACAGGCGCGGCGCCGGCGTGTCATAATCCTCTCATGCCAACGGCCATCGTCAAGATGGAGCCGAAGTCCGAGGGGATCGTCACCCCTCGCAAGAAGCGGCCCAAGGAACTCGCCATCATCACCGAATGTTGCACCGGCTGCGCCGGCTCGCCGGCGTGCGTGCCGTACTGTCCGGTGGCCGATTGCATGTACTGGGTCCCGGACCTCGACCACCCGCCCTTTGGACGCATCGAGGTCGATCCGGTGCTGTGCATCGGCTGCAAGAAGTGCACCAGCAAGGGGCCCGACGGCGCGTTCCTGGACGGCTGCCCGTGGGACGCCATCGAAATGGTGCCCATCGAGGAAGTGGAGGCGCAGATCGGCATGAAGATGCCGGTCTGATTCCGGTTTCCGCTATGGCGCTCGACATCCAGCAGAGACAACGGGAAGGCATCAGCATTCTCGATCTGAAGGGGCGCATCACCGCCGGGCGGGACGCCGCCGCGGTGCGCGAGACCGTCGCCGGCCTGAATACCTCGGGTGTGCACAGCGTGGTGCTCAATCTGGCTGGCGTGGATTACATCGACAGCACCGGTCTGGGCACGCTGGTCATGTGCGCCACCAGCCTGCGCAAGAGCGGGGGCAGCGTGAAACTGCTCAACTTGAACCGCCGCCACATCGAGCTGCTGGTCATGACCAAGCTGGCCACGGTGTTCGAGATCTTCGCCGACGAGCAGGACGCGGTCAACAGCTACTACCCCGACCGCAAGATCAAGACCTTCGACATTCTGAGTTTTGTGCAGCAGTTGAAGCAGGAGGAGTAGCCGCCGATGGCGCTGGTGGTCATCGGAGGCGTGGCGGCCGGTCTCAGCGCGGCGGCGCGCGCCCGGCGTCTCGACGCGGGGCTGGAAATCGTGGTCCTGGAAAAAGGGCCGGTCATTTCTTATGGCGCCTGCGGCCTGCCCTATTTCGTGGAAGGGCGCATCCGCGACGCCGGCCAGTTGACGGTCTACAGCCCCGAGTATTTCCGTAAGGAGCGGCGCATCGACGTCCGTACGGGGGAGTGCGTCGTGTCCCTCTCTCACCCGCGCCGCGAGGTGGCGCTCGCCTCCGGCGCGCGCGTCCATTACGATCGCCTGGTGCTGGCTATGGGCGCGCGCTGCGACACTTCGGGCATCGCCGGCGCCGGACAGCCCCACGTCTTCACGCTGCATACGGTGGACGACGCCGTGCGCCTGCGCCGCTTCCTGGGCGAAAAACGGCCGCGGCGCGCGGTGGTCGTCGGCGGCGGGTATATCGGCGTGGAGGCCGCCGACGCGCTACGCCGCAACGGCCTGCGCGTTACTTTGTTGGAACACTCCGCCAACTTGCTGGCGCGCGAAGATGCGGGGCTCACCGCAGCGGTGCGGACACAGCTCGAAGATCATGGCGTGGAAGTGCGCTGCGGGGTCGAGGTGAAGGCCATTGAGGGCGACCGCGTGGCCGATGTCGCCTGCGAAGTGGTCGTGATCTCCGCCGGGTTCAAGCCCAACGTGGAGCTGGCTTCCGAAGCCGGCATCGCGCTCGGCCCCACGGGCGCCATCCGCACCGACGACCGCATGGAGACCAGCCTGCGCGGCATCTACGCCGCCGGCGATTGCGCCGAAGCCACCCATTTGGTCACCGGCCGGCCTGCGTACATTCCGCTCGGCACCACGGCCAACAAAATGGGGCGGGTGGCGGGGGCCAACGCCGCCGGCGGACGCGAGCGTTTTCCCGGCATCGTCGGGACTTCCATTGTGGGCATTTTCGGAATGGGGTTCGCGACTACCGGCCTGTCGGTGGCGCAGGCGCGCGCCGAGGGGTTTCGCCCGGTCGCGGCGCGCATCCGGGCCAAGGCGCGGCCGGTCTACTTCGGAGGCCGCGACACCACCGTCGAGCTGGTGGCCGACGGCGCCACCCACCGCCTGCTGGGCGGATCGGTAATCGGCGAACAGGGCGCGGCCGGCCGCATCGACGTGATTGCCGCCGCGCTCCACGCCCGCCTCCGCGTGGAGGATTTCGAGCAGCTCGACCTGGCCTACTCGCCGCCCTTTTCGCCGGCCTGGGACCCCCTGCTCATTGCAGCGCAGCAGTTGCTAAAGGATCTGTGAGCCAGGGGTTCATCCCTCATCGCGCAGTCGATTCACCAGGGCCATGCTGGGCTTTCTCGCGCCCGGCTTTGGCTGAAACAGCAAAACACTGTTACGTTTGCGGGGGGCGGCCTTGGGCTTGATCGCTTGGCGCACGCTCCGAGTATATTGCATACGGTACACTCAGTCCTATGGCCGCGCATAAACAGCACACCCTGCTCGCCACGGGCGCGCGTGCGCCCGATTTCCGGCTGCCGCTCCTCGACGGGACGGAAACCACCCTGCGGGAAATCGTGGCCCGGGGGCCGGTGGCGCTGGCGTTCTTCAAGGTCACCTGTCCGGTGTGCCAGCTTACGTTTCCGTTTCTCGATCGGCTCCATGGGCCCGGCACGCTGGCGGTCTACGGCATTTCGCAAAACGATGCCGCGGATACCCGCGAGTTCAACCGGCGGTTCGGCGTGACGTTTCCCACGCTGTTGGACGCCGAAGAGAGCGGCTTCCCAGCCAGCAACGCGTTTGGCATATCGAGCGTCCCCACCGTGTTCCTGGTGGAGCGCGATGGCGCCGTCTCGCGCGCCGTCGAAGGCTGGAGTAAGCGCGATATGGAATGGCTCGCGGGCAAGGCCGGCGTTCGCCTCTTTCGCCCGGACGACAATGTTCCCGAATGGAAGGCCGGTTGAGGCTCGCGCAACTGAGACTCCCGGCGGGAGTCCGAACCCACGATAGAATGGTGATAGCCGATGGCCAATAAACTCGAAGAGGTTCTGGGTGCAGCGGCGGCTATCGCCAAAGGGATGAGCGTCACGTTCCAGGAGATGCTGCATCCCACGGTGACGGAATACTACCCCGATGAGCCGCCCAAATTCGAAGAACGCTATCGCGGCGTTCATGTGCTGCAGCGCGACGAAAACGGCATGGAGAAATGCGTGGCGTGCTTCCTGTGCGCCGCCGCGTGTCCCTCCAACTGCATCTACATCGAGGCCGCCGAGAACACCGCGCAAGTGCGCATCTCCGGCGGCGAGCGCTACGCCAAGGTCTACAACATCGACTACAATCGCTGCATTTTCTGCGGCTATTGCGTGGAGGCCTGTCCCACCGACGCCATCACCCACGGGCATGGCTTCGAGGCGGCCAGCTACAGCACCGCCACGCTGGTGAAACGCAAGGAAGATATGCTCGCGCCCGTGCCCGCGGGCGCCACAGCCCCGGTCGTGGCGGGCGGCGAGCGTTCCGCGCACTAGCGGCGTCCCGAGAACGCCTTATGTTTCGAGCCGTCCGGGAACAGATCGACACCATCTTCCGCGAGGACCCCGCGGCCAAGAGCGTCATCGAGATTCTCTTCTGTTATCCCGGCTTCCATGCCGTGCTGGCGCACCGTCTGGCGCACAAGCTGTACCGCTGGGGCGTGCCCCTCGCGCCTCGCCTGCTTTCGCAGATCAGCCGCTTCTTCACGGGCATCGAGATCCACCCCGGCGCCACCATCGGCCGCCGTTTCTTCATCGATCACGGCATGGGAGTGGTGATCGGCGAGACCGCCGAAATCGGGGACGACGTGCTGCTCTACCAGGGCGTCACCCTGGGGGGGACGGGCAATGAAAAGGGCAAGCGCCACCCCACGCTGGGCCATCGCGTGGTGGTGGGCACGGGCGCCAAAGTGCTCGGCAACATCCGCATCGGCGACAACGTCAAGATCGGCGCCGGCTCGGTGGTGGTCCATGCCGTTCCCGACAACTCCACCGTGGTGGGCGTCCCCGGCCGGGTGGTGCGCATTCGTCCCGAAGGCGGACCGCTCGAGCACGGCAGGCTGCCCGATCCCGAAGGCCAGGCCATCGACGACCTCGCCCGGCGCGTGGCGGAACTGGAGGCCACGATGCGCCAACTGCTGGCGGACCACGAGTTGAAGCGGTAGGGTCCCCTCTACAGCGGCGTGAGCGGCCGGGTATCGGGGCCGGTGCGGATGGCGTGGGTCGGCGCCTCGCCCGGCGGCAGGGTGAGCAGTTGGGGGCGGATGAGGAGCAGAACCTGGTCGGTGGTCTTGTCGTGCTCGTGCGTGCTGGTCAGCGCGCCGAGATATGGGATGCGCGAAATACCCGCCAGCCCGGAGATGATGCGGGAGTCGCTGGCATCCATCAGGCCGGCGATGGCGCTCCACTCGCCGAACTGGATCCGCGTCTGCTCCTTGAGCGTGCGGTTGGCAATCACGGGAATGCCGTTGAGCGACTCACCGGTCAGCACCTTGAACTCGGCGTCGATATCGAGCGAGACGCTCTCGCGGTCGTGCACCTTGGGCGTCAGCTTCAGGGAAAAGCCCAGATCTTCGAAATTGAACGAGGGCGGGGGAGTCACCACGCCGGGCCCCGAGAAACTCGCCGGTCCGAAATAACCGGAGGTCAGAATCGGAAAGCGGTCTCCCACGTGGAGCGTGGCCGGCTGGCCGTCCACGGAACGCAGGAACGCATGGAGCAGCAGTTTGCCATCCGACTGGCTCATGCGGGCCACCAGCGCCGGGTTCAGGATGCCGATCCCCATCAAGGTCTTGCCTCCGCCGAAGGTCAGCAGCCCGGCGATATTCTGCGGGAGCGAAAGCTGATTCTGCAGGCCAATGGAGGTGGCCAGGAAGTTGAGCGAAAATATCGTCGGGAAATCGATTCCGTAGGTGATCAGGTCGTTGCGGCTGATCTGGAGGAATTTCACCTCCACCCCCACCTGCGCGTGCGGATACATCAGGTCCTCGAACAGGGCGCGGGCGGGAAGCACCTTGGAGATGCGGTCGCGCAGGATCACCGTGTTGGTGGACGTGTCCCAGGAGACCTTTTCCAGGGCCAGGGCCTGTTGCACGGCGGTAATCACGGCGTTGAAATCCGGTTGCGAGATGGTTTCCGGAAGAGGGATGGCAACGGCTACGATGGGCTCGATTTCGGCGCGCTTCTGCGGTGTGTCCTTGACCACCAGGAAGAGCTTGCTGGAGAGCGGCACGATAAAAGAGCCGGTGGCCGCCTCCAGGCCGTGGAGCGCATCGCGGTAATCCACGTCCTTCAACTGAAGACGGAATTCCTTGCCGGGCTGAAAATCGCCGTCGAAAACACACTCCAATCCCCAGGCTTTGGCGACGTCGGAGAACAGCTTCTTGAAGTCGCCCCGCAGGTCGAAATCCTTCATGCCGGGCTGGGCCGCCAGCTCCGTGGGGGGCAGAATCTTGCGGGCGTCGGTCAGGTCCTGGAACGTGGCCGGATCCAGATGCGGGGTTGGTATATCGGCGAGGCCCGCCGGTGGGATGGCCGCGGCCGGCTGGGGTTTGGACCGGGCTTCGAACGCGGCCCGCGACCGCACCGCCTGGCTGCGTACCCAATAGTTCTGATTCCCCGGCTCCATGGCGGCCGCCTCCGAGTACATCAGGTAGGCCTCGGCCATGTGCCCGGCTTTCTCCGCATCGCGCCCCTTCTGGTACAACTCCCAGGCCGAGGGCCCGTCGGCCCACAGCCCGCCGGCCATCACCACGCAGAGAAGGTACGCACGTGTCCGCACAATGGGTTGACGAATCGGCCGCGGGCAGCGTGCAGGCGATTTGTTGTGCGACTCTGATGTAGGAGAAAGCCGAATGGCCACCATCCGCCACATCTTCCTCACCGATCCCATGCAGTTGGCGGCGCCCGCCCTGGTGTTCGCGGTCACGCTGATCGCCGGATGGGTGGTCCGCGGCGTGATCCTGCGGGCCCTGCGCGGGTGGACCTCGCGGACCGGGAGCGGCGGGAGGTTCCTCGGCGAAACCCTCAGCGGCCCGTTGCTGATCTGGACCCTGATCCTGGCGCTGCACCTGGCCATTCAGTTTTCCCATCTGCCGGCGGCGGCCATCGGCTGGGGCGCCAATGCCCTGTTCGTGCTGTGGATCGTGTCGCTCACCATCGTATGTATGCGCGCGGTGGGCAACCTGGTGCGCGTCTACGGCGCTCAGATCCCCGGTGCGCTGGCGGTCACCACCCTCACCCAGAACCTGGCGCAGATCGCGGTGGCAATCCTGTGGGCGCTGGTGGCCCTGGCGCACTTCCACGTTTCGATCGCGCCCATTCTGACGGCGTTGGGAGTGGGCGGCCTGGCCGTGGCCCTGGCGCTGCAGGATACCCTGTCCAACCTGTTCGGCGGGTTTTATGTGGCCGTGGCCGGTCAGGTCCGCGTGGGCGATTACATCCGGCTGAACACCGGCGAAGAGGGATATGTCGCCGACATAGGCTGGCGCAGCACCACCCTGCGGGCGCTGGCCAACAATATCGTCATCGTTCCCAATGCCAAACTGGCGCAGGCCAACGTGACCAATTTTTATCTTCCGGAAAAACGCATGTCGGCGTCGGTGCAGGTGGGAGTCGGCTACGACTGCGATCCCGACCGGATTGAGAGCATCCTGGCCGAAATCGGAAAACAGGGCGCGGGCGAGATTCCAGGGATGCTGGCCGAGCCGGCGCCCTCGGCCGCGTTCGACCCCGGTTTCGGCGAGTCGGCCCTCACGTTTACCCTGAATTACCAGGTCGCCGAGTTTGCCCACCAGTTCAGTGTGCGCAACGAATTAAGGAAGAGGATCCTGCGCCGTTTCCGGCAGGAAGGCATCGCCATCCCGTTCCCCACCCGGACGGTGCACCTAAATGGTCCAAAATCCGAGACTTAGGCGCGGCCGGCCGGTTTGGTCCATTCCACCACCTTTGGCGCCCGGAAAAGAATTGCCGCACGCTTCCGGGCATGCTATATTCGAATCGCGTTTGATAGCTTCCGCGAGTCCGGCCGAGTGTGTTCGCAGGTGTGTCCTCCCCCGATGAGCCCGCTTTCAAATTGTCAGGAGAATTGAGTGAAGAACATATTCGTAGGCAACCTGGATTTCAACGTTACCGAAGAAGCGGTCCGCAGCCTTTTCGAAAGACATGGCCAGGTGAACAGCGCCCGAATCATGACCGATCGCGATACCGGCCGCTCGCGCGGGTTCGCCTTCGTCGAAATGGAAAACGAATCGGAGGCGGATCAGGCGATTGCCGCGCTCAACGGCTATAACATGGACGGCCGCGCCCTGAACGTAAATGAAGCCCGGCCCAAGCCGGACCGCGGCTTCGGCGGCGGCGGTGGCGGCAACCGCTTCGGCGGCGGTGGCGGCGGCCGTCCCGGTGGTGGTGGTGG
>JADGNR010000319.1 GCA_017883415.1 Bryobacteraceae bacterium | reverse complement strand
CTGCCGATGAGGATGGCTCCCGCCCACTCGAAGTGTCCCTTCCACTGGTCCGTGCGTGGATGGAAGAGTCGAACAAGCTCCCCCGTGCTTGGATCTGTTCCGGCTATGTTCGGGCCCTTGTGCCTGTTGCAGTGCAGACAGGAGAACGCGAAGTTATCCAGAATAGTCAGCCCGCCGTGCTGTCGTGCAATGATGTGGTCGACATGAAACGGTAAAGGATAGGCTGGAGCAGGGATGCGGCAATACTCACACCGGTTCTGGGCGCGTCGTTGGACCCGCCGGACGAGATCGCGGGTCACGAGTCATGGCACTCGCGCGGCTTTCTTTTGAGAGCGAGCCGGGCCTTCGACTGCATGACCGCCAGCAAGTTTCCAATGTGCAGATAGCTGTCGAATTCCGCCTGCTCCTCAGCCGTCAATATCCCAGCCTCCGACTTCTCCGCCAGTTTCAGCATTCGCTGTCGGTCGGCATCCTCAAAATCAATCGATAGCAGGAATTCCGCCGCCTCCGAAGACAGGTCCCCTCTTTGCGCCTGCATCAATCGGGCCCAAATCGCCGCTTCGCGATTTGGACTAAGGAGTTGGGAGCTCATGGGAACTCGCTTCAATTGTACCGCCGCTGGGCCGGAATTCTGGCGGAGGAAGAGGGATTCGAACCCCCGAGTGAGTCGCCCCACTAACGGTTTTCAAGACCGCCGCCTTCAACCGCTCGGCCATTCCTCCGCTACCTATTATAACGGTGGGCGGCGGGCGCCCCGGCTCCCCTCAGGCGGTGCCGCCCGGTTGCTGCTGTTGCAGCAGCAAGTCCAGCTTCCCTTTCAACTCGTTCAGGCGCGCCATCACCGCGTCATGGGCCACTTCGTCGGCCGGCGGCAACTTGCGCTGAATGAAGAACGTACCGCCCGGCTCCAGAACGCACCGCTCCACCTCTTCCAGGCCGTCGAATCCCTGACGGTGCAGGACGGTCATCAGTTCGGCGTTGGTCAACAGTTCCTGGGCCAGCGCCTTGTTGCAGGTGCGGCCGTGTTCCACCAGCACCGTCGGCTTCCCCTCGAAAAGCTGGTCCAGCCTCCGGTGGCGGAACAGGAAGCGCACCACCAGGTAGTTGATGGCCAGGAGCGTGAACGCGCCCACCAGGCCGCCGGTGAGCGAATTGTCGTTGCCGATGATGGCGTTCTGCACCGTGTTGGAGAGCGACAGCAGCACCACCAGGTCGAACGGGTTGAGTTGCGCCAGCTCCCGCTTGCCGAAGACCCGCAGCACGAGCACCAGGAAAACGTAAACCGCCGCCGGCCGCAAGACCTTTTCCGCCAGGGGCGCCCCCATGACGATCATCTCGTGCCACATATTGTTCGATATCAGCCAGCCCGGCATGCGTCGTTTCCTCCTACCACCCGATTATCCCGGATTCGCCGGGCCGTGATAAAACAGGCAGGAGGAGAAATGTTGCCAAAACACGCCGGGAACCGCATGTTTTTGATATAATGTGGAAAACCCTGTGGAGCATTGTGGAAACAGCGCCGTATCGGGACGCTTCCAAAGCGGTTTGAGCCTCCACAGACATTTTGGGCGATCGCCGTTCTAGGGATTGACCGGCGGCGGCCCCGCGCCTAGCCTTGGATCTGGCTCATGTCCGCACCCACTGTAACCGAAAAAGGTCTTCCGGCCAATGTGGATGCCGAGCGCTTCGTGCTCGGCTCGATCCTGCTCGACGACACCTGGTTCATCCAGGCCGCCGGCCTGCTCGAAGCGGACGATTTCAGCCTGGACAAGCACCGCCGCATCTTCCGGCGCATGGCCGACCTGCAGGACCGCGGCGAAAAAATCGACCGCATCACCGTGGCCAACGAGCTCATGAAGTTCAGCGAGCTCGAAGCCTGCGACGGCCTCAGCTACCTGGTTTCGCTCGACGACGGGCTGCCGCAGATTCCCAACCTTGATAGTTACATCCGCATCGTCAAGGACAAGGCTGTTTTGCGCCACATCATCTTCGCGTCCCAGCACATGATGAACCGGTGCCTGCTGGGCGAGGAGGAGCCGGGCGATATCCTGGCCGGCGCCGGGGAGACCCTGCTCAAGCTGGGCGAGGCGCGCGCCAAGACCGGCCTGCGGAACACCGACCAGATCCTCCAGGATTACGAAGGCGGCATCAGCGCGTTCCTCGACCCCAGCAAGCGCATCAAAGGAATCTCGACCGGCTTCACCAAGTTCGATGAATACACCGGAGGGCTGCACGCGGGCGACCTGTGCATTCTGGCGGCCCGGCCCTCCATGGGAAAAACCGCCCTGGCGTTGAATATCGCCCAGCACGTGGCCCTGAAGCTGAAACAGACGGTGGCGGTTTTTTCCCTCGAAATGTCCAAGGAGTCGCTGCTGACGCGCATGCTCTGTTCGGCGGCGCGCGTGGACAGCCAGCGCTTCCGCGCCGGATACCTGACCCAGGAGGAGCGCCGTAAGCTGAATCATGCGCTGCATGAGCTGGTGGAAGCGACGCTGTTTATCGACGATACGCCGGGGGCGCACCTGATGGACATGCACGCCCAGTTGCGGCGCCTGCAGGCGGAGCGCAACAAGCTCGGGCTGGTGATCGTGGACTACCTGCAACTGATGACCGCGCGCGGGCGCTTCGAGAATCGCAACCAGGAGGTCAGCGCCCTTTCCCGCGGCATGAAGATGCTGGCCAAGGAGATGAACGTCCCCATGCTGGTGCTTTCGCAATTGAACCGCGCGCCCGAGACGCGGCAGGGCGATCACCGGCCGCAGTTGAGCGATCTGCGCGAATCGGGCTCCCTCGAGCAGGACGCCGACGTGGTGGGCTTCATCTTCCGCGAAGAGGTGTACCACAAGGATCGCGAAGACCTGCGCGGTATGGCCGAGTTGATCATCGCCAAGCAGCGCAACGGGCCGGTGGGCACGGTGAACCTGGTGTTTCTGCACGCCCAGACCAAGTTCGAGAATCGCGCCGAGGACACCGGCGAGATGCCCGAGGAGTAGGCCAACCAGAGCTTCAACTCGACGCGGAGTCGCGGAAACAATTTGCTTCTCCGCGCGGCTTCCGTGTCTCCGCGGCTCCGCGTCGAGTGCGATGCCCCCCTCAGCGCGTCACGTACAGCTCCGCCTGCACGAACCCCGCCGATTGGATCCGCTCCCGCAGCGTGCTGTAGCGCACGGCGCCGCTCGCCCCGCGCAGACGCTCGGTTTCGGAATGGGTAAAGTCGCGCAGGAAGCGGTCCGCGCGCTCGCGGTAGGAATAGCCCGCATAGGAAGCCGGCGAGGCTGCAACCACCTCCATCAACAGGCCCCAAAAGCTCTCGCGCTGGAACAGCCCCTTGCGCGCGCCAATCTCGCGCGGAATCTCCACCGCCTGGCGGCCGCCGCGCAGAATGGCGCGCACGCAGCGCTCGGTGGCGAATGGGCGCGTGGGGTCGGGATCGGGAAACGTGGCCAGCAGTTCGCGCAGGCCGTCGGCGTCGGGCGCCCATCCCTGCCAGCGGAACCGGGATGCGCCGCTCACCAGGACGCCGCGCACCAGAATCTCGCGGATGCGCGCCTCGTCCTTGCCGGTGATGCCGAGCATGTGCTCCACCAGCTCGCGCAGGGGCAGTTCCTGTACCACCACCGGCGTGATGGAGATGGCCTCGGCGGCTTCGGAGCTGAGTTTTACGCGGACCGTCTCGGGTAACGCCATATTTTGATTTCACGCTAGCATAAGTCCGTGACGCCTCTCGAAAAGGTGCGCGCGGAGATCGTCCGCTACGACCACGCCCTGCTGGCCTTTTCGGCCCGGGAGCGGAATGGCGCCGTCGAGCTGGTGATCGAGCTCAAGGACCCCGGCCTGGGGCTGCACACCTACTACGCGCCCATCCACCCGCGCGACATCGAGCACCCGCAGTTTCCCTGGACCTTCCAGCGCTACCTCTACGACTGCATGCACGATTACCTGGTGGAGATGTTTCTGCGCACGCCCCAGACCCGGGATTGGCAGCCATGACGCCGGCCGGCGAACTGCTGGCGGAGGAGATCCGCGGCGCGGGCCCGGTGCCGTTCCGCCGCTTCATGGAAGTGGCCCTCTACCATCGCGAACACGGCTACTACCGCCGCCCGCGCGATCCGTTCGGCAAAGCGGGCGACTTCTTCACCGCGGAGCAGATCCAGCCGGTCTTCGGCGTCCTGGTGGCGGCGCGCATCCGCCAGCTTTACCGCGCGATGGGCGAGCCGCGCGATTTCACCGTGGTGGAACTGGGCGCCGGGCGCCGCGAGATGGCCGAAGCCTTTTCCGAGTGGCGCTACGTCCCGGTGGACCTCGATTCGAGCGCGCTGCCGGAAAACTTTCGCGGTGTAGTCTTCTCCAACGAGTTCTTCGACGCGCTGCCGGTGGACGTGGCGGTGTACCAGGACGGCGTTTTCCACGAGCAGCGCGTGGCGCTCGAGGAGGGACGCTTCGTGTGGCGGACGGCGGGCGCGGTGGACGAGGAGGTGGAGCGGTATCTGCGCCGCTATTTTCCGCCGCCCGAGGAAGGCCGCTGGTACGAAGCCAACCTCGCAGCGCTCGCCTGGATGGAGCGCATCGGCCGCGCCCTGGACGCCGGCTACGTGCTTACCATCGACTACGGCTACACGCGCGCCGAGGCCGTCCGCTTCCCCCACGGGACCCTGATGGGATACCGGCGGCACACGGCGCGGGAAGATGTGCTCGAAGGCGCCGGCCAGCGGGACATCACCGCGCACGTCTGCTTCACGGCGCTCGAGGAGCACGGCGTGGAGTGCGGTCTCGCGACCGAGCGCTTCCAGACCCTGGCGCAAATGTTGCTGGCCGCGGGCGAGCCGGACCAGTTTCGCGCGGCGCTAGCGGCCGGCCGGCCGGACGAGGAGTTCCGGCGGCGCATGCAGCTCAAGACCCTCCTGTTCGGAATGGGGGAGACGTTCCGGGTCCTGTGCCAGCGGCGGGAGGGGGGCGGGATAAAGCGGAGGGAGGAGTCTGAAAAATGAAAAAGGCCCCGAAAAATCGGGGCCTCGGAGTAGAACCTGTTTTTGTGAACCCTTGTTCAGGGTGCGCCCAAAGCTACTTCTTTTTCTTCGCGGGTGCTTTCTTCTTCGGGGCGGCTTTCTTGGTTGCGCTCTTCATCGATTGATTCTCCCTAACATCAAATTTTGCGATTCGAAAATCGCAATGTGATTCATATATAAGGTTGTTCGCTCGGAAAGTCAAGAGAAAAATGCAAATGGGGCCGCGATTCGTCCTCGATCGGGTTGCGCGCGCCGCGCTTCGCGGAAGAAAAATCCGCCGCGCGGCAAATCTCAAGCGCACTTTTCCCTCGTATATACTATGGGACGCGCCGGGACCGGGCGAGGGCCCGTCCTTCGGGGAGCCGCGAGACTACGGAATGATGCTGCTGCCGATACTGCTGGCGATTCGCGCCGCCGAAGGCGACGCGGATCTGGTGGCGCGCCTGCAGCGAAGGGACGCGCAGGCGCTGGCGGAACTCTACGACCGCTATGGCCGCCTGGCGTATGCGCTGATCCTGCGCGTGGTGCGCGACGCGGGCATCGCCGAAGACCTGGTCCAGGAGACGTTTCTCCGCGTCTGGAATCGCGCCCAGGGCTTCGACGCGCAGAAGGGCTCGATCGGACCGTGGCTCCTGGCGGTGGCGCGCAATCGCGCCATCGACTACCTGCGCTCGGCCGGCGGGCGGGAGCGCAACGCGCTCGAATTCGAAGAGACCGATCACCCGGCGCTCTATGTCGACATGGAGAAGGACATTCTGACCTCGGACAAGGTCAGGCGCGTGAAGCGCGCGGTGGAGAAACTCTCGCCCCAGCAGCGCGAGGTGATCGAACTGGCGTATTTCGAAGGGCTTTCCCAAACGGAGATGGCCCAGCGCATGGGCCAGCCGCTGGGCACGGTCAAGACCTGGGTGCGCACGGCCCTGCAGAACCTGCGCGATGAGCTCGGAGCGGCGGTGTCGGCATGAACCACGAAGAGCTCCGCGATCGCTACGAGCTGTACGCTCTCGGCGTGGCCGACGAGGCGGAACGGAACGAGATCCGGACGCACCTGGATCGCGGATGCGAGGTCTGTATGGCGGAAATGAAGCGGGCCCGGGAGATGGCCGCTCTGTTGGGCGGCACGGCGGCGCCTGCCGCGCCCTCGCCCAGGTTGCGGCGGCGCATCCTGGCGTCGGTGGGATTCGAGCAGCGCCGGTTCGGATGGGCGCCCTTCCTCGCTGCCGCGGCGGCCCTGGCGCTGTTCGCCGCCGTCTACTTCAGCGGCCGGGAAGGGGAGTTTGCCCGCGAGGCCACCGCGCTGCGCGAACAGATCGGGCGGCAGAACATCGATCTCACGCGCCTCAACGAAGCTTTCGCCATCCTCAACGGACCGGATACCACGGTAGTCTCCTTCGGCGCGGGCCAAACCCAGCCGCCCAAGGGTAAGGTTTTCGTGAATCCCTCGCAGGGCGTGGTGATGATCGCCTCCAACCTGCCCCCGGCGCCCAACGGCAAGGCTTACCAGATGTGGGTGATCCCCCAGGGAGGCAAGCCGATTCCCGCTGGAATGTTCCAATCCGCCAGCGACGGCACGGCCATGCACGTCCAGCGCGGCGCCGTCGACCGCAACGTCACCGTCGCGGTGACCCTCGAAGACGAAGCCGGGGCCGCGCAGCCGACTTCGACGCCGTTGATCGTGGCGCCGCTTCAGTAAGTAGGGTAGGCCTCCAGGCCTGCCCAGCGCGCGGAGCGCGCCTTCGGGGCGCGAGGCAGGCCGGGAGGCCTACCCAACCTTCAGTAGGCGCCCCGTTGATACTGCCGCCGCGCGAACATCGCTTCGGGCTCGGGGCTGGTCAGGGCCCACAG
>JADGNR010000318.1 GCA_017883415.1 Bryobacteraceae bacterium | reverse complement strand
TGCGAGTAGTCGGCCACCAGCAGCTTCCATCCCTGGCGGGGCACGAAGGCCGCGCGGATTTCGCGCCCCAGTTCGGTGCGGATGGGAATGTTCTGCAAGTTGGGATTGGAAGACGAGAGCCGGCCGGTGGCCGCGCCGGTCTGGTTGAAGCTGGTGTGCAGCCGGCCGGTGCGCGGGTCGATCAGCAGGGGCAGGGCGTCCACGTAGGTGCCCTTCAACTTGGTGAGCTGGCGGTATTCGAGCACCTGGCGCACAATTTCGTGATCGGCGGCCAGCTCCTCGAGCACATCGGCGGCGGTGGAAATCACTTTGCCTTTTCCATACTTCACCGGCGCGGGCAGGTGCAAATCTTCAAACAGCACGCGCCCCAGTTGCTGCGGCGAGCTGATGTTGAACACTTTCCCGGCCAGCCGGTGGATTTGTGCCGTCAGCCGGGAGATCTCGCTTTCCATCAGCACCGAGAGCCGCTTCAGCTCCACCGGATCGATGCGGATGCCGGTGCGCTCCATGCGCGCCAGCACGCGCGCCAGCGGCAGTTCGATGGTGGCGTACAACTCGCGCAGGCCGCGCGCTTCCACGGCGGGCGCCAGGTGTTGCCAGATTTCGAGCGTGATATCGGCATGCTGCTCGGGCGATGCCCCCAGCTTCAGGTCGAGCCGCCGCCGCGCCTGCTCTTCGAGCGGGCACCCGGACGGGTCGGCGTCCAGCAGGAACGCGTACAGCATCACGTCGTGCTCGAATCCGCGGCCTTCTATGCCCAGGCGGCTCAGCTCCAGCAGCGCGGATTTCACGTCGCAGGCGATTTTGGCGCGGCGCTCGTCCTCGAGGAACGGCTGCAAGTACGGCAAGTTGTCCGCCGTCACGGCGCGGGCCTCTCCGGCGCGCCAGGCGAGGCCGATGGTGTCGAGCGCGAACTCTCCCTCGGCCGATTTCGAAATCGCCACGGCTACCGGGGTGGCCTCCGGCACGGCCGCCAGGTACGCGTTCAGCTCTTCGGGCGAGGCGATCGCGGCGTAGTCGCGCGCCCGCGTATCCTCGCTCGCGCCGAGCTCCTTCAGCAGGCTGTAAAACTCCAGCTCCTTGTAGACGGCCTTGAGCAGCGCCGGGTCGGAGGGCTGCGCCTTCACCGATTCCAGCGCGAACTCGATGGGCACGTCGGTCGAGATGGTGGCCAGTTGCTGGCTCATGCGAATGCGCTCGACGTTGTTCTGCAGGCTTTCTTTGTGCGCTTTCCGCTCCACTTCCCCCGCCCGCGCGAGCGCCGCATCCAGGCTTCCGAAGCGCTCGATCAGGTCGCGGGCGCCTTTTTCGCCGATCCCCGGCGCGCCCGGGATGTTGTCGACCGTATCGCCCATCAGAGCCAGCAGGTCGGCCACCTGGTCCGGCCGGACTCCCATGAATGCCTTGACCTTCTCCGCGTCGTACCACGTGTCGTCTTTGGCCGGGTTGAGCATGGTGACCCGGTCGGTCACCAGTTGCATCATGTCCTTGTCGCTGGAGACGATCACCACATCGCCGCCGTCTTGCTCCACGCGCCGGGCGATGGTGCCGATCACATCGTCGGCTTCGAAGCCGGAGTATTCCAGGGTGGGGATGTTCATCGCGCGCAGCACGCGGCGCACGTAGGGGATCTGCTCGCCGAGATCGGGGGGCATCTCCGCGCGGTTCGCTTTATACTCGGCGAACTGCTGCACGCGGTGAGTGGGCTCGGCGCTCTCGAAGACGGCGGCGATATAGGGCGGATCATATTGCTTGGCCAGCTTGCGCAGCATGTTGTTGAAGATGTAGACCGCTTCGGTGGCCAGGCCGGTGCTGGTGCGCATGGGAGGCGCGCCCGAGCGGGCGCGGGCATGGTAGGCGCGGAAGATGAAGCCGAAGGTATCGATCAGGAAGAGTCGCGGGTGGGCCACAGGGCAATCATACTATCAGAGCCCGCCGGCCGCGTCGCCAAACGGGGCATTTCCGCAACAATTCCACAACGAACTGTGGCCATTCAGCCACAGTACGTATGAGCCAAATTAAACGAATTCAACAACTTACGCCATGGGCTATCGAGTTGCTTCCACAGAGGCCGATGGCGGAGCGAAAACTTGCGTTTTGAAACCACGGTACAGCGCCCCGTGGAGGCCAATGGTGTGGGACTTCACAGCGGCGTTCCGGTCGCGATCCGCATTCTCCCGGCCCCCGTTTCCACGGGCATCGTTTTTGTCCGCACCGATCTCGATAACTTTCAGATCCCCGCCAGTTGGCGTCATGTGGCGCGCGTCAGTTACGCCACCAGCCTGATGCGCCAGGGCGTGCTGATCTCCACCACGGAACATCTGCTCAGCGTGTTGTACTCGATGGGCATCGACAACGCGTACGTGGAGATCGACAACCTGGAAGTCCCCATTCTGGACGGCAGCGGCCTGCCGTTCGTGCGCCTGCTGGAACAGGCCGGCACGCGGCAGTACCGCCGCAAGCGCAAATACCTGCGCATCCGGCGCCCCATTTCGGTGGAAGACAAGGGGAAGCGCATCAGCATTCTTCCCGCGGAATGCTTCCGCCTCACCTGCGACACGGATTACCCGTCGCCGGTGGGCCGCCAGTCGCTCGAGCTGGAAGTGACGCCCGAGCGCTACGCCACCGAGATCGCCTTTGCGCGGACGTTCGGCTGGGAAACCGACCTGGACCAGATGCGCAACATGGGTCTCATTCGCGGCGCGTCGCTCGAGAACGCGATCTGCTTCACGCGCGACGGGTTGCTGAACGCCGGGGGCCTGCGCGCGCCCGACGAATGTTGCCGCCACAAGGCGCTCGATCTGATCGGCGACCTGGCGTTGCTGGGCCGCCCGCTGCTGGGCCACGTGATTGCGGAACGCGCCGGCCACGCCATGCACGCCGCGCTGGTGGCGCGCATCATGTCCAACCCTTCGCTGTACGAGATCCTGACCTTCGACCAGCTTGCCTCGCGCGTGACGCAGGCGCTGATGTCGTAACGCTGGTCGAAAGCTCTCCTGCAACACATGGCCAGCCGAGCACGAGGCGAAATCCAGGTTCACGGCCACCGGGTCAGCTTCCCCGGAACCGGGTGAATCGGGGAGTCGGCCCAGGCAGCTATGAAGCGGTCGCGATACTGCTGCCAGGGCTGTTGTGGCAGGCTGACGACCACGACGGCAAACTGTGGGAACGACCGCAATGCACGAACGGCGGACTCACCGAACAGTTGGTCCCGAGTGAGCAGACAGTCGAAACCAACTGCCGCGGCCGCGGCGACGAGATCGCCGTTCGATAGAGCCTTCCATCCGCGGCTTCGGGCGGTATCGGAGGAAATGCCGCAATCAGCCAGGACGGCCACGAGATGGACATCCATGTTGGCGTCAAGCAGCCACATGGAACGAGCCGGTGAGTTCGGATGCGACCTTCAGGACCTCGGGTAACGCTTCGTGCGGGAACGCATGATCGAAAGCTTCGTCTATTTCCACCAGGGACATGCCACTGGAAAGGCACTCGAGGATCAGGGAAACGGACAGCCGCGTACCGCGAATGGCCAGCGTCCCGCCCAGGAGTTGCGGGTCCGCGACAATCCACCGATATTCCTTATACGGCGCCGGCTGCCAAGTTGACATCGCCGTTCCATTTTATGCCAGGCAGCGATCCTGTGCATCCGTGCCGAAACGTGGTTGCGGGGTCGCGACAACCGGCGCTGCCGCCCGGCCGGTTTCGGCGGGAATTACACCGCCGCCATGGCGCGGCGGGGCTCGAAGGTGTAGCCGAAGCCGCGCACGGAGTGGATCAACACCGGGTTGGCCGGGTCGTCTTCCACCTTTTGCCGTAACCGCAGGACGTACACGTCCACGGCGCGGTCGGTGATGGCGCGGTCCTGGCCCCACACCGAATCGAGCAACTGCTCCCGGCTGAAGACCACCCCGGGACGGCTCATCATAAACTCCAGCAGGCGGAACTCGGTGGCGGTCAGGGAGAGCGGCGTGCCGTTGCGCCGCGCCTGCCGGCTGGCCAGATTGAGCTCCAGTTCGCCCGCCGTGAGGGTTCGCGCCAGGGCCGGCTGGGTGTGCATGGCGCCGCGAAGCTGCAGCTTGATGCGCGCGATGAGCTCGCGCACGAAAAACGGTTTCACCACGTAATCGTTGGCGCCGAGCTCCAGACCCACGATGCGGTCCGTTTCGGAGGCGCGCGCGGTCAGGAAGATCACGGGGGTGGAGGCCAGCTCGGGGTCTTTGCGGATCCCTTTGCAGATGTCCAGCCCGTCGGAATCCGGGAGCATGATGTCCAGCAGGATCAGGTCGGGACGCACGTGCCGGCACAGTGCGAGCGCGCCTTCTCCGGTCTGTAATCCGGCGAGCGAGAAGCCCTCTTTCTCGAGGTTGTATTTCAACAGCGCGTACAGGTCGGCGTCGTCTTCGATGAGGAGAATCTTCTTCACGATGGGCACCACCTGCGTCCACCCTACCAGCGGGCTTGTTACAGGACCGTTAAGGCGCGGTGAATTCTGGATTAAGCCGCTCCCCGTGGCGCGCGGATTCGTCCACCGGGAGGGTGAAGAAAAATGCGGAACCCTCATGGATGCGGCTCTCCACGCGGATGGTCCCGTGGTGGGCCGCCACCAGGTGCTTGACGATGGAGAGGCCGAGCCCGGTGCCCCCCAACTCGCGCGAGCGGGCCTTATCGACGCGGTAAAACCGCTCGAACAGGCGGGGCAGCTCCCCGGCGGGAATGCCGATTCCGGTGTCGCGCACGTAAACCTCCAGGAACCGGCCGGCGGGAGCGGCGCCCACCGCGATGCGGCCGCCGCGGGGCGTGTACTTGACGGCATTGTCCAGCAGGTTGCTGAGAATTTGGGAGACGGCCTCGCTATCGCACCACGCTTCGGCCGCGGCGGGGGCGGGCTCCATCTCCAGCCGGATGTCGTTCTTCTGCGCCATGGGCCGCACCAGCTCGACGGCCTCGGTCAACAGCGCGTTGGCCGGATGGCTGGCAAACTCGAAGGTCTGGCGCTTCTGCTCGACGCGCGAAAGCGTGAGCAGATCCTCGGTGATGCGCGCCAGGCGCTCGGCGTTGCGGCGGATGATGCCCAGAAAGCGCAGATTGTGTTCCGGGTCGTCGAGCGCGCCGTCGATCAGCGTCTCGGTGTAGCCCTGGATGGAGGCGAGAGGGGTGCGCAGCTCATGCGACACGTTGATGACGAAATCCTTGCGGATGCGCTCGACCTTTTCCAGCTCGGCGTGCTCGCGCTGGAGCTGTTCGAGGGTCTTCTCGAGCTCTTCGGCGGTATCGTTCAAGGTCCGCGCGAGCTGGCCGAATTCGCTCGGGCCGGTATGCGGGAGCCGCGCGCGAAAGTTGCCGCGCGCCAGCTCGCCGGCGTGCGCCATGACGGCCGCGAAGCGCCGCGAAATCCGGCGTGCGACCAGCGCCGCGATGGCAATGGCGGGAAGAAAAGCGAGCGCGGTGCTCACCAGGACCTGGCCGCGGATCCGGGCGACTTGCCGGTCCACCTCGGCGAGCGGCACGGCCAGGCGCACGGCGCCGCCGGGGAGGCTTTTGGGGCCCGGCACCGCCACGTAGAGGAAACGAATCCCGAGCGTGGCGCTGCTCCGTATGTCCCAGCCTACGTACCCCGCGAAGGCCCGCAGCAGCTCGGGGCGCGGGTTGGTCCGGTGATTCTCCATCTGGGCGGGATCGGCCTCGGAATCGGCCAGCACGCGGCCGTCGGAGCGCACCACGGTAAGGCGGCCTCGGGCGGCGCGCGCCATTTCCCGCAGCGACGCGCCATCGAGCGCCGCGGGGTCCGGCAGGGAAAGCGCCAGCACCCGGGCGTTGTCCGCCCGCTGCTCGACCAGGTTCTGAATGTAGATGTCGGTGGCCCCCCGCGTGGCGAAGTAATCCACCGAGACGAGGGCGGGCAGAAGCAGGCAGAGCAAACCCAGGATCAGCTTGAGAAAAATTCTGCCGGTCAAACGGGCGCCTCGAAACGGTAGCCGAAACCGCGCACGGTGGTGAGATGGCGCGGGCTGTCCGGCTGCTCTTCGATCTGCTCGCGCAGGCGGCGCACGTGGACATCGACGGTGCGCGGGCTGACGTTGCGCTGTTCGCCCCACACCGATTCCAGAAGCTGTTCCCGGCTGTAGGCGCGGCCCGGATGCGCCACGAAGAACTCCAGGAGGTTGAACTCCGTGGAGGTGAGCGAAAGCTCGCGCCCGGCGGCGAACGCGCGGCGCGCCGGACGGTCCAGGCGGAACGGTCCGCTTTCCAGCGCCGCCGGCTCGGCCTCCATGTCTTCGCGGCGCAGGTGCGCTTTGACGCGGGCGATCAGCTCCCGCGGGCTGAACGGCTTGGTCATGTAATCGTCGCCGCCGATCTCGAGGCCCAGCACGCGATCCACTTCATCGGACCGGGCCGTCAGGAACACCACCGGAGTCCGGCACAGGACGGGGGACTGGCGAATCTGGCGGCACAGCTCGAAGCCGTCCACTTCCGGCAGCATTACGTCCAGCAGGATCAGGTCGGGCCGGGCATGCTCCAGCGCTTTCAAGGTGTCGCGCGAGCCGCCGAGCACGAGCGACTCGTAGCCATGGCGGCCGAGGTTGTATTCGATGAGGGAGGCAAGCTCCGCTTCGTCCTCCACGATGGCGATTCGCTTGGGCACGAGGGTACGTTTCTCATTTTAGCCCGACGGCGGGGGAGAGCCGCGAGCGCGAGCGGGCCGGCGGACCGGCCGCGGGCCCGCCGAGCTGGCGGTGCCGGCGGTGGGGGCCGTGATGGCGGTGCGGGCGGAACCGGCGGTGCAGGCCGGGCTGGTGGTGCGGGAGGGGCCGGCGGTGCGCGAGGGGGCGGCGAGGCCGGCAGAACCGGCGGGCT
>JADGNR010000317.1 GCA_017883415.1 Bryobacteraceae bacterium | reverse complement strand
GCGTCTCGGCGGTGAGCCTGCGTTCTCCGGCGTGCCGGCATCTGGCATGCTAGCATGAGTCTTTCCGACTACCTTGATCAAAGCCGTCAAAGGAACCAGGGACTTGCTGCCTCCGGCCACCGCGGTGTGGAACCGCGTGGAAACCGTGGCGCGCGAAGTCTTTCGGACCTATAACTACCACGAGATTCGCACGCCGATCCTGGAGGAGACGCAGTTGTTCGCGCGCGGCGTGGGCGAAGAGACCGACATCGTCACCAAGGAGATGTACACCTTCGAGGACCGCGACGGCGCCTCGCTCACCTTGCGTCCGGAGAACACCGCATCGGTGATCCGCGCCTATATCGAGCACCGGCTCGACCAGCGTCCCGGGGTGCAGAAGCTCTACTACATGGGCCCCATGTTCCGGCGGGAGCGCCCGCAGAAGGGGCGGTACCGGCAGTTCTTCCAGATCGGCGCCGAGGCCATCGGCTCGGAATCGCCGCTGGTGGATGCCGAAGTGATCGAGATGGTGGTGGAGGTCCTGCGGCGGGCCGGACTCGAGGGATCGCAACTGCTCCTCAACTCGGTGGGGGATCACAACTGCCGCCCGCAATACGTGGAGCGCCTGCGCGCGGAGTTGCGATCCGTGGCGCCGCGCCTGTGCGGCGACTGCCAGCGGCGCGCCGACACCAACCCGCTGCGCGTGCTCGATTGCAAAGTGGAAGCCGACCAGCCCATCATCGACACGCTGCCCAGCATCGTGGATCACCTGTGCGACCCCTGCCGCGAACATTTCGCAGCGGTGAAGGAGTATCTGGGCGACCGCGCCATCGCCTACCAGGTGCGCCCGCGCCTGGTGCGCGGGCTCGATTACTACATGCGCACCACGTTCGAGGTGGTTCATGGGTCGCTCGGGGCGCAGAACTCGGTATTGGGCGGCGGGCGCTACGACGGACTGGCCGAGGCGCTGGGGTCCAAGGTGCATTCCCCGGGCATCGGTTTTTCGATCGGCGAAGACCGCCTGGTGATGAGCGTGGAGGGCGAACAGAAGGACCAGCCGCTCGACCTGGTAATCGCCCCGGTGGGCGCCGCGGCGGTGCGGCACGCCGCCGTGATGGCGCGCGATTTCCGGGCGTCCGGCCTGTCGGTGGAGTTGGTGGAAGGCCGGCTGAAGCGCGCCATGGAACTGGCCAACAAGTGGAGCGCCCGGTACGCGTTGATCGTGGGCGAAAATGAAATGGCCGCCGGCCGCTATGCGCTCAAAGACATGTCCACGGGCGAGCAGCGGGAGTTGACCCGCGAGGAGATTGCCGCGAGATTGGGGTAGGCCCGCCGGCCTGCCCCTTACTGGAGCGTGCCCTCAACGCGGGACAGGCCGGGAGGCCTATCCCACCTACTGCGGTGGAAAATGCTTGAACATCTCCTCGGCCGAATGTTCCAGCCTCTTATCGTTCTTCTCCGGCTTGGAGGACAGCGTATCGGAAGCGGTTCCCCGCCAGATCAGGTGCCTGGTACGTCCATCGAACACGTCCACCGTCAGCATCCCCACTCTCTCGGGAATCACCGTGGTGGTGGTGCCACCGCCCCATCCGCGCCATCTCCACCCCGGAAAGCCGTTGTAAAACGTCTCCAGGGTATCCCGTTCCGTGACCCTGCCAAACGCCGCCACCGCGGCATCGCCGCCGGACTCCACTCTGGTCCATCCCTTGGCGGCCAACTGGCTGTCGACGGCCCCCATAATGCGATCCGCCCAAAGCGAATCGCCCGCCTTGGCGCTGATCCAGGAATAGGTGTGATACCGCCCGAAGTCGGCCTTGTGGTCGTAATCGGTAGAAACCTCGGCCAAGAGCACGAACGCAAATGCCAGCAACATCGGCCCTCCCTGCCGAGGGAAGAGCAGTTGCCGCGCCATAGTGAGAAAGGACGCGAACGGTCAGGCGGAGGCCTGCGCGGCCTTGCGGAGCGCGCGTTCGTAACCGCGCACCAGGTGAATCAGCAGCACATCGAAGCAGTGGCCCAAACGGCGTTCCAACTGCTCCTCCGCATACAGTTCCATGCTGCTGGTGGAGGCCACCTGCTCCTCCACGTAGTCCAGGATCTTCTCGCGGACCAGGCACATCCCGCGCACCGATTCCTCGAGCGGTATGTCCTCTTCGCAGCGTACTCTGCCGAGGCGCTCGTAGCGGCGCGCCAGGTCTTCCAAATTGCCCGGCGACAGCCAGTGGCCCAGGTTTTGCAGCAGGTCCTGACCCCATTCGCGCAGCTCGCTGTCGAGCAACGTCCGAAGATGCGTCAGTTCGGGGTCGCGGCGGATATGAGACACTACACGGGCGACGATCTGCTCGCTGTGGGTCTCGATCAGATGAACCAGCCTACCGGGTATCATGGGCCACCTCGCTGACTCCATGATACCCGATAATGAGACCTGAAAATAGGGCCGGCCGGTTTTTTTCCCGCCGCCGATATTTCTCTTGACCTGTCTATAGCTTCAGGGTTGACACTGGGTTGAGAGGACCCATGGCACTGACCGTCACCCGGCTGGCGCGCGCCTGCAATCTGGCGCGCAGCACCATCCTGTACTACGAATCCATCGGCCTGCTCACGCAGCCGCGCCGCACGCCGGGCAACTACCGGATGTACATGGAGAAGGATCTCGCGCGCCTGCGCCAGATCTGCGTCTACCGCGACGCCGGGGTGGAACTGCGCGACATCCGTTCCATTCTCGATGCGCCGCCCAACGACGCCGCGGCGGTGCTGCGCCGCCGCCTGGAGGAGTTGAGCGCCGCCATCGAACGACTGCGCGGCCATCAGCAGGCCATCGCCCGATTGTTAAAGAGCACAAATCAATTCAGGAGAATCCCCATGGTAACGAAAGAGAAATGGGTGGCGATCATGCACGCCGCCGGCTTCACCGAAGACGATATGCACCGCTGGCACGCCGAATTCGAAAAATCGGCGCCCAAAGAGCACCAGGAATTCCTCGAATTCCTGCACATTCCGAAAGAAGAGCTGGACTCCATCCGCGCATGGAGCCGGGGGGCCGGCGCCCACTAAGTCAAATCCAATCTCACCGCCGAGACGCCGAGTCGCCGAGATTGCACCTGGATTTCTCTGCGCCTCGGCGTCTCGGCGGTTTACACATATGGCCTGGTCGGACGCGGAATCTCGCTAGCGCACTTGGGCACGTACACTGGAATGGATGACTTATGCCGGCGGCGGATCTTCGCCCGCCATCCTGGTGCGCGGCCTGAAGAAGTCCTATGGGAACAAGGCCGCGGTGGATGGCGTGGACCTCGAGGTTCCGCGCGGCTCTTTCTTCGGCTTCCTCGGTCCCAACGGCGCGGGGAAGTCCACCACCATTCGTATTCTGACCGGCCTGATTCCCTCCGACAGCGGCTCCGTGGAAATACTCGGGCTCAAGCTCCCCGAACAGGAGCTCGCCATCAAGGGCCGCATCGGCCTGGTGCCCGACGAATCCCTGCTCTTCGACCGGCTCACCGGCGCGGAGTTCCTGGAATTCGTCGGGCGCATGTACGGACTCCCCCGCCCCGTCGCCATCGAACGGGCGCGCGGCCTGCTGGATCTGTTTCAGCTCCCGATCGACCGCAAAATCATCGGTGAATACTCCAAAGGCATGCGCAAGCGCGTGGCCATGGCGGCTTCCCTCATCCACCACCCGCAACTCTTCCTCATGGACGAGCCGTTCGAGGGCGTCGATGCGGTGGGCGCGCGGCTGATGAAAGACATCCTGATCGACCAGGTGAAGCGCGGCGCCACCATTTTTCTGACCACGCACGTACTGGAAGTGGTGGAGCGCCTGTGCGACCGCGTGGCCATCATCGATAAAGGCAGGATTGTCACCAGCGGCACGCTGGAGGAGCTGCGGGCGGGCGGGGAATCGCTGGAAGACGCTTTTGTGCGCCTGGTCGGCGCCGGGCAACAGAGGGAGCGGCTGGACTGGCTATGATCGCCGCCATCCTGCGGGCGCAGCTTCTGAGCATGCGCGTCGGCGGCAGCCGCGGCGCGGTGCTGAGCGCGATCACCGGCGTCGTCTGGTACGGCTTCTGGGTGTTTCTGTCCTCGGTGGCGGCGCTCTTCGCGGCGCGCGCCGATGCCGCCGCGCTCGGCCGCTTCCTGCCCCTCGGCTTTCTGGCGGTGTGCCTCTACTGGCAGGTGATTCCGATCCTGTCGGCGAGCATGGGCTCGGCGCTCGACATGCGCAAGCTGCTGGTCTATCCCGCCCCGCACGGAAAGCTGTTCCTGGTGGAAGTGCTGCTGCGGCTCACCAACGGGGTGGAGATGGTGATGCTGCTGGTGGCGGCCGCCGCGGGCCTGTCGGTAAACCGCGCCGCCGGCGGATGGGGGGCGGCGGGGCGCCTGGCGGCGCCGGTGCTGCTGTTCATTCTGTTCAACCTGCTGCTGGCGTCGGGCATGCGCAGCGTGCTGGAACGGCTGCTCTCGCGGCGCAAAGTGCGCGAGCTTCTGGCGTTCCTGATGGTGACATTGTGGATGGCGCCGCGCCTGGTAATGGCCGCCGGCATCCGTCCCAAGTGGCTCTCCGGCGTCCGCGACGCGGCCGCCATGTTGGGATGGCCCTGGAGTTCGGCGGCGCGGGCCGCGCTGGGCCAATCCGAGCCGCTGGCTCTGCTCTCGCTGTGCCTGTGGACGGCGGCGGCGGCCTGGTTCGGACGCACCCAATTCGAGCGCAACCTGCGCTACGACGCGATCGCCGCGCAAGCCACCCCGATCGCTGCCGGCAGGGGGCGGGCGCAATTCCTCCTGGAGCGCTGGTACCGCTTCCCCACGCTGCTGTGGCGCGATCCGCTGGCGGCGATCGTCGAAAAGGAGATCCGCTCGCTGGCCCGCACTCCGCGCTTCCGCATGGTCTTCGTCATGGGCTTCACCTTCGGTCTGATGGTGTGGCTGCCCATGATCCTCGGCCGCCACAGCGGTCCCAGCGCGGTTTCCCGGCACTTTCTGATCATCGTCTGCGTGTACTCGCTCACCCTGATCGGCCAGGTCTCCTACTGGAATTGTTTCGGGTTCGACCGCTCCGCCGCGGTCATCTATTTCGCCGCGCCGCAGCCGCTCTGGCAGATTCTGCTCGGCAAGAATATCGCCTGCCTGATTTTCATCTACCTGGAGACGCTGATCCTGATCGGCGTCACCTTCGCGGTGCGGGTGAATATCGGCCTGCGCCAGGTGGCGGAAACGCTGCTGGTGATGGGCATCTGCTCGGTGTATATGCTGGCGCTGGGCAACATCAGCTCCGTGCAGTACCCGCGCGCGCTGAGCCCCGAGCGGGTCTCGCAGGGGGGCGCGTCCAGCCGGTTCCAGGCGCTGGTGTTCGTCCTGTATCCGCTGGCGCTGCTGCCGGTGTTTCTGGCCTACCTGGCGGGTTACGCCTTCGCCAGCGAGGCGGTCTTCGCCGTGACGCTGGGGCTGGCCGCCATCCTGGGAGGCATGCTGTACTGGATCGCCATGGGCTCGGCGGTCGCGACCGCCACCCGGCGCCGCGAAAATATTCTGCAGGAGCTTTCCCGGGGCGAAGGCCCGGTGGCGTCGAATTAACGGGGCCGCGATTCGCCCGCTGCAAGACCGTCCACGCTGAAGCGGAGGAATACGGGCGGCGGTCTGTCGTTGAAACACGCGTTGCAAGGTTGTCCGGTTATCTGGTGTGCACTACACTGAACGGAAGTCCAAAACAAAGTCGGCGGTGCAACGCATTAGTGCCGTGGCGACTTCGATCGAAGGACGTGGCCGTGACCAAGAGTGAGCGTCGGACTGGCTTGATTCTGCTTTTCATCGCCCTCGCGGGGTTTGTCTCCTTCGTGCTGGGCGTCGTGTTCTTAAAGGATCCACCGGATGCGGTCGCCATTGCCGATCTGGTTTCCTTTGCCGTGTCGTTCGTCGGATCCGGGTACGTTGCCAGGAAGCGAGGACGCAGCCGTGCTTGGGCATTTCTTGGATTTCTGAACTGGTTAGGCATCGTTGTTGCCTTCTGCCTCAAAGACCGGCGCCAAAAACGACCTCTCGAAGAGGTTCGCGCAGGACGGGAAGGGCGTGCGGCAAGGGACATCGAATTGGCCGAGCGGGTCGCTCTCCTGGCGGACTACGGCTATGATCGATACCTGCTTCTTGACGCATCGCAAGAAAAGCCGTACGAGGACGCGCTCGCCGGCGTTGTAGCACATGGCGCCGATGCCGTTCCACTCCTGCTTGCCCAACTGGGTCGAAGCGAGTACGTCGCACTCGCGCTCGGATCAATTAGCACGGACGAAGCGCTGCGTGCCCTCAACCAGGAACTTCGCTCTAACGAGTGGCGCCGTGTCGAAGCAGCGGCGAAGGGCCTTGGCCGGTCGAATCATCCCAGCGCGGCGACGATGTTAGAGGTTGCCCGAAACTCTAGGTTCGCGAACACTATCGCAGAGGTGAGCACGGCCATCGCCAAGGCGCTTAACCAAATCGAGTCGCGCCGTCAAGGAGCGAACTGGCTTACGGTCGACGTGAACCGGCCCTGGCAGCAGATCATGCTTGTGCAGGGGAAGTTGGCTGAGTTTCGGAGGGACGAAGCTCTGAGGGGGCAAGCCATCGAGTGGTGGAGACACTTCGTTGAGGTCATGCCGGAGATGAAGATTGCGATTCCGGGGCGTGACTATCCGGCAAACGATGTGAAGGCGCGTGCCTGGTCTTGTCTAGCCGTGACGATCTACTATCTCCTTAACCCCGGAGACTCTGGATTCTCGAAGCCATGCGCCGAGGCAAGATATTGTTGGGAGCAGGCTCTGAGACTGATGCCGGGCGACGCTTACTACGAATCGAGCATGAAGAGCGTGTCTTGATTGTAGCCGTTTGGCCTTTTCTTGCGCGTCATCGTTGAGA
>JADGNR010000065.1 GCA_017883415.1 Bryobacteraceae bacterium | reverse complement strand
GTTCATGGCCTACTGCTTCTTCCGCGCCGCCACCTTGCGAACCGCGGCGGCCACATCGCGGGCCACCAGCCCATACTTGTCCATCAGCTCGTCCGGCTGGCCCGATTCCGCGTAGGTGTCCTGGATGCCCACAAACTCCATGGGGCACGGCGCCGTCTCCGCCACCACCTGCGCCACCCGCACCCCCAGCCCGCCATCCACCAGGTGCTCCTCGGCCACCACTATGGCGCCGGTCTCGATTGCGGCGCGGCGAATCGTTTCGCGGTCGATCGGCTTCGCCGTATGCATGTCGATGACGCGCACCGAAATGCCTTCCTCTTCGAGCGTCTCGGCGGCCAGCATCGCCTGCGCCAAAAGCAGCCCGCTGGCGATGACCGCCACATCCTGTCCCGCCACTACTTCGATGGCTTTGCCGATTTCGAACTTCTGGTCTCCGTTGTAAATGACCGGCGCTTTGGGCCGTCCCGTGCGGATGAAGACCGGCCCAACATAGGCCGCCGCGGCGCGCACCAGCGCTTTGGTCGATGCTTCGTCGGCCGGCGCAATCACCACGAAGCCGGCCAGCGAACAGGCCAGCCCGATCTCTTCCACGCTCATTTGCGAAGGGCCGTCCTCGCCGATCGAGATGCCGCTGTGCGTCCCCACCACCTTCAGGTTGACCTTGGGATAGGCCGCGCAGGCGCGCAACTGCTCGAACCCCTTGTTCATGGCGAAGGCCGAGAAGCTGGCGATGAACGGGATCTTGCCCGCGTATGCCAACCCCGCACCCACCGCCGCCATGTTGGCTTCGGCGATGCCGAGCGAGATGAACCGCTCGGGAAACTCCTGGGCGAAGTAGGTGGTCATGGTGGATTTCGAAAGATCGGCATCGCACACCACGATGTCTCTGTTCTCGCGGCCCAACTCCACCAGCGCCCGCCCGAAGGCCTCGCGCGTGGCCGGCCCGAGCTTCACTGCAAACTTGGTTTTCGCACCCATTTCAATTGAGCTCCTTCAACGCCAGCTCCACTTCCGCCGCGGTCGGCGCCGTGCCGTGAAACTTGGGGTTATTCTCCATGAACGAGACGCCTTTGCCTTTCACCGTGTGCGCCACAATCGCGGTCGGGCGCCCCTTGGTGGCTGCCGCTTCCGCGAACGCGTTGCGGATGGCCGTGAGATCGTGGCCGTCGATCTCCAGCGTGTGCCAGCCGAACGCGCGCCACTTATCGGCCAGGGGCGCGATCTCCATGATGTCCTTCACGAATCCGTCGAGCTGGATGCCGTTATAGTCCACGATGGCGACCACGTTGTCCAGCTTGTGAAACGCGCCGGCCATGGCCCCTTCCCAAACCTGCCCTTCCTGGCTCTCGCCATCGCCCAGCAGGACGTAGGTGCGCGATGGGCGGCCGTCGAGCCGCGCCGCAATCCCCATGCCCAGCGCCAGGGAGAGCCCCTCGCCCAGCGAGCCGGTGGAGGCCTCCAGGCTGCGGATGAACCGTACGTCGGGGTGGCCCTGGTACACCGACCCCAGCTTGCGCAGCGTGTTCAACTGGTCGAGCGGCGTGTCCGCATACCCCGCCTCCGCCATGGCCGCGTACAGCACCGGCGCCGCGTGGCCCTTGGACAAAATGAAGCGGTCCCGATCCGGCCACTTGGGCTTTTTGGGATCGATGCGCATGGTATCGAAGTAGAGCTCCACCAGGATCTCCACGGCGGAAAGCGACCCGCCCGGGTGTCCCGACTTGGCTGCGCCGATCATGACTACGATTTCGCGCCGGATGCGCCGCGCGATGGTTTCCAGTTCCGCGACAGATTTAGGCATTTTGAAAACATTCTACCAGCGGTGGGGCAGGCGGTGCCGCCCAATGCCACTAAGTTCGGTTCAGATTCGGGATTCTGCATTCGTCGTGGGGCGGACCCGTGGTCCGCGACCTGGTCCGCGCGGGTCCCCCGGACCCGCTCTTCGCTCGAAGGGCCAAGTCCCATTGCAATGCCAAAAGCCGGCCAGGGGGCCGGCTGCGGACCAGGGGTCCGCCCCACTATTGCTGCGGATGTGCGTCTCCAAAAAAAAGCGCCCACGGGTGAAGTACTCCCCGTGGGCGATCGAGTTTTGTTTCAGGAGACAGACGGTGTTGCAGCAGATCGTCGTTGCGGGTTGCGCCCTCAGCGTTCGGCTGGTCCTTCAGCCTTGGCCTGGCCATGAGACGCCGCATCGTGCGCTTCCAGGTAGCCCAGCAGGGCGTTTACATCGACATCGTTCAGACGCAGATTGGGCATCGGCAGCTGGTTGTACCGGGCGAAAAGCGCCGTGGCGATAGGGTCCTTCTTCGCCAGCATCATGTTTGGCAGCGCGATGAAGCTGGCCAGCCAGTCCCGCTTGCGGTTCTTCGTCACGCCCAGCAGGTCCGGCCCCACGCTGTCGCCCTGGCCGATGGTATGGCAGGCGGCGCAGCGGGTCTGGAACAGGTAGGCCCCCTTGTCCGACAGGTACGCCGGTGTCGGCGGCGCTTCCGCGAAACTCTTGCCCCGAGGCCCCCCGTCCTTCCAGTCGGACAGCCAGTCGCGGATGATCACGGCGATGTACTGCGGATTGTCGAGCGAACTGTCCCGCACCCACTGGCCGGTGGCCACGTTGCCGATCATCAGGCTGGTGCTGTGGTCGGTCAGTTGATTCTCGTCGGCACGGGCAGCTTGCCCCAGCTTCTTGCGGATCACTTCGATGTCCGCCTTCTTCCCGGTGAGGAACAGCCAGCCGGGCCCCGCGTGGAACTTCTGCGAATAGGACTTGAGCTCCGCCGGCGAATCCTTCACCGGATCGATGCTGATGGAGTAGAAGAAAATCTCGCGCCCCATCCGGTCGCCCAGGATGCGCTGCACCTGCGCCAGCCGCGCGGTCTCGAGCGGGCAGGAGTCCCCGCATTTCGTATAGATGAAGTTGATTACCACTCGCTTGTCTTTGAGAAGATCGTCGTAGAAGCGGACCGTCTTCCCGTCCTGTGTAGTCAGCGTGGAGTTGGGAAAATAATCCGCCCCCCACGTTGCAGCCGAAGCGGGGGTAACAGGAATGAAGATCGCAGCAGACAGGATCATCGCCGCTGCTGCCGCGCGGGCTGCCAGACTTTCTCGGAGCATGATATCGGTTTCCTTTTGCTTTTTGAGACAGACTTACCACGATGACCGGCGGGCCACTCCCTAGTGCGACCCGCCGGCCTTGGTTTGTGTTACTTGCCGAGTCGCCTCTTAGAAGGCGGTCGGCATGACGCTGGTGTTGATGTAAGTCACGCCCTGCGGGGTCGGGTTCGGGGTCGGCATGGCGACCATCCCGCGATCCAACTCCCAGCGGATGAGCATGGCGTTGTCTTCATGCACCGTGTTGTGGCAGTGCTCCATGAACATCCCCGCGAACTCCCGGAACTGCATGGTGAGGGTGACGCTCCCGGCGGGATGCAGGCGATAGACATCCTTGCGGCCCCGCTCCCACGCCGGCACATTGCTCAAGCTGCCGTTGCGGGCGAGAATCTGGCCCTCTTCGAAGTGGATGTGGATCGGGTGATCCCAGCCACCGCCGCCGTTGACCAGATGCCAGACCTCGCGGGTACCCATCTTGGGGGCCGCCGCCAGCCGGCTGAAGTCGGCCGCCAAACCCTGCCCGCCGTCCGTCTTCACGGTCCAGGGGGCGGAGTCGCTGCCGCCGGCACGCCCGAATTCGAAGGTGCGCTCCCGCACTACCGGGATCTTCGACAGATCCGGGTTGGGGATCATAGTGGCCGGCACCTGGCTCAGGTCCGGCTTGCTGCATGGGATCACCCGGAATTCCAGGAACGGCCCGACGCAGGGGTCGCTGGACTTGCCCGCCAGGGCGTCGGCCAGCGATAGGTCCTTAGATGGCTTGGTCCCGTCCCGGTGCTCGCACAGGTTCACCATCGACACCCTCTGCCCCGGCTTGTAGCGGGAGAAGTCGACCACGATGTCGTAGCGCTCGGCGATGCCCTGCTCGTCGAGTTGCGTCAGCACCACGGGGTGCGGGAACAGGTTCCCATCGTTGGCGATCTGAATCATCGGCGAGCCGTCGCTCAGCGCAATCTTGAAAAAGCGCGAAACGCTGGCGTTCAGAATCCGGAAACGGTACTTGCGCGCCTGCACTTCGAAGTACGGCTTGTACAGGAAGTTCACGGTCATCGAGTCGCCCAGGAAGCCATCCAGGTTGAAGATGTCGAAGTACAGTTGCCCGCTCTGATCCCAGGCCTTGTCGGCCAGCATCAGGTTGACGTCGAAATCCAGGTTGCCCCACGATTTCGCCGTGCCGCTGGGCAGGCGCAGGTTCACGCCGTCGTTGATCTCCTCGTTGCCGCGGTCGAGGCCGCTATAGAGGTTGAACATCCCCGCGTTGCCCTTGTACACGTTGTGCGAGGTGAAGCTGAACATGTGGTCGTGGAACCAGTGGGTGCTCATGGTCTCGTGCCAGTCGCCCGGAACCTTCACCAGGCCGCCGTTGTCATCGGGGCTGGAGGCCATGATGTCGGTGGCGTTCGTGTTGATCGAGTCCATGCCGGCCAGGACGATGGGGTAGTGATAGTCGTAGAACTGGCCCGGGAAGAAAAACGCGCCCGTGAAGCCGTCGTTCTCCGCGCCGTGGTGCCCGTTGTGCTCGTGGGTGGAGATGGTATGCCGCCCGAAGCCGGCGTTCTGCGTGATGTCGGCAGGCAGATTGTTGTGGTGACGGAACAGGATCGGCTCCCCGTAGCGGCCCATGAGAAGCTTCGGCGGAGCGGTGCCATTGAACGTCCACATCGACGTAGGATTCTGTTGCGGCAGGCTGGGATGGAACCTGAACGGAATGTTCCCGTTCGGATTCGTCTTGGCGCCTTCCTGCGAAACCTCTACGGCCACCTTCGGCGGTAGTACGTCCCACCGCTGGTGCGCCCAATCCGGCCCCGGAGGACGGCCTTCGATCGGGCCATAACCGCCGCCCAGCATCGGGTCCACCGGCTTCAGGGTCTGGTTGGCCATCCACGTCGGCGCCGGGTTCAGGCTCGACACCGGATTCCGCTGCAGGACTTCCATCCGCAGCATGGGCTGGCTGAAATCTGTCCCAACGGTTCCCGGGCTCGGCGGAGCGCCGGTCGGAATGGAAAGGCCGCCGCCGGAGGCGTAGGCACTCTTGACGAAGGGGCTCAGGCCGTGGATCGGCGCCAGAGCGCCGGCGCCCGTGATCAGGCCCCATTTAAAAAGTTCGCGCCGCGAAAATCCGCCCTGTGACAGACCCTTGACGATCTCCAGGCGGTTCTTTCGTGCGTTCTCCGCCTCTCTCAATCGTGCTTTCGACGCGTTCCATGGAAGAAAGAAATGTCCGTTGCTCATAGCTGTGTACTCTTCTCCTCGCAAGTTTTCAGGCGGCCCTTCGGCCGGTTGCCAAAACACCGTGACGCAGCTCCGCTGTCCTAAGCCATGCTCGCTTTGAATCAATGGAATCAGCGCGGCGGCGCGTGAGCCGCCTTGCCTGTCACCGTGCTTCGCAACCCGCTGTCGGGGCTTCGTATCTGGTCAGGATCTGTTTGCTTCCCCCCGGTGTTCGCCTGCTTGGTCAAGACTATCAAAAGATACTCGGACCGCGCGTGAGTAGAATTACGGAACGCGCCGCTGAAGTTTTACGCAACCCACACAACGTTAACAACTTGTGAGTAACATGCCAGTAATTCTACGCAATCGCCTGCGGAAACTACCGACCTCCAAGTGGTAGTGGGCATGCTATGGCCTGGCCCGCCTCGCAAGACACCGGCCACATCGCTCATCCCGCCACCGGCCACATCGCTTATCCCGCCACCTGCCGTTCGCAAAATTTCTTGTAAGGGATTCCGCTGGCAAGGGACTACCCTGGCAGACAAACATGATTCAAGTGCAAGGACTCGGAAAAAGCTTCCACCAGCGGCCGGCCGTGAGGGATCTGTCCTTTGTCGCTCAGGATGGGGCCATCACCGGCCTCCTCGGCGCCAACGGCGCAGGCAAAACCACCACGCTGCGGATGATTGCGGGCGTGCTCGAGCCGGAGTCCGGTTCCATCGTGATCGACGGTGTCGCCGCCCACGGCGATGCCCTCGCCCAACAGCGACGCCTGGGAGCCCTGCTCGATCACACCGGAATCTACTCCCGGCTGACGGTGCGGGAGAACCTCCAGTATTTCGGCCGGCTCCGCTCCATGCCGCCGCAGTTGCTCGCCGAGCGCGTGGAATCCGTGCTCTCCGTTCTCGGCCTGCAATCGATCGCCGGCCGGCGCACGGCCGGGTTTTCCCAGGGCGAGCGCATGAAAACCGCCCTCGGCCGCGCTATCCTGCATGCGCCTCGGAATCTGCTGCTGGATGAACCGACCAACGGATTGGACGTCCCCACGGTCCGATCCCTGCGTAATCTGTTGCGGCGTTTGCGCGACGCCGGCACGTGCATCGTCTTTTCCAGTCACGTGCTCGATGAGGTGCGCGCGCTGTGCGACCAGGTCGTGATCCTGGGCAACGGGAGCCGGATCGCCCAGGGTTCGCCCGCGGACATCTGCGCGCAAACGGGCACGGCATCGTTGGAAGATGCCTTTATCGAATTAACCTCGGAGCATTCCTCATGCTGAACCACGCCCTGGTGATTGCGCGCAAAGAAATTGTGGAGGCCCGGCGCGATGTCCGATCGGTCATTGCGTCGGCGCTCTATGCGCTGATGGGACCGCTGGTCGTCGGGCTGGTGTCGTTGTCCCAGCGCGGGGAGGCGCACTCGGCTTCGAGCGCCGCCGTCCTGGCCGGCATGATGTCCGTCTTCGCGCTGGTGGCGGCCTTTGTGGGCGGCATGAATGTCGCCATGGATACGGTCGCCGGGGAACGGGAACGCCGCTCCCTGCTGCCCTTGCTGTTGAATCCCCTCCGCAGGTTCGACATCCTGCTCGGCAAATGGCTGGCCGTCAGCCTGTTTTCCATAGCCGGCTTACTGCTCAACCTGGCCGGGTTCGCCATCGTCTTTGTAACTTCGAGAATGGTTCTGGCGGTAACCTGGCCCCGCCTCCTGTTCGCAGTGGCACTTCGCGTCCTGCCCCTGCCGCTTTTGGCTGCCTCGGCCCAGTTACTCATCTCCACCGTCTGCCGCGCCGTCAAGGAGGCGCAGACTTACCTCTCGCTGATCGTGTTTCTACCCATGGGCATCGGGCTGTTTCTGGTGTTCTTCCCGGCGGGCGGCGCGTGGTGCCGGTTCCTTCCGCTGGCGGGACAACAACGGGAGCTCGAGCTCCTCATGGAAGGCAAGGGCATCAACCTGATTCACCCGTTCGTGCTGGGATGCGGGACCGTGCTTCTCGCCCTCCTTGTCTTGCTGCTTGCCGCGAACCGGTTACAGCGTGATGAAATCGTCTATGGGGACTGACGCCGCTTTCCTGGACGTCGGGTCGTCGAAACTCTTGGATCGAGTGACACTGGAGCGGCAATTCGATGGTCTGCTGGCGGCCCACGGTCCCGCGCTCACTCGTCTTGCCGCCAGCTACACCAACACGCGCAGCGACCGCGACGACCTGCTGCAGGAGATTGCCCTGGCCATCTGGCAGGCGCTGCCCCGGTTTCGCGGCGACTGCTCCGAGCGCACCTTCCTGTTCCGCATCGCGCACAATCGCGCGATCGCGTATCTGGCCCGCTTCCGCTCCCAACCCCCAACCGTCGAAGAGATGGAAGTCCGCGATCCGGCCCTCGATCCGGAATCGGGACTCGCCCGGGAGCAGACCGCCGAGCGCTTGCGGACCGCTGTCCATCGCCTCCCTGTTGCCTGGCGGCAGGTCGTCACCCTCACGCTGGAAGGCTTGGGATATGGAGAAATCGCCGAGGTGCTGGGCATCTCCCAGAGCAATGTCGGCGCTCGCCTCACCCGCGCGCGCCAGATCCTGCGCGAGTCGCTGGAGGACCCGAAATGAACATCGATTCCGAATTGGACCTCTGGCGCCGGCAGTGGCAATCCGAAACTGCCGTCCCTCTAGACCTGCGGCGCAAAGTCAAGCGGCAATCCCGCTTCATGAAGATCGTCTTGCTGGCCGACATTCTGGTGACTATCGGAATCGGAGGCGGCGCCATCGCCTGGGCCGTGCGCTCGCCGCAGCCCGATATCCTACTGTTGGCCGTCGTCACCTGGCTGTTTATATCCGCTGCCTGGGCGTTTTCCTTCACCGTCAACCGCGGCGCCTGGTCTGCTGCCGCGCTCGATACCGCTGCCTTCCTGGACGTTTCCATCCGCCGCTGCCGCGGCCGGCTCGCAGCCGTCCGCTTCGGCGCCGGCCTCTTCTTGTGTGAAATCGCATTCTGTTTGGGCTGGATCCATCACCACGCTCCTCACCACCGGACACCCTTGCTACCGTGGCTCCTGTTCAGTTCGCTGTTCATCGACATCGTCTGGTTGTGCACCCTGGCATTCTTCGCGTTTCTGTTTTGGTACCGGCGCAAAAAGCGCGCCGAGCTGGCCTGGCTGCTCGGACTGCAGGGGCAATCCGAGCCGCGCGCGTAAGCAAGCGGTCTGTCCCCCCCAAAAATCTCCTCGTCCGAGGAATCTGTGGGTCACTGGCGAGCATCAGCGAGCCGCTCGGGCGGCCTCTCTTAAGGAAAGGGGTTTCATTGAGATCGCGGACGATCCCGCGCCCAATGGCCCAAGTTTTCGGCGTTCTTTAAGCGGAATGATCCCGTTGGCTGCGATCGGAGGCTAGCGAACGGAAATGGTAACGGTATTCGAAGCGATAGCGCCGGCCGAAAGCATGACCGGAACGGCGTCACCGGCGGCGACTCCCTGTGGTACCTGTACGTTCACCTGGTAGAGCCCGATATAGCCGGGAGCCAATCCTGCGAAACTGACTGCAGCCGGCACGCCGCCAATCGTCACCGTGGGGTTACCGATCAGGTTGGAAGAGGGACTTGCCGAGGCTACGGCTCCGGTCTCCGGTGTGTTGCTCACGGCTCCCAGCCCGGTGCAGTAGATCTCCACGTAGTCGCCGGCATGGGCGGGCGAGTTAGCGTCCACTACGATTCCGGCGGGACTCACGATGGCGCCTTGCCCGCCCTGCGGCGCGCCGAGCGAGAAAATGCCGGGATCGGCCGCACCCACGGAAATTGCCTGTGGCGCGCTGGTGACTGAATTCGCCGTCACCGTTACCGATGTACTCGCCTTGCCCCGCACTTCCCACGGCACCTGCAAATTCACTTGCGACGCGGACGAATAAAGGATTGGAGCCGAAACACCGTCAAACTGCACCGTCGCGCCATTCAGGTTGAGACCAAACAGGCTAACCAGGGTCCCCGCAGCCAAAGCGCCTTGCTGAAACGTGGCAGCGCTGACCAGATTCCCTGGCATGAACTGCGGCCACGGAGCGGAAGCTTGTGACATCGTTATCGTGTTACCCGATCCACTGCTGCCGAGGTATGGGAGAAGCGACGCGCCGCCGGGCAGTCCGCCCACCAGGTTGTCTGTAACGAGCAACTGCTGCACCTGGTTTCCATGCGCGTCATCCACTCCCGCTGTCACGTTGATGCCCCTGATTCCCGAGGAGGGCGTGACGCCAAGGGTAGGAGCCTGGTCCACCTGGTTGCAAAAAATCTGTGCGGCGGACACGACATTATTGTCGGCTGGGAAGGAAGGGCCGCTATAGGGGGTTCCGGCGCCCGAACCCGCGGTAATGGCGATTCCGATGGACGGGGTATCCACGTCGTTATTGGCAATCGAGATACCGTTGAGGCTATTTCCCGGCGCCCGCCATCCCGTCTGTACACCAATTCCCGCGGATTGGATTGCTTGCTCAAAGGTGTAATAGCCCGAACTAATGGGATCTAAGGGAAGAACCGAGCTCCGGATCGTGTTCGCCTGGACCAGCACGTTGGATAGCGTATTCCCCGTGGAAGGTGCGGGCGAACCGAAGGAACTGGCGCCTCCAAGCGCAATTCCGCCTTTCGTCACGCCCGTCACGGTATTCCCCAGTATGGAGAGATTGGCGATCATGTCGTTCCGCACCGTTCCCGACCCCGCGTAGAGCGTGATTCCGGCTCCTTCGATGGTGTTCGCAATAATGCCGATGTTCCTCGCGATGTTGTTCTCCGCGTACTGGAGCACGGGCAGTTGAAAACCGTCGCTGGGAGTATCTGCGAGCGTCAATCCGATGCCCGATTGAGCCGTGCCCGTGATGTGAATCCGGTTGGCAATAATCTGCATGCCGTCGATTAAGCTCCCCGATCCACCGTCCCCGCCCGCCGGGTTCCCTATGTACTTGAAGTACCCTAAGTTCGACGAGTTCCCACCTAAACCGATTCCAATCCCCCTGCCGGAGGATGAAATCGCATTGTTAGCGATCAAAGTATCGAGCGCCCGGTCGCCCGTCGATCCAACCTCACCTCCGACGCCGATACTAATGCCTCCCGCGCCCACCATCGTGTTGTTGGCGATGGTGGTGTGCTGCAACGTGTCGCCGACATTTCCGGTCCCCAAACCTATGCCTTGTAGCGGGCCGGAGTCGTTGCCGGTGATGGTATTGCCGGTAATCAGAAGATGGTCCCAGGTGTTCCTGGTGACCTCGGGGGGTGCGGAAGACTGGGCGTCGGTGCCGCCGCAGGTTGGACACAACCAGATTCCTTTATCTTGGATGTCCGTGATCGCCAGGTTGCCGATGGTGATGTTGGAGAACGTCGTCCCGGTGGCTGGGAGTAGCCCGATTGCTGCCGATGGACGCTGGATGAATACCCCCCAGGAAAAGTGCTGGAGAGCGAGCCCGTACAGGGTATTGCCCCCGGAAACGATAAGGAAACCCGCACCCGTGCCGGACAGGCTGGTGAACGTGATATCGGGCTTCCCGTCGCCATCGATGTCCCCGTTGATGGTGACGTTGCCCCCGGTCAACGGGGTCAATCCCCCTCCTTGCCCTCCGGGATCGACGTCGATGGTGGAACCCTTCAGGGCAGGGGCGAACTGGATGACCCATGTGCCCGGGTCGTTGTTCGTCGCCATGATCGCTTCCTGGATGGAAATCCCGTCCGGACCGGGATTGGCGGCCAGCGCCTTCACCGAGGAGATGTCGCCGTTAATCGCAACCGTGGCATTCGTGACCGTGATCACCGTGCCGCGATCGAGAACAACAGCCGCAATAGTCACCGCCGGAGGGGTATAGCTCTTCGCGCCGGCCCCACCGCAATAGACAGGCAGCGTGTCCGCCATGATCGGAAGTGAGCCGATGGCCAATAAGAAGGGGAGAGCCCCCATCGCGTGTCGCATTTTCAGGAGGCTCCTAGCGGCCAGGTTTTGACCCGGAATTTCCATTTCGGATTAACGGGTCGATTTAGTATACACCCAGCCCCATCCGTTGATCCCCTAAATTGACAGGTCCGGCTTCGTCTCACGGCGGATCCCTTTTCCCACCCCTCTCCACGAGCGAGCCGAGCCCTCCAAGCCACGACGGTAACGCACCAGGCCGGAAGACGAGCTTGGGGTGGCGGGGTGTATCGAAGTCGTCGCGCGTCCTCGAATTGGCGCTCTACCACTCACCTGGCAACCGCCGCGACAATGTCAATGCCAATTACACCGCCGCGATCGGCCCCGATGAAAAGCTCGGCTTCCGTGGTGGCGCGCCTCCACGGCACCCCCGGCTACCCGCTCACGGTGGCCGCCGGAGTCACGTTCCGCCTCCGCGGCAAGTAACACGCACTCCCTAACCCGCAACGGGAAACCAAACAGGAAACCACCTATTCGACGCGGAGGCGCGAAGACGCGGAGGAAAGACGGAGAACGCCAGGCAGGCCAAGGCCTGAAAGCGCAACGCCAACTTCCCTTGCCTCCGCTTCCTCCGCGTCTTCGCGCCTCCGCGTCGAATCGAGGCCGCAAAAGCGCCGCCTACCCCAGCAGCCGCGCCGCCGGCTTCGCGAAGTAAGTCAGAATCGTCCCCGCGCCCGCGCGCGTGATCGAGGTCAGGCTCTCGATCATGGCCCGGTCGTGATCCAGCCAGCCATTGCGCGCCGCCGCCATGATCATCGAATACTCCCCGCTCACCTGGTAGGCCGCGATGGGCACGTCGAAGCGCTGGCGCGCCCGCCAAATCAGGTCCAGGTACGGCATCGCCGGCTTCACCATGATCATATCGGCGCCTTCCTGCAGGTCCAGTTCGATTTCCTGCATGGCCTCGCGGCCGTTGGCCGGGTCCATCTGGTAACTGCGGCGATCGCCGAATTGCGGCGCCGATTCCGCCGCCTCCCGGAACGGTCCGTAGAACACCGAGGCGAATTTGGCGGAGTAGGCCAGAATCGGCACCTTCTCGTACCCATTGACGTCTAGCGCCTGGCGGATCGCCCACACCCGCCCGTCCATCATGTCCGAGGGCGCCACAATGTCCGCGCCGGCCCGCGCGTGCGAAAGCGAGGTCTTGGCCAGCCACTGCAAGGTGGTGTCGTTGTCCACGTCCCCGTCTTTGACGTAGCCGCAGTGGCCGTGGCTGGTGTACTCGCAGTTGCAAACGTCGGTCACGATCAGCAGTTTCGGTGTCTCCCTGCGGATCGCGCGGATGGCCCGCTGCACAATCCCATTCTCGTCATAGGCGCCCGACGCCATCTCGTCCTTCGATTCCGGCAGGCCGAACAGAATGATGCCGCCGATCCCCAAGGCCCGCACTTCGGCGCACTCCGTGACCAGTTCGTCGATCGACATCTGGTAGTTCCCCGGCATGGCCCCGATCTCCCGCCGCACCCCTTCCCCCGGGCACACGAACAGCGGCAGAATGAACTGCCCCGGATGAAGGTGCGTCTCGCGCACCAGGTCGCGCAGCGCCTCGGTGGCGCGCAGACGGCGGAGTCGGTGGGTCGGAAAAGGCATCATTAGAATTGTAACTCCTGCCACCGCGCGCCCACCGGCCGACACCATCCAAAAGGGGGCTTGACAACCCCACGCGCGCGGTTAGAATAAATCTCATCTAAACGTTGTTTTATGTCGCCCGCTTGTGACCATACCCGCACCCGCGTCATCGCCCGCAGAGACGGTGTCGACTACCTCGAATGCCTGGATTGCCACCAGATTCTCGAGGACGAAGACATTGAACCCGTGAACGTCGAGGAAGAGGAAGAGTAGCGCCTCCACGCTTGCGCTAGCATGGAGGGAAATGCACGATCTCTCGTACTTCCGGAGCCATTTCGACCTCATCGCGCAACGTCTTGCCACCCGCGGCCATCTGCCCTCGCTCGACCAGTTCCGCGAGCTCGATCAAAAACGCCGCGCCGCCATCTCCCAGGCCGAGCCGTTGAAGGCGCGCGTCAATGCGGAGAGCGCCCATATCGGGAAACTGAAGCGTGAGGGCGCTCCCACCGCCGATCTCCAGGAGCAGGTGCGCGCGCTGAAGTCCGGCATCGCGGCGCTCGACGAACAGGTCAAGACCCTCGATGCCGAGTTCCAGGAACTGCTCGCCGGCATCCCGAATGTCCCGCACCCGTCCGTCCCCGCCGGCCAGAGCGCCGAGGACAATGTGGAAGTCCGCCGCTGGGGCCAGCCTCGCCAGTTCGATTTTGAACCCAAGCCCCACTGGGACCTGGGTCCCGAATTGGGCATCCTCGACCTGGAGCGCGCCGCCAAAATCACCGGCGCCCGCTTTGCCCTCTACTGGAACCTGGGCGCCCGCCTCGAGCGCGCGCTCATCAATTTCATGCTCGATGTCCACACCCGCGACCACGGATATACCGAGGTGCTCCCGCCCTTCCTGGTGAACTCCCAGAGCCTCTACGGCACCGGCCAGTTACCCAAATTCAAGGAGGACCTGTTCAAGTGCGAGGGCCACGATCTCTGGCTGATCCCCACCGCCGAGGTCCCCGTCACCAATATCTACCGCGACGAAACCCTCGACGCCGCGGCTCTGCCCATCAAGCTCTGCGCTTACACCCCCTGCTTCCGCAGCGAGGCCGGCTCCTACGGCCGCGATGTGCGCGGCATCATCCGGCAGCACCAGTTCCAGAAGGTGGAGCTGGTGAAATTCACGCGGCCCGAACACAGTTACGACGAGCTCGAGAAATTGACCGCCGATGCCGAGGACATCCTCCGCCGCCTCGGCCTGCCCTTCCGTACCGTGGTGCTCTCCACCGGCGATTTGGGATTCTCGTCCGCCAAGACCTACGACATCGAGGTCTGGCTGCCCGGCCAAAACGGGTACAAGGAGATTTCCTCCTGCTCCAACTTCGAGGCCTTCCAGGCCCGCCGCGCCGCCATCCGCTGCCGCGACGGCAAGAAATCGGAGTATGTCCACACCCTCAACGGCAGCGGCCTCGCCATTGGCCGCACCTGGGTCGCCATTGTCGAAAACTACCAGCAGAAAGACGGCAGCGTAGTGGTTCCCGAACCCCTGCGCCCCTACCTCCAGACCGACGTCATCCGTCCCGCGCCGCGCCCGCTATAATCGTCCCCGCGCCTCCGCGTCAAAAACCCACCTCCCTGACTCCCACACCCTCCACATGCTATCGTGATCCCTCTACCCTTAAAACCGCATGAACCTGGAACTGATCGGCAACCTCGTCCGTCTCCGCTACAAATTGCTGTGGGCGAAAACCCGCACGCGCAACGGCAAGATCGCCCTGTTCTTCTCCGGCTATCTGCTGCTGGTCATGGTGCTTTTCCTGCTCTCGCTCGGGGGATTCAGCGCGGGCGTAACCTTCGTGCGCTCCGGCAAGGGCACGCTCGTCGCCGCCGCCGTGCTCACCGGCATTGGCCTCCAGGGGCTGCTTTCCACCGTCGTCCTGGGCTTCGGAATCAGCACCATCTTCGCCGACACCGAACTCCGCCGCTACCCCATCAAAGCCCGCGAACGCCGCTTGGTGCGCCATCTCATCGGCATTCTCGACCCGTTCTGGTTCCTGTTCCTCGCGCTCGAGCTGGGGCTCGCCTTCGGCCTCTACCTCTTCGGCGCCGGTTCGTTCTGGATGGGCCTCATCGCCGTCATCCTCTTCTTTATCGCCAACTACCTGGCCGCCCGCCTGCTGGCTCTTCTGGTGGACCGCCTCGTGGCCCGGAAGGGCGGTTCCATCGTTCTGCTCGCTTCCGTAATCAGCCTCGGCTTTCTTCCCTCGCTGCTGCAGCCGGTGCTCCACAAGAACTCCCCGGTGGTCGTCGCCGCCGCGCACATTTTCCACTACACCCCGCCGTACGTCGCCGCCGTGGCCATGACCCATTTCGATCTCTCGGCCGTTTCCGGCATCGCCGTGCTGCTGGCGTGGCTGCTGGCGCTTGCCGCCGCCCTGGTGGCCATCGAGCGGCGTCCTCCCAAAATCCGCGCCGCCCAAGCCACTAGTGTTTCCTGGAACTCGCCGTTCGATCGCCTCGGCGCCCTCTTTCCCGAGCGCTATGCGCCGCTGGTGGCGCACTGGCTTCGTTTCTATTTCCGCAATAACCGCTTTCGCACCATCTATCCGCTGGCCCTCCCGCTGGCCGCCTTCCTGCTCTTCTTCTTTGGCAAGCAGGCGGGGCCGCACAGCACCTTCCCCGCGTCCCTGAGCGCGTTCCTGATCCTTGGCTGTATCGGCACCGCGCAGTTCGCGGTCAATCAGTTTGGCTACGTGAGCGGCGGCTTCCGCCGCTTCCTCCTTCTGCCCACCGATCCGGCCGCTGCCTTCCGCGCCGGCAGCTTCACCTTCATGATGCTCAGCGCCGTCCTCATCCCCGTGGCCGCCCTGCTCTGGTGCCTGTTTGCGCCCGCGCCCTTCGACGCCCGCGCGCTCGTCATGCTCGTCGGCGCGAGCGTCTTCAGCCTGTTCTTCTTTCACGCGCTCGGCCTGTGGACCTCGCTGCTCGCTCCCCGCCGCGGCAACTACGCCACCGCCTTCGGCAACGACCTCTCCTTCGCCGCCAACGTCGTGGTCATCGCCGGCATGTTGATCATGCTCTTCGCGCCGCGCCTGCTGGCCAAACCCTGGCCCGCCGCCGTGTCGCCGGCTTTCTGGTGGACTACCCCGTCCGCCGCGGCCCTGGCGGCGGCCTTCTATTTCGTCTCTCTGCGCACTACCACCACCGTGTTTCGCGTGCGCCGCGAGCAACTCCTCGCTATCGTGGAAGGAAGATCGTAACCCATGGATTCCCCAGCAGACGCCATCCGCATCTCCGGCCTGGTGAAACGGTACGGCGCCGTGACCGCCGTCGAGAACCTGTCGTTGCGCGTGCGCCCCGGCACCATGTTCGGCTTTCTCGGCCCCAACGGCTCGGGCAAAAGCACCACCATCGGCTGCATCACCGGCCTGCTCGACCCCACCGCCGGCCAGGTCGAGATCCTCGGCCAGCCGTTCGACTCTGAAAATGCCGCCATCAAGCGCCGCATCGGCGTTATGCCCGAGTCCCTGGGCCTCTTCGACCCGCTCTACGCCCACGAGTTCCTGGCCTTCGTGGCGCGCATGTTCGGCCTCGACGAAACCACCACCCGCAAGCGCGTCACCGAGCTGCTCGATGCCCTCGAGCTCACCGATACCTCCAAAACCCTCGCCGACTACAGCACCGGCATGCGCAAACGCGTGGCCTTCGCCGCCTCCGTCATCCATACTCCCGAGGTGCTCTTCCTCGACGAGCCCTTCGAAAGCATCGACCCGGCCGGCGTCGCCCTCATGAAGCAATGGCTCCGCCGCTTCACCGAGCAGGGCCGCACCGTCTTCATGACCAGCCACGTGCTCGAAACCGTCGAGCGCCTGTGCGAGGAAGTGGCCATCATCACCCGCCCCGGCAAGCTGGTCTGGCAGGGCGACGTCACCGTGCTGGCCAGCGATGGCGCCATCCGCTTCGACGGCCGCGAATTCCGCGCCCTGGAACCGTTGTTCCTGCACCTCACCGGCGAACGCTACAAGGACCTTTCCTGGCTATGAAACTCTATCTCAAACCCACCTGAACGTCCTGCCGCAAAGCGAAGAGTTTGCTTCGCGAAAAAGGCGCGGCGTTCGAGGAGATCGATCTCTCGCAAGGCCTCTCGGTGGACGAGCTCGACCAGCTCATCGGCCGGCGCGACTACCGCCTCTTCCTGAACTCCCGCAACGAGCTCTATCGCGAGCTCGCGATGGGCGCCTCTCCCCCGCCGCGCGGCGAAGCCCTGCGCCTCATGTCCCAAAACCCCAACCTCATCAGGCGCCCCATCCTGGTAAAAGGTGCCCGCATCGTGCTCGGCTTCGACCCAGCCGCGCTCGCTGATCTGTAGCTGGTCCACCTTGAACCCCCGCTAGCACAGTTTGTCAATCTCAGGCAGTAGTATACGGTACTATCGCGGTACTAGCGGAGATAAAACGTCCCCTTTCTCCCGTGTTCTACGGATGGGACGCGATAAATTTTTACAATATTCTTACATCAGAGCCGGATCGCGAAATGGCGCTTTCCCGGAAACGGAGAGCCCAGGCTGGTTCAGCGATGCCGCCGGTCTTAGGAGGAATACCCTTGTCTCGCTCAAACGCTATTCGTGTCTGCCTTCGATTGCGAATGCCGGCGCTTGCCGCACTCATTCTGATCTTCGCCCTGGCGCCGTCCGGCATGGCCGCGCCGATTCTCTTCACCGGGCCCCTGGCCTTCTCGGGGTTTCAAACCAACTGGGTGAACGTTACTCATGACGGAGTAAACAGCGGTTCGGTGGACGTCTCGGCTGCCCCCGGCAGCGTGACCTTGAACGGCCCGGATACTAACGGCCCCTTCGACCCGAACGCCGAAAACAATCCGGCATTCACGAGCACCCTGCTCTGGTCCGTCCCCATGCTGACTGCGGGAACCGTAACATTCCATTGGTCCTACACGACGACGGACACAGATCCTGTTTTTGGCGCCGGGCCGGCCGGCGATCCAGGCGGCTTTTTCATCAGTAATACGGGATTCGACGTGACCGGCTTGATCACCCTGTCCCTGCCCGATGGTGCACTCCGAAACCAGAACGACGGCATTTTTGCCGTCCTTTCCGTTGGGGATGCCGTTACACAGTCCGGCAATTTTTCCGTCTCGGTTGCGGCGGGCGACCAGTTTGGCTTCTTCGTGAACAGCATCGATAACATCGGCGGCGCCGCTTCGTTGACGATCAGCAATGCCGACTTTACCCCGGCCGCGCCCGTGGGCGGCGCCGTCCCCGAACCTGCTACGGCCCTGCTGCTGATACCCGGTCTTGTGGTACTTGCGATGCGCCTGCGGAGGCGCGCCTGAGTCCGGCAGCCGGCCGGCTGTAATCGGACTGCAAATTA
>JADGNR010000606.1 GCA_017883415.1 Bryobacteraceae bacterium | reverse complement strand
CGATACGCCGCAAGACACCCAGCTATACCAGATCACGCCCTTCGGGAATCGCGGCAACTACTTCGTCGAGGCGGACCGGCATTCGTACCGCGAGCAGTGGATCGCCAATCTCTTCCTGCCGATCCTGCATCTCCACGGCGCGCACCAGTTGAAGTTCGGCATCGATTTCGAGCGGGAAGCGTTCCACCAGACCACCACCCGCCACGACTACGAGGTTTTGCGCGCGGACAATTCCGTGGCGCGGCTGGTCTCTTTCACCGGCAGCCCGTTTCAAGCGCGCAAGAACTTCGAAGGGGCGCAATACCTGGAGGACCACTGGATTCCGCGCGAAGGGCTCTCGCTCGAGGCGGGCGTGCGCGTGGAGTGGAACGAGATTGTCCGCGACCTGGAAGTGGCACCGCGCCTGGCGGTGGCCTGGGCCCCGAAGTTTCTGCGCGATACGAAAATCTCCGCCGGCTGGGGCGTATACTACGATGCCATCAGCCTGGCCACCATTACCCGCCAGCAGGATCAGGTGAGCCTGTCGACCTTCTTCCAGCCCGGGGGCGTGGCGAGCGGGCCGCTCGTAACCGCGTTCCAGGTGACCGAGCGCGCGCTCGAGGTGCCGTACTATCGCGTGGCCGCCATCGGCGTGGAGCGAAAGCTGCCGCGCGCCTTCTATCTGAAGACCGGGTACACGCGCCGCGCCGGAGACCGCGGATTCACCTTCGCCCCCGCTGCGCCGGATTCTTCCGGCCTGGCGGCCGGCAACTCGATTTATCGCCTGGTCACCACCCGCCGCGACCGCTACGACGCGTTCGAAGTCGCCCTCCGCCACACCTTCGCCGGCCAGTACGAGTGGTTCGCGGGCTATGTCCGCTCCAACTCGCGGTCCAACGCGGCCGTGGACTACAGCCTGGAGAACCCCATCTTCGCGCCGCAGGGGCCGGGACGGTTCCCCTGGGACACGCCCAACCGGTTTCATATGTGGGGCTGGGCGCCGCTGCCCCGGCGCATCCTGCCGGAAGCCCTCCGCTTCCTGACGCGCAACACCACGGCGGCCTACCTGGTGGAATACCGGACCGGGTTTCCGTTCGGCGTGGTGGACGAAGAAGGATTCCTGATCGGCCGGCCCGACTCGCGCCGCTTCCCGAACTATTTCAGCCTCAACCTGCATTTCGAGCGCAAGTTCCGGGCGATTCATTACCTTTGGGCCTGGCGCTTCGGTTTCGGCAATGTCACCAACAACGGGAACCCGAATGTAGTCAATAATGTCGCCGGCACACCGCAATTCCTCACCTACGGGCGGGGGCAAGCCCGGGCGTTCAGTATGCGTCTGCGCTTTCTGGGGCGCAAGTAAGTTAGAAATCTAACAACTTACTGCTGCGCCGTGTAAAGTTACTTCGGGTGTCGGGCGATAATATGGGTTAGGAGGTTTCGCATGAGATATATAGCGATGACGGCGGCATTTCTGGCCGCTACGGCGACGATGGTGGCCGAAACGACCCAGGACCGCCTGAACGACGCGGCGGGGCTCTTTTCGGAAATCATGAGCACGCCGGACAAGGGGATTCCGCAGGACCTGCTGGCCAAGGCCGAGTGTGTGGCGATCATACCGGGGATGAAGAAGGCGGCCTTCGTCGTCGGCGGGCAGTACGGGCGTGGTTTTGTGGAGTGCCGCCACCAGAGCGGTACCGGATGGGGCGCGCCGGCGGCGGTGCGCATGGAAGGCGGCAGTGTCGGCTTCCAGATTGGCGGCTCGTCCACGGACCTGGTGCTGCTGGTGATGAGCCGGCGCGGCATGGACAAGCTGGTGCAGGATAAGTTCACTTTGGGGGCCGACGCTTCGGTGGCGGCGGGACCCGTGGGACGCACGGCGAACGCCGGTACCGACGTGAAACTGACCGCCGAGATCCTGGCGTGGTCGCGCGCCAAAGGCCTGTTTGCGGGCGTCTCGCTCAATGGCGCCACGCTGCGCGGCGACGACGATGCGAACCAGGACCTGTACGGCCGGAAGATCACCAACAAAGAGGTGCTCGAGAGCGACATGAAACCGCCGGAATCGGCCCGGCCGTTGAACGCCGCGCTGGATAAGTACTCCCTGCGCCGGTGAGGACTCCAACGCCGAGCGGAGCGTCCGCGATAAATAGAGTTCTCGCACCAACGAAACTTCGACCTCACCGCGTAGTCTCCGCGTCCTTGGCGCCTCCGCAGTGAGTGGGCAGCCTCCCGCCACCCGGAACGCACGCGATACCATGGTTATGTCGCATGGCTTCGCCGCCCATTCCGCCTTCGCTCGATCATCTCTCGATTCGGCCGTTCTCGTTCTATCCGGCGATCCTCAACGTCGAGCACAATGAGTGGCTCTTTCGCAAAGCCACCTGGTCGGAAATCATGGTGGTGAACTGCAAGAGCGGCACCGAGATCTGGATTCCCCGGCGGTTCGTCGGCGAGGTGTCGCGGGTCGACGATCCGGTCCGAATCGTAGGCTTGAACCGGGAACTGGAACTGCGCAGCGGCATGGTGCTGCCGTACCAGCGGCGGGTGATTGAAATGCCGGTCGCCGTGGGCGGCCGGGCGGCATCGGCGCCGGCTGCGGACCGCGGCGAACCCGCCGCCATTGTGGGCATCCGGCTGGAATCCAGCGACAAGCGCATCCTCAAACTGATCGGCGGCGCGTTGACGGTCGCCATTGTGCTTTACCTGCTGGCCGTGAATCTGACCCGGGTGGGCGACCTGCGGCAGCG
>JADGNR010000605.1 GCA_017883415.1 Bryobacteraceae bacterium | reverse complement strand
TCACTCCCGACGCCATCCGCGGCTTTATCGATCAACTGCTGGGCATGGTGGCGGCGGTGGTGGTGCCGGTCACCTGCATCTCGCTGGTGGTGGGCGGCATCGTCATTATGAACATCATGCTGGTGAGCGTGACCGAGCGCACGCGGGAGATCGGCATCCGCAAGGCGGTGGGCGCGCGGGTGGACGACGTCATGCTGCAGATTCTGATCGAGGCGGTGGTGCTGGCCGGCATGGGCGGCGCGCTGGGCGTGGCAATGGGGGCGATCGTCACCATGCTGCTCGGGCGGATCTTCGAGCTTTCCCTGCACATCACGGCCGGATACGTGGTTCTGGCGCTGGCGGTCTCGAGCATCGTCGGCGTGGTCGCCGGCTGGTATCCGGCCCGGCGCGCGGCCCGAATGGACCCGGTGGTGGCGCTGCGTGCGGAGTAACCCGTGAATATCAGCGCGTCCGAAAACATGCACTTGGCCGTCAACGCAGTGTGGACCCACCGCTTCCGCTCGCTGCTGACCATACTGGGCATCGTCATCGGCATCACCACGGTGGTGACCGTGGCCTCGCTGCTCACCGGCCTGCGCCAGGGCGTGGTGGTCTTCTTTCAGGAACTCGGTCCGGACAATATCTTCCTGTTCCGGACCACGGGCGACCCCAGCCAGGACTCGCGGATTCCCAAGGAGGCCAAACGGCGCGCCTTGAAGCCGGAGTACGCCGATGCGATCCGGCGCTGGTGCTTTTCGGTGGAGGATACGGGCATCGAGGTGGTGCTGCCGCCGGTAGTGGACGGCAAGCCGATCACCGCGCGCGTCCCCGGCTACGAATCCGACACCATCAACGTTTCCGGCCTCTCGCCCAACATGCCCGGCATCTCGCCGCGCGATTTTGCTTCCGGCCGCTTCTACACCTACGAGGAGGACCGGCGCAGCGCGCACGTGGCGGTGATCGGCTCGAGCGTGGCCGAGGCTCTGTTTCCCACCGGCCACGCGGTGGGCCGCACCATGATGATGGATGGCGCCGAGTACGGCATCATCGGGGTCTACGCCAAGGCCAAGGGCGGCTTCTTCGGCGAAAACGGCATGGACAACGCCATCGTCATCCCGCTCGGCACGGCGCGCAGCCGGTACCCGCAGGTGGACCGCTTCATGATCATCGCCAAGGCCAAGCCGGGGAAACGCGATGAGGCGTATGCGGAAGTCGAGGGCGCCATGCGCCGCATGCGCCGCCTGCCCACCGGTACGGCCAACGATTTTTCCATCTCCACCCCGGACCAGATCATCCAGCAGTTCGACCGCATCACCGGGTTGATTGGCCTGGTGGCCATCGCCATTTCCGCCCTCGGCCTGCTGGTGGGCGGCATAGGGGTCATGAACATCATGCTGGTCAGCGTCACCGAGCGCACGCGCGAAATTGGGGTGCGCAAGGCGCTCGGCGCGCGCCGCCGCGACATCATCGGCCAGTTTCTGGTGGAAGCCATGACGCTCACCGGCGCCGGCGGCGTCATGGGCATCCTGCTGGCCGTCCTCATCACCATGCTGGTGGGCGCGCTCGTGCCTTCGCTGCCCTCGCAGGTGCCCGCCTGGGCGCTGATCACCGGCTTCAGCGTTTCGGTGGCGGTGGGAGTGTTTTTCGGAGTATGGCCCGCCGTGAAGGCCGCGCAGTTGGATCCCGTCGAGGCGCTGAGGTATGAATAGATGGCGCTGCTGGTAAGCTGCGCGTCCCTCTCCAAGAGCTTCGGCTCGCGCGTCCTGTTCCAAGACATTTCCCTCGGCATCTCCGAAGGCGAACGCCTGGGTCTCATTGGCGCCAACGGCTCGGGAAAATCCACGCTGCTGGCAATTCTCTCCGGACGCCTCGATCCCGATTCCGGGTCGCTGTCGATGCGCCGCAATACGCGCGTGGGATACGTGCCGCAGCAGGCCGATTTCCCGGACGATCTCACCGTGGCGGAGATCGTCGCCGCGGCCATCGCCTCCGAGCGCCTGGACGATCTGGAGCGCGCCGCGCGCATCAACCAGGCGCTGGGACGCGCCGGCTTCACCGACGGCTCGGCGCGCGCGCCATCGCTTTCCGGCGGTTGGCGGCGGCGCCTGGCCATCGCGCGCGAGCTGGCCCTCGAACCCGACCTGCTGTTTCTCGACGAGCCCACCAATCATCTCGACCTGGAGGGCATCCTGTGGCTCGAAAAACTGCTCGCCGCGGCGCCCTTCGCCAGCGTGGTGGTGAGCCACGACCGTTACTTTCTGGACAACGTGGTGAACGATGTGGCCGAACTCGACCGCGTTTATCCGCAGGGCATCTTTCGGGTAGAGGGCAGCTACAGCCAGTTCCTGGAAAAAAAGGAGGAGTTTCTAAGCGCGCAGTCGCGGAGCCAGGAATCGCTGGCCAACCGCGTACGGCGCGAAGTGGAATGGCTGCGCCGCGGCCCCAAGGCACGCACCGGCAAATCGCGCGCCCGCACCGACGAAGCCGGCCGGCTGATGCGCGAGCTGACCGACCTGGAATCGCGCAGCGCGAAGGCGGTGGCGCAGATCGATTTCACGGCCACCGAGCGCCGCACCCGGCGTCTGGCCGCGGCCGAAGGGGTCTCGAAAGAGCTGGGCGGGCGCGTGCTCTTCCGCAATCTCAGCTTCACCCTCTCGCCCGGCGCGCGCCTCGGCCTGCTGGGCCGCAATGGCACCGGCAAGACCACGCTGCTCCGCATTCTGGCGGGCGAGCTCGACCCGGATACCGGGCGCGTCGAGC
>JADGNR010000064.1 GCA_017883415.1 Bryobacteraceae bacterium | reverse complement strand
ATATCATCGCTGATAAAGGCGATAACAGCAACGGTGAAGTTGATGTGAAGTTAATGCGGTGACGTCACCCGCCGCCCCGGAGGCACTCTGCCGGGAAACGCCTGTTGCTGATAAGTGCGGCGGCTCGGCCGGGCATTTGTTAGCGCTTATGGAGGCCTACCCCACTACTTCCAGGAATGCCTGCGCGGCGTGGCTCAGGGCGCGCCGCGTGGGATAAATCAGGCGGATCTTTCTTTCCACGTGGATTTCTTTCACCCGCACATCGCATAGCAGCTTCTGCTCGATTTCCTGTTCCACGCACATACGCGGCAGAAAGGCCACGCCGATATTGTTCTGCACCAGCTTGCGGATGGTTTCGATGGTGGGCATCTCGACCTCCATGTGCAGGGGCACCTTGTGGCTCTGAAACTCGCGCAGGACCACCTCGCGGTAGGGCGAGAGCACGTTGTGGGCGATGAAGGTTTCCGAGCCGAGCTCGACAATGGAGACCATTTTGCGATGGGCCAGGCGATGAGTGGGCGATACCACGAAGGCCAGGGAGTCGGAGTAAATGATCTTAGAGCGGAGGCGCTCATCGCCGGGGTCGTAGCTGATCACGCCCAGTTCGAGATTGCCGTCCAGCAGCTCGTGGGGAATCCTGCTCGAGAGGCTGCGGCGCACCTGCACGGCGATTTTCGGGTACAGCGCGCGGTAGCGCTCGATGTGGCGCAGCAGGTACAGCGTGGTGGATTCGTTGGCCCCGATGATGAGATGGCCGGCGGACTTGTCGCGCAACTCGGCGAGGGAATTGCGGAGTTCCCGCTCGAGGCTCTGAAAGCGGCGTGCGAATTCGATCACGATGTGTCCGGCGTCGGTGAGAAGCAGGGACTTGCCCGAGCGGTCGATGAGCTTTTCACCCAGCTCCTGCTCCAGGCGCTGCAGGCCGAGCGAGACGGCGGGCTGTGTGCGCAGCAGCTTCTCCGCGGCGCGCGAGAAGCTCTTTTCCGTAGCGACGGTCAAAAAGACTTGAAGAGAGTAGAGTTCCATGGTTTTCAAGAGGGGCAGGCCAGGAGGCCTACCCCACTATATAATATCTGCTAATGGGTACTGCTAATATTATAAATTTGCTAAATCTGGACTGGGGAGTGACAATGCTCCTATCGGGTAATATTCATGAGCGACCGCGTATACATATTCGACACGACGCTGCGCGACGGGGAGCAATCGCCGGGCTGCAGCATGACGGTTCCGGAGAAGCTGCGGATGGCCCGCAAGCTGGTGGAGCTGGGGGTGGACATCCTGGAAGCGGGCTTTCCGATCGCGTCGGAGGGCGATTACGAAGCGGTGGAGGCGGTGAGCCGGGAGTTCCCGTGGGCGCAGGTGGCGGCGCTGGCGCGCTGCTCGACGCTGGACGTGGAACGGGCGGCGAGGGCGCTGGCGCATGCCCGGCGGCCGCGCATCCACACGTTCATCGCCACCAGCGACATTCATTTGAAGTACAAGCTGAAGAAGTCGCAGCAGCAGGCTTTGGACGAAGCGGTGGCGGCGGTGGAGCTGGCGCGGCAGCACGTGGACGACGTGGAGTTTTCGGCCGAAGACGGCGCGCGCACGGAGCCGGAATTCCTGGAAAAGATTTCCCGCGCGGTGGTGGCGGCGGGCGCGCGCACGGTGAATATACCGGACACGGTGGGCTATTCCACGCCCAAGGAATACGGCCTGCTGATCGGCCGCATCGCGCGGGCGCTGGGCGATTGCGCGGTAGTCAGCGTGCATTGCCACGACGACCTGGGCCTGGCGGTGGCGAACTCGCTGACGGCGATTGAAGCGGGGGCGCGGCAGGTGGAGTGCACCATCAACGGGATTGGCGAGCGCGCGGGCAACTGTTCGCTGGAAGAGATCGTCATGATCCTGAAGACGCGCTCCGACACGTATCCTTACCACACGGGGATTCACACCGAGCATCTGTATTCGGCCAGCGAGCTGCTGAGCTCGCTGATCACGTTCGGGCCGCAGCCCAACAAGGCCATCGTGGGCCGCAACGCCTTCGCGCACGAGGCCGGCATTCACCAGGACGGGTATCTCAAGGAAAAGACCACCTACGAGATTATCGATCCGCGCACCGTAGGAGTGCCTGAAGGCAAACTGGTGCTGGGCAAGCACAGCGGCCGGCACGCGCTCAACGAGCGGGCCAAGCAAATGGGCTTCGAGCTGAGCAAGGACGAGTTGAACGGGCTGTATCATCGCTTCAGCGCGGTGGCCGACCACCGGAAGAAAGGGCTGATGGACGAAGAGATCGTGGCGCTGATCCGCGAAGGGCAGCAAGTCCTGCGGGTCGCGGCGGACTAGTGCGCTGTCTCGCGCAAGGTTCGACACTGAGCACGGGAGCGCGACCAGGGGGCCGCGCGCGGACCAGGGCGTCCGCCCCACGTGGGGGGCGCGGATGAGCGCATGGAGCTGAACGTTCTGGTCCTGGGCGGAGACGGCATCGGGCCGGAGGTCACGCGCGAGGCGGTGCGCGTGCTGCGCCACGTGGCGGAGAAATGGCATCACCGCGTGCGGCTCACCGAAGGGCTGCTGGGCGGCATCGCCATTCAAAAGACCGGCACGCCGTTTCCGGAAGAGACGGCGCGGCTGGCGGCGGAGGCCGACGCCACGCTGCTGGGCGCGGTGGGCCTCGCGGAGTTCGACCAGGCGCCGCCCGAGAAGCGGCCGGAAAAAGGGCTACTGGGGATTCGCCAGGCGCTGGGCGTGTACGCCAATCTGCGCCCGGTGCGCGCCTATCCGTCGCAACTGGATGCTTCGCCTTTGAAGAACCACCTGGTGGAAGGCACCGACATGATTATCGTCCGCGAACTGACGGGCGGAATCTATTACGGGACTCCGCGCGGCATTACCGGGGAGGGCGCGGAGACGCGGGCGGTCAATACCATGACGTATACGCGCCCGGAAATCGAGCGCGTTTCCCGCGTGGCCTTTCCCCTGGCGCGCGCACGGCGCAAGAAGGTGACTTCCGTGGACAAATCGAACGTGCTGGAGAATTCGCAGCTCTGGCGGCGGGTAGTGACCGAAGTGGCCCGGGAGTTTCCGGACGTGGCGCTCGATCACATGCTGGTGGACAATTGCGCCATGCAATTGATTTTGAATCCGCGCCGTTTCGATATTGTGCTGACGGAGAACATGTTCGGCGACATTTTGAGCGACGAAGGGGCGGTGCTGGCGGGGTCGATCGGGATGCTGCCGTCGGCGTCGCTGGGCGCGCGGCGGCCGTCGGGGGCCTGGACCGGGCTCTACGAGCCGGTGCACGGCTCGGCGCCGGACATCGCCGGGCAGAACAAGGCCAACCCGCTGGGCGCGATCGGCTCGGTGGCCGCCATGCTGGCCTACAGTTTCAGTTTGCAGGAAGAAGCCGCCGCCGTGGAGACCGCCATCGAAGCGGTACTGCGGAGCGGCAGAGTGACCGCGGATCTGCGGCCTTCCGGCGCGCCCGCCACCACCGAACAGGTGGGGGAATCGGTGTGCGCCGCGATCGGTTGAGCGCGGGGCCTACCAGCCCCCCGCTCAGCCATAATAAGAATTGCCGTGCCGTCAGGCCGCACCATTCCCCGGCCCCCGGCTCCTGACCCCCGGCTCCTGGTTCTCTTATGCCTCGCACCATCATCGAAAAGCTGTGGGACGCGCACGTGGTTCACGAGCAGCCCGGAACGCCCACGTTGCTCTATATCGATCTGCACCTGGTTCATGAAGTCACGTCGCCGCAGGCGTTTCAGGGACTGCGGGAGCGCGGGCTGCGCGTGCGGCGTCCGGACCTGACCATCGCCACGGCGGACCACAGCATTCCCACCACGGACCGCGCGCTGCCGATTGTCGACGAAATCGCGGCGCGGCAACTGGCGCAACTGGAAACCAACTGCGCCGAGTTCGGCATCCGGTGCCTGGGGATTCACAGCGAGGGGCAGGGCATCGTGCACGTGATCGGGCCGGAGCTGGGGCTCACGCAGCCGGGGACGACCGTGGTATGCGGCGACAGCCACACCGCCACGCATGGCGCATTCGGCGCGCTGGCCTTCGGCATCGGCACCAGCGAAGTGGAGCACGTGCTGGCCACCCAGTGCCTGCTGCAGCGCAAATCGAAAACGTTCCAGGTGCGCGTGGAGGGAACGCTGGGGCGGGGCGTCTCGGCGAAGGACATTATTCTGGCGCTGATCGCGCAGATCGGGATCGGCGGCGGCACGTCGAGCGTGATCGAATACACGGGCAGCACCATCGGCGCGCTCGACATGGAAGAGCGCATGACGGTGTGCAACATGTCGATCGAGGCCGGCGCGCGCGCCGGGCTGGTAGCGCCCGACGACACCACGTTCCAGTATCTGAGCGGGCGCGCGCACGCACCCAAAGGCGAACTATGGGACGCGGCTCTGGCGCGCTGGCGGCAGCTTCCCACCGACGAAGGGGCGCGCTACGACCGCAGCCTGACGCTCGATGCCGCCCGGCTGGAACCGATGATCACCTACGGCACCAACCCCGGAATGGGTATGCCCATCGGCGCGCCGCTGCCCGACCCGGCGCAGGTGGCCGACCCGATGGCGCGCGAATCCATCGCCAAGGCGCTGCGGTACATGGGGCTGGAAGGGGGGAAACCGCTGCTGGGGCATCCCATCGACGTGGTGTTCATCGGAAGCTGCACGAACTCGCGCATCTCCGATCTGCGCACGGCGGCGCGCGTGCTCAAAGGGCGCAAAGTGAGCCCGCACGTGCGGGTGATGGTGGTGCCGGGATCGCAGGAGGTGAAGCGGCAGGCGATGGCCGAGGGGCTGCCCGAGATTTTCCGCGCGGCGGGCTGTGAGTGGCGCGAGCCGGGCTGCTCCATGTGCATCGCCATGAACGGCGACCAGCTTTCGCCCGGCCAGTACAGCGTTTCCACGAGCAACCGCAACTTCGAAGGGCGGCAGGGACCGGGCGGGCGCACGTTCCTGGCGAGCCCGCTCACCGCCGCGGCCAGCGCGCTTACCGGCGTGGTGACCGACGTGAGGACCCTGCTATGAAGCCATTCCGCAACTTTGAAAGCCGCCTGGCGCCGCTGGCGGTCAACAACGTCGATACCGACCAGATCATTCCCGCGCGCTTTTTGAAAACCACTTCGAAGCAGGGGTTGGACCAGCAGCTCTTCCACGACTGGCGCTATGACGCCGCGGGGCGCGCCCGGCCGGATTTTATTCTCAACCAGCCGCGCGCCGCCGGAGCGCAGGTGCTGCTGGCGGGGGACAATTTCGGGTGCGGCAGCTCGCGCGAGCACGCACCGTGGGCGCTGACGCAGTTCGGCTTTCGCGCCGTGATCAGCACCTCGTTCGCCGACATCTTCCGGCAGAACGCGCTGAAGAATTCGCTGCTGCCGATCGTGGTCCCGCCGGATGTGCACGCCGAGCTGTTCGCCGCGGCAGGCGCGGATGCGGGCGCGACGGTGAAGATCGACCTGGCCAATCAGACGCTCACCACGCCCGGCGGGCGGCAGGTGGAGTTCCCGGTGGACAGCTTTGCGAAGCACTGCCTGGTGGGAGGCGTGGACGAGTTGGGCTACATCCTGCAGCACGAAGGCGACATCGCGGCCTATGAAGCGCGGCGCGCGGGGTCGGTCGATACGCGGGAATAGTCAAGCGGGGCCCCGTATTTTTCCGGTGGGTGCGGCGCGAGGCAGGCCAGGAGGCCTACCCCACAATACGCGGGCGTAGTCAATACAGACAGAACACCTTGACACCGCGAAGCGACGCCGCCACCTGCCGGCAGAAGGCGATGCCGGCCACGCCGCCGTCTGCCGGCGCCAGGTAGTGGATGTGGGTCTCGTCCTGTTCTTTTTGCGTGTAGCTGCGGGTGAGGAACATGACCGTCTGCGCGGGCATGGGAATGCCGTGAACCGGGACGCCCCGATCGGCGACCGCGACGTACTTCGCCGTCTCCCTGGGCAGCGCGTCGATCCGGCCGGCCAGGTCCACGGCCCGGGCGTTGAACGCCTCCGGGACATTCGGATTCACGGCCCAGAGATCGAAGTAGGTGTGGTAGGGCTCCCAACAGAGAATCAAAAAGAACAGGGCGGCTGCGGGAGCCAGCAAAGTGCCCGGCACTTTTCGCGAGAGGAAGAGATAGGCTTCATGGGCGCCGGCGGCGGCCAGGATAAAGACGGGCGGGATCATCAGGATGGAGCGCAACGCGTGCGGCATACCCTCGTTGGAAAGAACGACCGGTATGGTCGCCGCCACCAGCCAGCCGAGCGCCACGGCGTAGGGAAAGCAGTGCTCCGGCTTGCTCCGGCGCCGGATGACGGCGTAGACCGACGCCGCGCCGATGGCAATCCCTAACGCGAACAAAATCGCGACAGGCCAGAAGACCTCGGCGCGCCACGCTACGTTATGCCGCCAGTTGGGGTCGCCCTTCACGAAGAACATGCGGGCGGTCCTCCATGCGTTCCGCAGTAACTCGAGCAGGGGCTGGGGCGCAAGGAGGACCGACACCTGGGAGACGCGCCCGAAGAACGTGCCCGGGTGGCGGAGGAAATAGACCGCCAGGGGAGCGGCGATCAAGGCGGAGGCGGCGGCGAAGCATGCCGATGCGCTCCAGAAAGCAGGCAGCCACTTCTCCCGCCGCGCCGGGATGAGGTAATAGATCAGAATTCCGCCGGCCAGCACCGGCGTAATCCGGTACGGAATGTAGGTATAGAAGCCCAAGCCGTAGACGAGGCCAGCCAGGAGCATCATACCCGTGAAGGGCTGGCGTGCGCGCGCGCGCCGGACGCCAGCGAGGAGAAAATACAGCCCCCACGCAAGGAAGAAGGGAGCCGCGATGGCGCGAAAGGCCATGCGCGAGAAATTCATATGCCAGAAGCTGGTGGCTACGAAGAACGAAGCGAGTAGTCCCACCGGGCGCGAAAACAGCTCGGCCGCGAGGAAATAGACGCCCCACACGGTCAGGATTCCGAAAATCGCGGCGGGCAATCGAAGCACCCAGGCCCGGTTCCCGAGGAAGTGGACGAAGACCGCTGCGATGTCGATGTAGAGCCCCTCGCGGCCATTGTTCTCGGGATAAAAGACCTGGAAATGGCCGGTTTCGAGCACCTCGAGAGCGTTGCTCCCGTTCATCGCCTCATCGGGATAGAGGCCCGGCGGAAACGCCGCGAACTGGTCGAGCCGCAAGAAGGCAGCGAAGGCCAGGATCAGAAGCAGCAGGGCGCGCGAGAGATTTCTGTGAACGTGCGGCTGTGCCGCCAGCGGGACTGTCGGGCTGTTTGCGCTCTCGCGGCGGCGGGCACGCCGTGTTTTACGGACTTCGCGCATCGCTGTCGATTGATAGCACAGCGGGGCGCGCGCTGGCAACACGAAGGCGGAGCCGTCAGGAGCCGCCCTGCGCGCGCCGGGAACGCTCCAGGTCAAGCAACGTGCGTTTGCGCGCGAGGCCCCAGCGGTATCCGCCCAACTCGCCGGTACCGCGAATCACGCGGTGGCAGGGGATGGCAATCGCTACCGGATTCGACGCACAGGCACGCGCTACGGCGCGGGCCGCCGATGGCTGGCCGATGGCGGCGGCCACTTCGCCGTAGGACTGCGCCTCGCCGTAGGGAATCGATTGCAGGTAATTCCAGACGCGCATCTGAAAGGCGGTGGCGCGAATATCCAGCGGCAGATGCAGACGCGGCTGGGCGCCATGCAGGTGGTCGGTGAGCGCGGCGATCCATTGGCGGAACGCCGGGTGCGGGGGGGTGCTCATGGGCGTGAGTTCGGCGGCCGGGTACTCCTTCCTGAGCCGGGCCAGCAGGTCCGGCTCGTTTTCGCCGAACTCCACGAAGCACAGGCCGCGGTCGGTGGCGCCGATCATCATGAGACCCACGGGCGATTCGGCCGCGGCATAGGTGATGGCGACGCCGCACCCGCCGCGCCGGTATTGGTTGGGGGTCATGCCGAGGCGCGTATCGGCGCGCTCATACACGCGGCTGGACGAACCGAAACCGGCGTCATAGACCGCCGCGGTGACGTCGCGCGCGACTTTCAATCCGCTCTTCAGCTTCTTCATGCGGCAGGCCTCGGCATATTCCTTGGGCGTGACGCCGACGGCCGCTTTGAACGTCCGTTGCAGGTGAAACCGGCTCAGGCCCGCGCGCGCCGCCAGGTCGGCGAGCGAGATCCGTTCATCGGAGTGCGCTTCGATATGGCGGCAAAGGTCCTGCATGCTCTGAGTCATCATAGAACCAGCTTGCCCTACTCTGGCGCGGGTTACTATCCGCTTGTTGCGCTGGGAATCGGGATACCGCTTGGTTACGCGCGCGGCTCTTCGGTTGCGAACAGCCGCTCGAACTGTTCCCGTACCGGCGGCCCGAGCGCGCTCACCGCATCCTGAACCTGCCGCCGGATCTCGGGCGAATGGCGGTGGATGGCCAGCGCTTCCAGGGCCGCGGGTGCGTCCCTCGCGCGGCCTTTCTTCAGGAGATCGAGCAGGAACCCGATGGCGCGCGGCTGGCGCGATGCGCTCAGCGCGCGCTCGAGCGCCTCGCGGAACTGCGGGTCCCGGGCGCTCGCGGTCCAGGCTCGTTCGAGCAGCTCCACCGCTCCGGGAAGGCGCGACGACCCCAGGGCCAGGGCGGCCTCCTGACGGACTTCCTCATTCGCGGAACCGAGGAAGGCGCCGACAAATGGAAGCGCCTGGTCCCGCTCGATGGTCAACAGCGCATCGAACACCTGCCCGACGACGGAAGCCTCTTTGTCTCCGGCGTGCGCTTTGAGGCGCAATACCAGGGCGCTCTCGTCGCCTTCCATCTGCGCCAGCGCGCGCACCGCCTCCACGCGCACCACCTGCTCGGGATCGGCCAGCGCGTCCACCAGGAAGCGCAGAATCTCCGTGCGCCCGAGGTCGGTGCACGTGGGCAGGGCCAGCAGGCATATGCCGCGCAGGGTCTGCGCCGTGTCCTGGCGCCCGCCCCACACCGGCTCCATCTGCACATGCCGCATCCCGCGCACGAACGCAGCCGACTCGCGATGGTCCAGATCCTTGAGTGCGTTGGCGACGGCGTTTTTGCCCCAGCACTGCGGGTCCCGTTCGGCGGCATTCTCCATGAGCCGGTCGAACGCGCGCAGCAGGTCCGGAACCAGGTCGCGGATCTGCATTTCGGCGGCGAGCCTGGCGGCTTTGGCGGCCACCAGGTTGACGCGGTCCGCCAGAGCTTTGCGCAGGACAGGGGCGGCGGAGGCGGCACCGGCTTCGCGCAGCAAGCTCAATCGTTCGATCTCTTCTTCGACCTTGCGATGCGCCATAAAGGCTTCGGGAATATGGTATCCAAGTAAGGTACCAGAGGAGGCAACGCATGAAACGCACGGCCAACGCGCAATGGCGCGGCGATCTGAAATCCGGGAAGGGGCTCATTTCCACAGCCAGCGGTGTGCTTTCCGGCACCAGCTATTCTTTCCAGACGCGGTTCGAAGACGGCCGGGGCACGAACCCGGAGGAGTTGCTCGCCGCAGCCCACGCGGGATGCTTCTCCATGGCGCTTTCCGCACAGCTCGGCCAGGCCGGCCTGACGCCCGACAGCATAGAAACGACGTGCACCATCACGCTCGAAAAGCAAGGGGACGGCTTCGCCATCACGGAAAGCCATCTGGAGCTGAAAGCGCGCGTGCCCGGCGCCGGAGAGGATGCCTTCGACCGCGCGGTGCAGGCGGCCAAAACCGGCTGCCCGGTTTCAAAGCTCTACAAAACTAACATCACGCTCAATGCAAAACTCGAGAGTTGAGCGCCGCGCCGCCGTCTCTACACACCGCATAATGTAATTCTGTTCACCGCATCGGCGTGTGAACGTACAGATACTCGCCGCCGGGCCGCCACACATGTAATGCGTCACACTAGGGAAGCAAAGTTGCTTCTGATATGGTCAGGTTATGGCGTCACAAACTGCGGGGCCCCACTGGGTGAGGTGGGCCTGGGTCGTCATTTTTCTTCCGCAGTGCCCGGCTGCCGACTTGGCGCCGCCGGCGTCGTACGCGGGCAAGCCCGTCCGGCAGGTTCGCTTTGAACCGGCACACCAGCCGGTAGCTCCGGCCGATCTGGAGCGGGTGGTAGCTCTTCGCCCCGGCACGCCGCTCTCGCTCGGCGAAGTGCGCGCGGTCATCAAGCGTCTCTACGGCACAGGCCGCTACGCCGATATCGAAATCGAGACCGAGCCGGCGGCCGACGGCGTGGTCCTGGTGATTCGCACAATCGAGCAGTGGTTCGTGGGGCCCGTGGAAGTGACCGGCAAGGTGAGCCTGCCGCCCAGCGAAAGTCAGTTGGCGAGCGCCACGCGGCTGGAGTTGGGCACGCCTTACAACGACGAAGATCTGGATGCGGCGGCCAAGAGCATGCGCGACCTGCTGCAGCGCAACGGGCTCTATCTGGCCAAGGTCGACACCGCACTCGAGCGCGATTCCGAGCACCAGCAGGTTTCGCTCACGTTCCGGGTGGAGTCCGGCAAACGGGCGCGGCTGACCGCGCCGGAGGTGACCGGCGATACGCGCCTTCCGGCCGCCGACCTGGTCAAGGCGGCGAAGTACAAGGGCTGGTTCCGGTGGAAGCCGGCCACCGAGGACAACACCGAGCGCGGCGTCGAGAACATTCGCAATAAGTACAACAAGGACCACCGTCTCACCGCCTCGGTCAGCCTCAACCACAGCGACTATCTCGCGGCGGAGAACCGCGTGCGGCCGCACATCGCCGCCGAGGGGGGACCGAAAGTTGAGATCCGCACCAGCGGCGGGAAGATCTCAAAAGGCAACCTCGAAAAGTATGTCCCGGTATTCGACGAGGAGACCGTCAACCGCGATCTGCTGGTGACGGGCGTGCGCAACTTGCGCGACTATTTTCAAAACCAGGGATACTTCGACGCTCAGGTGGACTTCCAGATCCAGCAGGCCGGCCAGGATGAACAGGACATCACTTACTCCGTGCAGTTGGGCGAGCGCCACAAACTGGTGCGGGTGGATATCCAGGGCAACCAGTACTTTCCCGAAAAGGAAATCCGCGAGCGTCTGTTCCTGCAAGCCGCCGGATTCCTGCGCCTGCGTCATGGGCGCTACAGCCAGGGCTTCGCCAAACGCGACCAGGATGCCATTGAGGCGCTGTACCGCGACAGTGGGTTCCGCGACTGCAAGGTAACCACCGCCGTGGCCGACGACTATAAGGGCAAGAAGGGCGACGTGGCAGTCGCTTTCACCATCGAAGAGGGGCCGCAGTACCGCGTGGGCGGCCTAACCGTGGACGGCATCACGCGCTCCGACAAGGACCAGATCCTCTCGGGCCTGGCCTCGGCTCCCGGTCAGCCGTTCAGCGCAACCAGCGTGGCGATGGACCGCGATCACATCCTCGGGGTCTACCGGTTCTCGGGCTACCCCGACGCTGCATTCGAGGAAAAAGTAACTCCCGGGCCCGGTCCCAACGAGATGAGCGTGCGCTACACGCTGACGGAGGGCAAGCCGCGCTGGGTGCGCGACGTGCTGATCACCGGCCTGCACGAAACGCGGCATCGCCTGGTGGATCCCAATATTCTGCTGAAGGCGGGCGATCCGCTCTCGTGGACCGAGATGGGCGAAATGCAGCGCCGGCTGTACGAGCTGGGCGTCTTCGACAAAGTAGACATGGCCATACAGAACCCGCGCGGAGACACCGAGAACAAGTACGTGCTGTACAACCTCACCGAAGGCCACCGGTATTACGTGGCGATGGGCTTTGGCGCCGAGGTGGCGCGGTTCGGCGGCAGCCAGAGCAGCATCAACGCCACGGGCGCCAACGGTTTTTCGCCGCGCGTCGATTTTGAAGTGAGCCGCCTCAACATGTGGGGCCTGGGGCACAGCATCAACTTCAAAAGCCGCTACTCCACACTCGATCGCCGCATCTCGTTGAATTACCTTTTGCCGCGCTATCGCAATGTGGAAGGACGCAATATTTCGGTAACCGGGCTCTACGACAACTCGCGCGACGTCCTCACCTTCACGGCACGGCGCCTCGAAGGCTCGGTGCAACTCTCACAGAAGCTTTCGAAGGCGGCCACTTCGCTGCTGCGCTACACCTGGCGCGACGTTCGGGTGGATCAGTCCAGCCTCAAAATCAATCCCCTGCTGATTCCGCTGGTGTCCCAGCCGGCGCGGATCGCCATGATCTCAGGCGGCCTGATTCAGGACCGGCGCGACGATCCCGTCAACGCGCACCGCGGTATCTACAATACGGTGGACCTCGGGCTGGTGGAGCACTACTTCGGCGGCAATAAGAATTTTGTGCGGTTTCTGGGCCAGAATTCGTACTACAAAACGATCTTCTCCGAGTGGACGATCGCGAGCAACACGCAGTTCGGGTGGATTCACCCGTTCGGCGTCACGCCGGGAGTCACCCCCTTCGATTACGTTCCGATTTCGGAGCGCTTTTTCAGCGGCGGCAGCAATTCGCTTCGGGCCTTTCCCTACAACCAGGCGGGCCCGCGCGATAGCGACACCGGCTTCCCGCTGGGCGGCAACGCCCTTCTGATTCACGCCACGGAGCTTCGCTTTCCGCTGATCGGCGACAACATCAGCGGCGTCTTTTTTCACGACATGGGCAATGTCTATTCCGGCGTGAGCAATATTTCGTTTCGTGTCCATCAGCGCAGCCTCACGGATTTCGATTACATGGTCCACGCAGCCGGCTTTGGAATTCGCTACAAGACCCCGGTCGGCCCGATCCGGCTCGACCTGGCCTACAGCATCAACCCGCCCACGTTTAACGGGTTGAAGGGAACTTTCAAGCAGCTTCTGGACAACACGGCCACCAAGACCATACAGCACGTGAGTCATTTTCAGTTTTTCTTTTCGATCGGGCAGGCGTTCTAATATGCGAGCGAATCATCTTATGCGCGAAAACCGCTCCCTTACGGTCGCGGCTCTGATTGGACGTGCGGTGGCGGCGTGTTTCCTGGTGGGCGCCGCTGCCGCCGATGTGGTGGACCGCGTCGCGGTAGTGGTCGGCACTACGGTCATCACGGAAAGCGAGGTGCAGCAGGAACTGCGCCTCACGCAGTTGGCGAATGGCGAGCCCCTCGACATGGGCCGCGAACCGCGCCGCGCGGCCGCGGAACGGCTGGTGGACCAGCAACTCCTCCGCAATGAAATCGAGCAGGAGCATTTTTCCCCGCCGGCGGAGAGCGAAGTCGGCGCCATGCTGCGCAAGTTTCGCCAGGAGCGCTTCCCCAGCGACGACCAGTTTCAGGCCGCCTTGCAGAAATACGGCCTCACGGAGCAGGAGCTGAAACAGCATTTCGCGTGGCAGCTCACGGTGCTCCGGTTTACCGATTCGCGGTTCCGCGCAGGCGTGCCGGAAGCGCCGGAACAAGGCGCCAACCGGCTGCGCCCCGAGGCCGCGGCCGACGGCGCCGGCGTGGACGAGCAGATGGACGCCTGGCTCAAGGACGCGCGCAGCCATGCGCGGATTGTCTTCAAGAAAGAGGCGTTCCAATGAGCCGTGTGCGCCGCCTTGCCCTCATCATCGGCGGATCGCTCACCGCCCTGAGCGTGGTCCTGCTGGTGGCCGGCATCGTCATCGTGCAGACGGACTGGTTTCGCAACCTGGTGCGGCAGAAGATCGTGAGCGCGGTGGAGACCGGCACCGGCGGCAGAGCCGAGATAGGCTCGTTCGCCTTCGACTGGCGCCGCCTGCGGGCCGATGTGCGCGATTTCGTGGTCCACGGGCTGGAGCCGGCCGGGGCTGCTCCGTTATTTCGCGCGCGCCTCGTGGAAGTGGATCTGAAGCTGATCTCCCCTTTTAAGGGGATGGTAGATATCGCCTACCTGCTGGTGGATACGCCGCAGGCCCACGTGATCGTTTACCCCGACGGGCACACCAACGTGCCGTCGCCCAAGGTCCAGAGCGCGAGCAATAAGAGCGGCCTGGAGACGATTGTCGATCTCGCCATTGGCCGCTTCGATCTGCGCAACGGGAGCCTTACCTTCGCCGAAAGCAGGTCCGATTTCAGCGCCAGCGGCGGAAATCTTCGCGCGCAGATCGCATACAATCCGCTCCACCCGAGCTACCGCGGCGAAGTCGATATCAGCCCGCTGCACCTCACGTCCGCCGGCAACGCGCCTTTAGACGTGGACGTCAGGCTGCCGCTCGTGCTCGAAAAAGACAAGATCACCCTCGCCGATGCGCGGTTGACCACGCCGCTATCGCAGGTGGTGGTCTCGGGCTCGATGGAGCATCTGGTCGCGCCGCGCACATCGGCGCACATCGTCGCGCGCGTGGCGCTGGAGGAAGCCAACCGCGCCGCCGGCCTGGGTCTCGCGCTCGATACCGCGCACGGGCCGCGCGTTCTGAACGCGGACATCACGACGACGATGGATGCGAGCCACATCGGGGTGCAGAATGCGCGCATCACTTTGGGGCGCAGCGAAATCGAAGCCTCCGGCACCCTTCAGGATGCGCAACGTCCCGGCGCCTTCGAATTCAATTCGACGCTCGCGCTGGGCGAGCTGAGCCGCCTGTTTCGCTCTTCCACCCGTCCCGAAGCCACCGTGCGGTTGGGCGGCAACGCCACGCTCGAACCGAATCGAATCGACCTGAGCGGGCTCCATCTCGCCGCGTTCGGCGGAAACTTTACGGGCTCCGCAACTATCGAGAACCTGGAGCAGTTCCGGCTTTTGGGCAATCTGAGCGGTTTCGACATCGCGCAGACGGCGCGGATTTTTGTGCCCGCCGGGTTGGGCTACGACGGCATCGTCTCGGGCCCGGTCGCGGCCGAAGGCAATTTGAAGAACAGCGCCAGCCTGGTGGCGCGGGCCAACCTGACTATCGCGCCCGCGCCGCGCGGAGTCCCGGTCTCGGGCCGTCTGAACGCGGACTACAACGGCCGCGCCGACATCGTTACGCTCAGCCGCTCGTACCTGGCGCTGCCCCATAGCCGCATCGACTTCTCGGGATCGCTGGGTCAGCGGCTCGACATCCGGCTGGTGTCCCGCAACCTGGACGATTTCCGGCCGGTGGCCGCCATCCCGGTGGTGCTCCACGGCGGTGTTGCCACCATAAACGCCACCGTCAGCGGCAAGCTCAGCGCCCCGCAAATCGCGGCGCAGGTCGCCATGACGAACTTCTCGGCGGAGGGGCGGCCGTTCACGCGCTTCGCCGCGGCCGTGAGTGCCTCGAAGTCGGGGGCTTCGGTAGCCAACGGCGTGCTGACGCAGGGCGCGCTCCTGGCGCAATTCTCGGCTACGGTCGGACTGCGCAACTGGAAGCCCGACAACGATGAGCCGCTCCACCTGGACGCCACCGTTCGCAATGCCGATGTGCGGGATGTACTGGCGCTGGCCGGCCAGGCCAATCCGCCGGTCACCGGCGCGCTCACCGCCGATGTACACATCAACGGCACCATGGGCGATCCGCGGGGCAACGCCGATCTCACGGTGGTCCACGGGACCGCGGAAGGCGAGCACTTCGACAGCCTGACGGCGCGCGTGGTGATGACGCCGGGGTCGATCGCGATTCCCACGCTGCAATGGATCGCCGGCGCATCGCGCCTCGACGCCAACGCTTCGTACCGGCACGCCGCCGGCACGCTCGAGCGCGGCACGCTCCAGGCCCATGTCGCGAGCAACCAGATCCAGCTCGCACAGCTCCAATCGCTGGTGAAGGACCGGCCCGGCCTGCGCGGCATTCTCTCTCTCAATGCCGATGCGGCCGCGACCGTCGATCCGTCCGCCGGGGTCCAGGTGACCGGTCTCCACGCCAATGCCGCTGCGCGCGGCTTGCAGATGGATGGGAAAAACTTGGGCGATTTCACGGTAGCAGCCAATTCCGCCGGGTCCACGGTGGAGTACGACGTGAACTCGGATTTCGCCGGCTCCACGATTCGCGTGAACGGCCAATCGCTGCTCACGGGCGATCATCGCACCACGGCCCACGCCGTCATCGCCAACCTGCCGATCGACCAGGTGCTCGCCATTGCCGGACGCAGCGATCTGCCGGTGAAAGGGATTCTCGCCGCCAACGCCCAGGTGTCGGGCACGCTCCAGGAGCCGCACGCCGGGGCCACGGTCACAATTACCAAAGGGACGGCTTACCAGGAGCCCTTCGACCGGTTGCAAGCGACGGTCAATTACTCCAACCAATTGGTCGACGTGCCCCAGTTTCGGCTGGACGCCGGGCCTTCCAACATCGAACTGACTGCGTCATTCGCCCATCCGCCGAACGATCTGGAAAATGGCCAGGTTCGCTTCCACGTGCGCAGCAATCCGCTCCAGCTCACGCGTTTTCACACCGCGCAGCAGTTCAAGCCCGGCCTGGCCGGCGTGGTCGAGCTGGCGGCGGACGGCGCCGCCACGCTGCGCCGCAACGCCGCGCCGCTGGTTTCCACGCTCAGCGCCAATCTCTCGGCGAAGAGCCTCACGGTGAACAAGAAGCCCGTGGGCGACCTCACCGCGACCGCCGAAACGCACGGAAAGGAGGTGGCGTTCCATGTCACTTCCGACTTCGCGCACGCCAACATCAAGGGAGACGGACGCCTGGAACTGGGCGGCGATTACCCACTTACCGCGCAACTGAACTTCAGCAACGTCACTTACTCGGGGCTGAGTAACTGGACGGGCGGCGCCGCACCGGGCATTGACGCCTCGCTCGACGGCAAGGCCAGCGTCTCCGGTCCCATGTCGCACACCGAGGCCCTGCGCGGCAGCATCGAGCTCAGCAAGCTGGAAGCGCACGCCGTGAATGTGGCGAAGGGCGCCAAACCGCGGGTGAATTTCGAGCTGCACAACGAGGGCCCGGTAGTGGTCTCGCTCGATCGCTCGGTGGTGACCATCCAGAGCGCCCGTATTACCGGGCCGTCCACGAACCTCGCCATCACCGGCACAGCTTCGATCGCCGATCCGCAGAAACTGAACGTGCGCGCCGATGGCAGCGTCAAGCTGGACATTCTCGAAGCGTTCGACCCGGAGATCTTCTCGGACGGCACGGTAGTGTTGAACGCAGCCATCACCGGCACCACCGCCAAGCCCGCGGTCAACGGACGGCTGCAACTCCAGAACGTATCGTTTCACATGCTCGACGCGCCTAACGGACTAAGCAACGGCAATGGCGCGATCACGTTCAACGGCACCCAAGCCATCATCCAGAACATCACCGGCGAAACCGGCGGCGGCAAGATCACGCTGACCGGCTTTGCCAATTATGGCGGCCCGGAAATGCAGTTCCGCGTCCAGGCAGCGGCCGACAAGGTACATGTGGAGTACCCGCCGACGGTTTCCACCGAGGCCAGCGCCCAGCTCACGCTGGCCGGCACCACCGCCCACAGCCTGCTTTCGGGGACGGTCACCATTCTGGATGTCGCCCTCCATTCGCATTCCGACGTCGGCTCGATGCTGAATTCGGCGGCCACACCGCCGTCCACTTCCGCCACCACCGGGATTCTCGGCGGCTTGCGCTTCGCCGTCCGCATACAGACCGCGCCCGATATCCACTTCCGCACCACCCTCGCGGAGAACCTCCAGGCGGAGGCCCGCCTCACGCTGGTGGGCACGGTGGACCATCCGGGCATGGTGGGCCGCGCGGTCGTCTCGCAGGGCGAGGTGGTGTTCTTCGGCAACAAGTACACGATCGATCAGGGCACGATTTCGTTTTTCGATCCGCGGAAGATCAACCCCGAGCTCAACGTCGATCTCGAGACCAAAGTGCAGGGCGTGGATGTGTCGCTGCGCATTTCCGGGCCCATGGACCGCATGAAGCTTTCCTACCGTTCGGATCCGCCGATGCAGTTTTCCGACCTCGCGACATTGCTCGCTTCGGGCAAACTCACCACCACCGATCCGGTGCTGGCGGCGCGCCAGCCGACCGCGACCCAGCAGAGCTTTGAGCAGACGGGCGCATCGACCCTGCTCGGCCAGGCGGTCGGCAACCCCGTATCGGGCCGCCTGCAACGCCTGTTCGGCGTGAGCAAGCTCAAAATCGATCCGCAGATCACCGGCGCCTCCAATACGCCCCAGGCCACGCTCACGCTGCAACAGCAGATCACGCGCGAGCTGACCTTTACGTACATACAGGACATCACCCAGAGCAATCCGCAGATCATTCGCATCGAGTGGGCCATCAACCCGCGGTGGTCGGCCATCGCCGCGCGCGATCTCAACGGTTCGCTCGATCTGGATTTCTTCTACAAGAGGCGCTTCCGCTGAGCGCCGCC
>JADGNR010000604.1 GCA_017883415.1 Bryobacteraceae bacterium | reverse complement strand
AGTAATGTCTTGCAGAATGACATGCGTGATCCACGGTTGGGAATTGTCATAGAAGGCCACGCAGCAGTTGTGAATCCCGCGCAAATGGCCGTATGGGTCGATCCTGGCTATGAGTTAGCCCAGATGCCGCCAGTCCTTCTGTTGCGGGAACACGTCGAACTCGTTGGCGAGCGTCCACCAGATGTTCCGGAACGCGGCGAACCGCGCCACTACGTAACGCAGGTAGGCATCGTCGTGCCGCTGATCCATGCTGGCGAATCCCCACTTATCGTAAGGATGGAATAGGATGATGTCCGCTTCAATTCCGAGGGCGGCGAGATCGCGGATTCGCGATTCGTAATGAGAGAAGAACTCGGGGTCAAACCGGTCCAGGTCGAACTTGCCGGGTTGCGGCTGCACGTACGGGAACAGCGGCGGGTCCACGCGATTGAACACCATCCACTTGGGAAAGACAAGGAACCGCACCTTGTTAAACGGGTTGCGCGAAAGCGTCGCGAGCGTGCGAATCTCGAGGTCGCGGTCGCGATTCAGCCAGTTATACAAAGTCGTGCCGAGGGGGAAGTAAGGGGCCCCATCGGCATAGGCGAAATGGCGCTGGTTCTTAACTACCACGGGACCGTGATTGCCCGGACCGGGATCGACAGCGGCAAAAGATCCGGATTTCCCGTTCAGTTCCGGATCGGCCGATACCGTTGTGAAAGACCATGCTCCCGCGGTGTCCGGCATGAAGCGGACCCTCCAGGTGTGACCGCCGTCGTAGAAGCCGTCGACCGTGACCTCCTTCCCCTGCGAGCGGAAGCGGCCCTGAACGGTTACGTCCGCGAAAGGATTGCCATAAGTTTGCCGCGATTGTAGTGTGATCTCCTGGACGCCCCACCGCTCAACCCGTGGGGCGAAGAACGGAGTGTCATCGGAAGCTGCGAAGACGCATGCGGCGGAGAGGCCCGCAATCAGGAGACAGTGAGATTTGAAAACCATTCAGATGTACCTCCATACGGAAAAGGTGGCCGGCGCGTGAGCCGATAATCACGCCTCATCCGCGCCCGGAACGGTTGCCGCGCGCCGGCGTTCCTATTGGAAAACAAGCGTATATTCCCTGCGTGGCTCCAGGCGGACCTTCCAGACGCCGTCGGATTCGGCCGATCTGACTGTCTGGCCTCCGGACTGGATCCTCGCGATTCGCTGGCCATGCGGCGGCCGGATCGCGAACTCGCCTGCGACGCCCGGACGCAGCGAACCCGTAACCGCTTTGCCGCCCTTCCAGGACGAGTCCACTTCCACGTTGCCGCGGGCGCGCAGTCCGTGGAAGTGGCCATCCGGCCAGGCGGAAGGCAGCGCCGGCAGAATTGCGATCACGCCGGAATGACTTTGCAGGAGCATCTCAGCTATGCCGGAACACGCGCCGAAGTTGGCGTCTATCTGGAACTGCCGGCCGGCGTTCAGCAGGCTCTCAGCGGCGGTAGAGAGCAGATTGCGGACATGCTGGTACGCCCGGTCGCCGTCTTCGAGCCTTGCCCAAAGGTCCGAGTACCAACCCGAGGACCAACCGCCTCTGCCACCGCCGTTCTGCACCCGCCGCTCGAGCGAGACGCGCGCGGCTTTGGCCAGTTCGGGCGTGCCGCGCAGGGTAATTTCATCGGACGGATAGAGCGCAAATAAATGTGAGACGTGGCTCATCCCAGGGCTGTTCTCTTCGTAGTCCTCGCTCCATTCCTGCAACTGGCCGAGTTTCCCGATCTTGAGATCTGGGATGCGCTTGAGCGCGCCTTCCAACTGTCCGCGGTAATCGGCGTCGATCCCCAGAATGCGCGCGGCGTCCATCGTGGCGTGGAACAGAGTGTAGATGATCTCGTAATCCATGGTGGCGCCGACCGTCTGCCGGCCTACTGTCCCGTCCGGCAGCCTGTAACTGTTCTCCGGCGAATGTGACGGGTTGGTGACCAGATGGCCCTTGCCGTCATCAATGAGGAAATCCAGGAGAAACAGCGAAGCCTCTTTCATGACCGGGTAGGCCTCGCGGCTCAGGAAAGTACGGTCAAGGCCGTACTGATAGTGTTCCCAGAAATGCAGCGCCATCCAGGCGCCGCCCATCGGCCAGATGCCGCAATAGGCGTAGTCGACCGGCGCGGTATCGCCCCAGGCGTCGATATTGTGATGGAACACGAAACCACGCGCGCCGTACATCTCCTTCGCGGTGCGCCGCCCGCTTTCGAGCGACATCTTAACCAGGTCGAAGAAGGGTCCCGTGGTTTCCGGAAGGTTGCCGACCTCGGCTGGCCAGTAGTTCATCTCGACGTTGATGTTGGTGGTGTACTTGCTATCCCATGGCGGCGCCATGAGATCGTTCCAGATGCCCTGCAGGTTGGCTGCCATGGTTCCGGGACGGCTGCTGCCCATCAGCAGGTACCGGCCGAACTGGAAGTACAAAGCGGCGAGGCCCGGGTCGTCCTGGTTCTTCTTGATTCGCGCCAGGCGCTCGTCCGTGGGGAGCGTCTCGACCGAGGGGTCGGGCCCCGGCAGTTCCACTTCGACCCTGCGGAAAAGTTTCTCGTGGTCCGCCACGTGTGCTGCCTTGAGCGTAGCGTAGGGCTTGGCCGCCCGAGCCAGATATCGAGCGCACGCCGCGGCCGGATCGCCGCCGCGATAATCTGTCGCCGCGACAACCAACAGGGTTACGGCGTTGGCATTGGAGACGACCATATCGGTCCCGGACACCGCCACCGTGCCGCCTTCGTCGCCG
>JADGNR010000603.1 GCA_017883415.1 Bryobacteraceae bacterium | reverse complement strand
AGAGCCTGGTGGCGGCGCATGGATCAACAGACCCGGATTGGGGAGCCCCTAAGATCCACGGCGAACTGTTGAATCTCGGTTCACAGGCCCGTCAGGGAGCGGTTGCTAAAGTGGAGGAAGCGGTCACCGTATGCGAGGCTCAATAGCGGGCGGTGGTAGCGTGGGCCGCCGCCTCCTCGGCCGCGGCGCGCAGGGCAGAGAGGTATTCAAAGGCCATTCGCGTCTGGTTGTGGATGTACTCGATCCCGGCAGGCTTTCCGTTCTCCACCGCGGGATGACAGAACTCCCAGTCCACGTAACCCTGGTATCCGGACGAGACCAGCGCGTCGATGTAAGCAGGATACGCCACCTGCCTTCCCCAGAAGTGATTGTCGAAATAGCCTCCGGCCACCAGTTCCACGCTACCGTCGCGGCGTCGCGCGAACTCTCCGTTCATATGTGAGTGGATTTGCAGGGCTCCGCTGGCCGCCGCCATCTCGCGGGCATGCTCGGGAGAATCCGCCTCGGGCTCGATGTTGATGTCCATGCACGCCTGGAACACCGGCGAGCCGACCTCTTTAATCAGCGACAGCACCTCCTGATATCTGTTGACGATATCCGGACCATGATTCTGCATCGCCAGCACGATGCCGTAGTCCGCGGCAACATTGCAGAGCTCGCGCATGGACCCGACGACGAACCCGCGGCGGTCGCCCTTCCAGAACCCGTACTGGTTATAGCTGTACGTTTCGTCGTAGGTCGCGAGGCCGTCATGGAGCGTGATGCCGCGCCACGCCGCGAAAATCTTGCAGATCGGCGAGCCGAGGTCGTGCGCGAGCTTGATGCACTCGCGCACGTAGGAGATCATGGCTTCGCGCTGAACCGGCACGGGACTCGAAAGGTCACAGTTCGGCGAGACCGCGCAGAGTTCGACGCCGCATTCGCCGGCGAGATCTCGCAATCGCTTTCTATCGTCCGAGGAGAGGTCCATCGGCGCGGCGTGGGGCCGGTCCGTGTCCAGTTCCAGTCCTTCCCATCCCTGTTGCTTTGCCAGGCGCACCAAGCTGAAAACGTCTACCGCATCGCCGCGGTACCAGACTCCGCGGTAGGTGACGCTGTATAGGCCGATTTTCATTACTGTCTCCTTCGTTGCTGAACCGGTCGTGCCTACCAGACCGCTCAGCCGTAACTGGAAACCCCCGGCATAGTACCATCTTTCGGCGGCTTGAACTCTCCACCCGGTGTGAAGTTCCATCCCCGCCGGCTTACAGATTGGCGATCCGCTCCGCCCGCGGATCGAAGAGAAAAATCTTGTTCTCCCGGTAGGAGCGCACGGAAAGATCGATCGCCGTCATCACCTTGTACCCCATATCGGCGTCGCAATTCGGCTTCTGGCGCGTCCTGACGCAGTCGAAGAAATTGTCCATGTGCTTCTGGTCGCCCTCGTTGCCCACGCCTTCGAGGACGATCTCGTCCTTACCCCACTGGGTGCGGAAATCGCGCCGAAACGGCGTCTCCGGCACAATCCGCGCGACGTTGACGTTGCGCCCCTGCGGCCCTTCCCACTCGTCGCCCAGGTGCATCGTAGCGCGCGTACCGCGGATCATCATGGTGGGCCCGATCTCGTTTACCTGCGAGGATTGCACCGTCAAAGAGTACTTGCCGGGATAGTCCGCGGCCGTAAGAAACGTGTCCGGCACCTCGCGACCGTCATTGTAGATCCAGAGACCGCCCATGCCGGCGATGCGGGCTGGGTGCTCGTTTTCGAGAGCCAGGTGAAACGGCGCGACGATGTGGTAGTGCAGGTCCGTCGCGATGCCGCCCGAATAGTCCCAATACTTGCGAAAACGGAAGAAGCGGTCGGGATCGAAGGGACGCTCCGGCGCGTTGCCCAGCCACTGCTTCCAGTCGATGCGCAACTCGCCGGCGCCGTCCGGCCCGGCGCCGGGATCGATCTTCCAGTTCCAATCCCCTTGCTGGTTGTTGCGGCTGTAGGTGCCCTGCACCGCCACCACCTTGCCCAAAGTCCCGGCCTGCACGACCTCGCGAATCTTGCGCCATCGCTCCCAGGAGAGCGCCTGCACTCCCACCTGCATGATGCGATTCTTCTCCCGCACGCGGTCGCGCACCACGCGCGCTTCTTCGAGGGTGTGGGTCATGGGCTTTTCGCAGTACACCTCGAGACCGCGGTCGAGCGCTGCCAGGGCAATCGGGGCGTGCCAGTGATCCGGGGTGGCAATGGTCACGGCGTTAAGCCCGGGATGCTGGAGCAGTTCCTGATGGTGCACGTAGGTCTTGGCGCCAGGAACTTTCGCAGCGGCCTTGTTGAGGCGCGCCTGGTAGGGGTCGCACAGCGCCACCACCTCGACGTCGCTCTTCCCGGCAACACGGTGGAGCACCATGTCCAACAGGTAGGAGCCTCGTCCGCCCAGCCCGATCACACCGACCGCGATGCGCTCATTGGCCCCAATCGCGCGGCCGGCCGCCATAATGGCGGGAGCGGCCGCGGAATACCTCAGAAAGTCCCGTCGGGTCGCGGTACGGTGAGCAGACACAGCACAACTCCTGCAAGCGCTTAACGCCCGCGTCTTGTATCATAACGTCTCGCAAAGTCCCAAGTATTGTGAGGATGGCCTCGATGCGGCGGGCGCGCCCCTTCATTTCATCGTTCTCGAAGGTGCCGGTGGCTCAAATACTCGCGTTTGCACACGGGTGCGGCAGGCCGTCGATCCGAGGCGAAGCTTCTTCGCAAGCCCGACCTGGTGAA
>JADGNR010000316.1 GCA_017883415.1 Bryobacteraceae bacterium | reverse complement strand
GAGGGCGCGAACGGCCCCACGACGGCGATTGCCGATGAGATCCTCGCGGATAAAAAGGTGTTCGTGATCCCCGACATTCTGGCGAATGCCGGTGGCGTGACCGTTTCCTACTTCGAGTGGGTGCAGGACCGCCAGGGCTTCTTCTGGAACGAGCAACTGGTCAACAATCGTCTCCGGGAAATCATGGACGAGAGCTTCGATGCCGTGGTGCAATACGCCGAGGCCCACCATGTAAACAATCGCATCGCCGCCTACATGCTGGCCCTGGACCGCGTGGTGTGCTGCCTCAAGCTGCGAGGAATCTACGCGTAGCATGACGTGGGGCCGCCGCTGATGTCCGCCGACGCCTCCACGCCGCTCATGCGGCAGTACCACAGCATCAAGCAGCAGGTCCCGGGCGCGCTGCTCATGTTCCGCCTGGGCGATTTCTACGAATTGTTCTTCGAGGACGCGGTGGTGGCCGCGCGCGAGCTCGAAATCACGCTCACCTCGCGCAATAAGGAAAAGGGCGCGGCCATTCCCATGTGCGGCGTGCCGTACCATGCGGCCGATGGCTACATCGCGCGCCTGATCCAGAAGGGCCATCGCGTGGCCGTCTGCGACCAGATGGAAGACCCGCGCCTGGCCAAGAAACTGGTGAAGCGCGAAATCACGCGCGTGGTCACCCCCGGCACCGCCATGGACCCCAACCTGGTGCGCTCGCGGGAGAATAACTACCTGGCCGCCGTCGCCCGCGGGGAAGGCCGCGCGGCGGTGGCCCACGTCGATCTCTCCACCGGCGAGTTCCGCGTCACGGAACTGGAGCCCGCCGAAGTGGCGGGGGCGCTCGAACAACTGGGCGCGCGCGAGGTCCTGTTCCCCGGCGAACTGCCCCTGCTCACCGGCCAGGAAGGGCCCACGCCGCGATTTGTGCGCACGGAGCTGGAGGAGTGGATCTTCAGCCGCGACTACGCCGACCGCACGCTGCGCGAGCATTTCAAGCTGCTCTCGCTCGATGGATGCGGCCTGGCTGGCCATCCCGCGGCGGTGGGCGCGGCGGGCGCCATCCTCCACTACCTCCGCGATACGCAGCGCGGGGGGCTCGATCACCTCGACCGTCCGGCCTACTACGACCGCGCCGGCTCCATGGTGCTCGATGCCGTCACCGTGCGCAACCTGGAACTACTCGAGCCGCTCTTCGCGGCCGATGCCTCAGGCGATTCCCGCGCCACCGTGCTCGGCGGGCTCGACCAGACGCTGACCGGCATGGGCGGCCGCCTGCTCCGGCAGCGCCTGCTGCGCCCTTCCATGGACCGCGCGGAAATCGACCAGCGCCTCGACGCCGTGGGCGAACTGCTGCGCGAGACCATTCTGCGCGCGGAGCTGCGCAAGCATTTGGGCGGCATCCTCGATCTCGAACGCCTGCTCGCCAAGGTGACGCTCGGCTCCGCCGGTCCGCGCGATCTGCTGGCGCTCGGACGCTCGCTCGAAGCGATTCCCGCGCTGAAGCGCTGTTTCGATACCGGGCAGGCCGCGCGCCTGCGCTCGCTGCAGGAACGCCTCGACGAAGTGCCGGAAGCCGCCGGCCTGATCGCCGACGCCATCGCCGACTCGCCGCCGCTCTCCATCGCCGATGGCGGCGCGATTCGCCCCGGCTTCAACCCCGAGCTCGACGAGCTCCGCGATCTCAGCCGCAACGGACGCCAGTACATCGCCCAGATCGAGGCGCGCGAGCGGCAGCGTACCGGCATCCAGTCGCTCAAGGTGCGCTTCAACAATGTGTTCGGCTACTACATCGAGATCACGCGGGCCAACCAGCACCTCGCTCCCGCCGATTACGAGCGCAAGCAGACGCTGGCCAACGCGGAGCGCTTCACCACCCCCGAGTTGAAAGACTACGAACGCAAAGTGCTGGACGCCGAAGACAAGATCCTCACCCTCGAGAAGGAGCTCTTTACCGAGGTCCGCAAGCGTGCCGCAGCCGAGGCGCAGCGCATTCGCGCCACCGCCGGAGCCGTCGCCGAGCTGGATGTGACCGCTTCGCTCGCCCAGGTGGCCGCCGAAAACCGCTACCAGCGGCCCGCCTTTTCCGAGAACGGCGAGATGCGCATCCTGGCGGGCCGCCACCCGGTGATCGAGCGCCTCGCGGAGCAGGAGGCCGGCCGCTTCATCCCCAACGATCTGTACCTCAACGATTCCACGGACCTGATCGCCATCATCACCGGGCCCAACATGGGCGGCAAGTCCACCTACCTGCGCCAGGCCGCGCTCATCGCCATCCTCGCCCAGATGGGCTCTTTTGTGCCGGCCGAATCCGCCAGCCTGCCCCTCATCGACCGCATCTTCACGCGCATCGGCGCGTCCGACAATCTTTCCCGCGGCCGCTCGACGTTCATGGTGGAGATGACCGAAACGGCCGTGATCCTGAACACCGCCACCGCGCGCAGCTTCATCGTGCTCGATGAGATCGGACGCGGCACCGCCACCTTCGACGGCCTGGCGCTGGCCTGGGCGGTCGTCGAGCATATCCACGCGCGCACCCGCGCCAAGACCCTGTTCGCCACGCACTATCACGAGCTCACCGAACTGGCCGAACAGCTCGACGGCGTGCGCAACCTGCGGGTTTCGGTGAAGGAATCGGGCGACCACATCATCTTCCTGCGCAAAGTGGAGCCGGGCCGCGCCGATCGCAGCTACGGCATTGAAGTCGCCCGCTTGGCCGGCTTGCCCCTCGGTGTGATCGAGCGCGCGCGCGAGGTCTTGAAACTGCACGAGCGCACCGAGCGCGCGGTCACCGGGGAGCTGGCGAAAACGGAGGAGGCCGGACCGGTGCAGATCCAGCTTTTCGAGCCCGTGGGCTACGGCATCGCCGAGCGCGTCCGCGGCCTGGATCTGGACCGGTTGCGCCCCATCGAAGCGCTGCAATTGCTCAGCGAATTGCAGAAGGAGCTGAAGCGATCGTGAGAGTCGCCGGCGTGATGAGCGGGACCTCGCTCGACGGCATCGATGTGGCCGTTGTCGAGCTGCGCGGCCGGCGCGTCCAGACCATCGGGTTTCAATCCACGCCCTACCCGCGGGCCATTCGCGCGGCGATCTTGGGCGCCGCCACCCCCGCGGACCTGTCGCGTCTGAGCTTTCAGCTCGGCGAGCTGTACGCGCGCGCGGTCTTGCGCGCCACGCGGCGCTTTGGCCCGGTCGAGCTGATCGGCTGTCACGGGCAGACTGTCTACCATGAGGGCGGCGCGCACACTTTGCAGATCGGCGAGCCGGCCGTCCTGGCCGAGCGCATCGGCGTTCCCGTGGTGGCGAATTTTCGGGCGCGCGACATCGCCGCCGGCGGCCAGGGCGCGCCCCTGGTGCCTTACGTCGATTACCTGCTGTTCCGCCACCCGAGACGCACGCGCATCGCCTTGAATATCGGCGGCATCGCCAACATCACCGCGATCCCGCCCGCGGCGGCGCCGGAAGACGTGGTGGCCTTCGATACCGGGCCCGGCAACATGGTCATCGACGCTCTGGCGGGCCAGTACACGGCAGGCAAGTTATGTTTCGACCGCGACGGCCGCATCGCCGCCGCAGGCAAGGTGAACCGGGCGCTCCTCGATGAACTGCTCGCCGACCGGTACTACCGGCGCCCGCCGCCCAAGAGCGCGGGCCGCGAGCAATATGGCGCGGAATTCGTCGCGCGGCTGAAAGAATCGCGCCTGCCCCTGCGCGATCTCGCCGCCACCGCCACGGTATTGACGGCCGCCACGATCGCCATGGCCGTATGCACGCGCGCCCCCCGCAATTCCGACCTGATCGTCTCCGGCGGCGGCGTACACAATCCCGTCATCATGGCGCACCTCGCTGCGTTCTTGCCCGGAGTCCGGATCTCCACCTCCACCGATCATGGCATCGACGCCGATGCCAAAGAGGCCATCGCCTTCGCGGTGCTGGCATACCGGACGTGGCGCCGTGAGCCCTCCAACCTGCCCTCCGCCACGGGGGCGCGCCGCGCGGTCGTGCTCGGCAGCATTACGCCGTAGCTCGGACGCCGGGCTGTGTTTCGCGCGCGGGCATTTGCGGGGGAACCTGCTGGCCTATGCGCATCTCGTCCCAGTCGTACGCGAGTTCCTTGCCGCAATCCAGACACGCGACATAAGTGCCGTTGCGCGCGGCGCCGGAAGCGGTATGCCCGGCGGCTTTCCGCGCCGGAGTCAGCGGAAATGTGGTGTGTTGATGAGAACAACCGAACAGCCGGTCGATAATTGATTGAAGCATCGTCGGGACCCTCAGATTTTTTGATTCGATACACCGCTGGTAAGTTTCGTTTTGCTCGGGGCGTGTGTGGCCGTACACACTGACGCTCTGGTGGATTGGCAACCCGCGCGCCCGTTGTCAAATCCCACAGGTTCACCGGCTGGTCTGAGAAACCACCTCCGCCGAGAAGGTCACGTACGGAAACACTTCCGGGATGTGCGAATCGTAGTGGCCGTGGCGGTTCCAGGTCCAGCCCACACACGGGTCCAGTATCTCGCCGTGGCGGCCGATCTTCTCGAAGCGGGAACAATCGATGCGCCACACGTCGCCGTCTTTGGGCGGGAGCGCGCGGCCATCGGCCAGATCCGCCAGACCTCGCCACGGAAAGGCCAGCTCCACCGTCCAGCCCCGATCGGTGTGGGCTCGCTGGTTCAGCTTGCCGTCCACCTGGACCGCCGTCCGCAATCCGGGAAAGTCCCAATCCAGAAAGCCCCAGCGCTCGCCGCGCGGGTGGACGTGGCCACCCACGCCATCGAGCACCATGGTGCGCCGGGCCGCGGGATCGAACTCCGGGCGCCCATAATACGGCGAGCCGGGGCGCAGCACGTCTTTCCAGATCCAGAAGACTTCGTACACCGTATTGAGCGCGTTGATTTCGAACTCGTAGTAGCCGTCCTTGCCCGCGATGAAGACCTCCACGTCGTTCTCTTCATAAATGCGCGAATCGCGTTCGGTGAGCGTGCCCCACACGTCGGTCTCTTCGACCCGGAAGCCGATGTAGAGGCAGTCGTCGTCCCACAGAAGCGCAACACGGGTATCGAACCAGGCCGGCTCGCCGGTCACAATGTCGACGAAGGCCGTGGATTTCGGCGCCCATTGCCAGGATGGCTCGTCCAGCCGGCCATCGATGGATAGGGGCCCGGCGGCCCGGTAGCAGGTATAGTGGGCCGGCTGATGGTACATAAGTCCCATGGTACTTGTTCCGTGGACAGTATAAACTAATACAGTAGCTAAGGTTTTACATGTCGGTGCCCCAGAGATATCCGCTGCAACTGCTCGAGCCGCCCGATAACGGCGCACTCCTCCCCGATTCCGACGGTATCTCGCTTGTCGAAACCAGCGGGTCGCGGATCGTGCTGAAGAATACATTGATCGCCGTGTTGCGCGGGCAGGTCGACGAGGGCGTACGGGCGTTGCCGCGAGTGGGAGCGGAAGTCGGCGGGCTGCTGCTTGGCCCGCGCGGGGAAAAAAACGGCCGGATACTGGTGGATGAGGCCATCCCCATAGCCACGGAATACCGTTTCGGCCCTTCCTACCACCTGTCCCTGCCGGACCTTGCCCGGCTGGCGGAGGCGGTGGCGGCGGTGGAGAACAACCCTTCGCGTGCCATCGTCGGCTTCTATCGCAGCAAGACGCGGAGCGAGCAGGGCCTGCGTACCGTCGACCTGGAGTTGCTCCAGACGCTGGAGCAGATGTACTCTTCGTTCGCCGCGGCGTTTCGCGTGTTCGTGGTACTGACGCCGGAGGACAGGTTGGATCTTTCGGCGGGAGTCCACCTGCGCACCGGGAAAAAGTGGAGCGCAATTCCCACAATCCGCCTGACCGACAGGAATCGGGCGCGGGTCGGGAGCATGGTCGAGCCGCCGAACCGCCAGCCGAAGGAGCAGGTCGCCGCCCCGCCTGCACCGGAGAGAGCGGCGCCACAAGTGGAGTCCATCGCACCCGCGCCGCCGGCCGCGCGTCCGGTGGCCGAAGACGCTGCTTCGGAAAGCGAACCGCGCCGCGCCAACCGGCGCATCTGGTGGTACGCCGCCACCGTTGCCGTGGTGGCCGCCGGTACCTTCGTGGCAGGGCTTTGGCTGAATCGCCAGCCCCAGGCCACTACGGAGATTCCGCATGTCGCGCCGACCGCCGGCGTGGCGATGGGACTTTCGGCCACGCGGGAGGGCGTCAACTGGAAGCTGTCGTGGAACGCGCAAGCCATTTCGGCCCTGATGCCGGCCACCGGTGTGCTGACGGCCCGGGCCGAAGCGAGCGTAGTGCAACTGCCGCTCACCGCTCAGGATCTGGCCGGCGGTACGGTCCTCTCCTCGGCGCACGGCAGCGATATTCTGTTCATCCTGAGTATTAACGCCCCGGGGAAGAACTCCGTCGAGGAGCGCGTCCACGTCCTGGATCCAAACGCCATCGCGCCGGAAAAGCCATTGCCGGTGCGTACCTCTTCTCCGCCGCGCGACGCTCCCCCGGGCGCCGCTTCGCCGCGCATCCGATTCACGCCGCCCGAGGTGGCAGTCCAAGATCGGGCGGCCCCGGTTGCCACCCTGCCGGCGCCGGAAGTGGTGCCTGCTCCGCCGGTAACGCGGGAATTGCCGCCCGCGGCTGCGAACGCACCGGCCATCGGCTTGCCGGTGCCTCTCGCGCACCAGTCCGGAGCGGCCGATGTCCCGGCGCCGAAGGTCACAACGCCGGCCGGCGAACCCGCGCGCAAGGCGCCAGCCACGCCGGCACAGGCCGCGGCCTCGCCTGCCAGCTACCAGCCGCCCAAGGCCATCCGCCAGGTCAATGCCACCAAACCTCCGCTGCCATGGCTCGCGAGTCGGCTGGAAATCCGGGTTCGCGTGGAAATAGACGCTCGCGGCAAGGTGACCAAGGCGACCGCCTTCGACCGCTCGACGAGCAACAGTCG
>JADGNR010000315.1 GCA_017883415.1 Bryobacteraceae bacterium | reverse complement strand
TAAGGTCAAGATGCTCTCGGACCACAAGGATTGCTCCTTCGGATCGCATTACGGCACGCTGATCAAGGAACTGCGCATCGAAAGCCGCGCCATTTTCGTGCTGGATCCGCAGAACCACGTCCGGCACGTAGAATACGTGAAGGAAGTGGCCGACTTCCCGAACTACGAAACCGCGCTCGCCGCCGCCCGGAAAGCCGGCGCCGCCACGGCCTGACGGCGGCCCGCAATCCGCCCGCGGGCAGAGGTCTTCCCTGAGTTCGACCGAACCGACTCCGCCATTGACGGCCGGGAGCACCTTCACCCGCGCGGTGGAAAGTCCGCTCGTGCGCGGCGGCCTGACCCTGGTGCTGGGCGTCCTGACCGGCAATATTGTGGGCTTCGGCCGGGTGGCGTTGACCGCCTACTTCCTGGGCACCCACAGCCAGGCCGATTCTCTCGCCGTAGCCATGGGGCCCACCGACACGCTCAATTCGGTGCTCATCGACAGCATCGTGTTCGCCTTCGTCCCCCTGCTCACGGCCTCCAGCAGCGCGGAGCGGACCGCGCTGTTCCTCAAGCTGAGCCGCGGTTTTGGGTGGGTAGCGTCGGCCCTCAGCGCGGCGGTGATCCTCAGCGCTCCCTGGCTGATGCGGGCGCTGGCGCCGGGGCTCGATCCGCAACACTTCGGCGCGGCGGTAACCATTCTGCGCATCCTGTCGCTCTCCACCATCGCCGCCGGCCTGGGCGCCGTGCACTGCGCCCTGCTCTACACCGGCCGCCGCTTTCTGCCCACCGCCTTCTACCAGGCCGCGCTGAACACCTTCACCATCATTGCCGCGCTGACCCTGTGGAAGCTGCTGGGCGTCTATGCCTTCGCCATCGGCTACACGGTGGGCGCCTGGGCGCAGCTTGCCATTGTCTGGTTCGCCGCGCGCTCGGGCCTGAAGACCGCCGCCGCGCCGCGCTGCGAAATCCGCTGGCGCGAGATCCTGTCCAAGCCCGCGTTCTTCGTGGTGTACGCCGCCGGCCTGGGGCTGAACATCACCTTCACGCGCGCCTACGCCACCGATGCCGGGCCGGGCATGGCCGCGGCGCTGGACTACTGCATGCGCGGCGTCGGCGTGCCGCTGGCCATCCTGGTGAACCCCATCTCCAACTCACTGCTGCCCGAGATCGCGCGTTTGCGGAGCCTGCTTCGCCTGCGCGAGGCGTTCCATCTGATTGACCGGACCATCGGCCTGGCGGCACTGGCGGCCGTTGCCGGCAGCGTTTTCGCCCTGATCTTCCGGACTCCGGCCATCGCCTTCCTGTTCCAGCGCGGCAGCTTCACGGCGGAATCCACCGGGATGGTGTCGGCGGTTTTTTTGGCCCTCGGGCCGGCCCTCATCGGCTGGAGTCTCATTGAGATCACCTCGCGCTCCCTGTTCGCCTTGCGCCGTCCCTGGCCCCCGGTTCTGGCGGCATACCTTCCCGTCCTGTTCAATGTGGCGTTCACCCTGCGGATGCATTCCACCGACCCGCGGTTGATCGGACTGGGCGCGTCGCTCGGGCTGCTGCTCGGTTTCGCGGCGCTGTTTCTGATGTTGCATAGCCACCGGGGACGGTGGCTGGAGCAGGGGTGACGCCGATGAGAAGGGCCGCAAGGTGGCAAATCGACCTGAAAAACCATCGGGAATTGTGGGAAGACATCGAGGATGTGCTGGTCTCCCGGTCGCGGCGGCACGAAAAGCGGATTCCGCTGGAGAAGGTAAGAGCGGGCCTCATCAAGAGCGGCAAGCTCTAGCATGAGTAGCTATCGCGTCGCTCCGTCTCGAACAACTTGCGGGTCCCCGGCCTCCGCGATGCAAGAAACTCAAGGGTGGGGATAGCGAATGGCGTATTCGGGTGGGTGACTTAGCCGCAAGGCTTCCGAGCCGCTGGCCCGCACCGCTTGACGCCCCTCACGCCACGTTGAACAGCATCTTGAACCCGTAATCCATGTGGAGCTGCTGGTGGCAATGGAACAGGGTCAGGCCTTCAATGGTGGGAGTAACATCCACCGCGATCTTGGTGAAACCCTTGACCAGCACTACGTCCTTCTTCACGCCCGAAGTTACTTTCCCGTGCACGTTGGTCAGCTCGAAGCTGGCCCGATGCAGGTGGACGGGGTGGGCATCGTCGGTCTGGTTATCGAGGACCAGCCGGTAGCGCCGGCCGCGGTGAAGCTGGCGGGGTTCGTCCCGTTCGTCGAAGGCCCGTCCGTTGAGGGTCCAATGGTTGAAGGCGCCCGTGCCGCCATTGACCTTGCCGAACACCAGCAGGATCGCCTCTTCGGGCTCGGGCGACGGATTCTCTTCGCCGAACAGGGTATAGTCCCAGGGCCTCTTCGCGGGCTTGGTCCACACGGGCTTGCCCTTCTGGCCGGCGTATTCGACCACGAGGCCCAGGCCGTTCTTGCGGTCATCGTCTTTGGGAGTGCCCAGAATCCAGACGCCGGGGTTGTTCATTTCCACCACCGCGTCCACGCGCTCGGCCGTGCCCAGTTCCAACACTTCGACCGTCTGGGGACGGGGTACGGCGTTGCCATCGAGCGCCACCACCTGGAACCGATGGCCCGCGAGCGCCAGTTGGATATTCTCCGTGGCGCTCGCGTTCAGGAAGTGAAACAGCACGCGTTGTCCCGTTTTGACGCGCACCGGCTCGCCATGCCCCAGGCACTTGCCGTTGATGGTGAAGCGCTGGTATCCAATCTCCCAGCCGTTCGGTGTGGCGTCCTTCTTGTGCGGCGGCTGGCTGGCGGCGGGCTCCTCTTCTTCCTCCATGGTGGTGAAAAAGGGCTCCCACTCGTGCGTCGCCAGAAAGACCTCCTGGTCGTATCGCCCGGGATTACTTTTGGGCTCGATGTACACGAAGGCGAACTGTCCGGTGTAGGTGCCGCGGCTCAGGTCGGACATGGGCATGGCGTGGGTATGGACGAACCGCGCGCCCGATGGCTGGGGCGTAAACCGGTAGCGCAAGTGGCCGTGGACGGGCACGATGAGGCTCTTTTCTTCGGCGGCGCCATCGACGCTCGCGGGGACGGTCTGCCCGTGCCAGTGCACCAGCTCCGGCGTGTCGGTTTCGTTGAACAGGTCCACGGTGACAGCCACGCCCTCCCGCAGGCGGATCAGCGGACCGGGCACCGTGCCGTTGTATCCGATGGTGCTGACGGTGTGGTCCTGGGCGATATCGGCCAGCACGGGCGCGATGCGCAGCGTGACGTCGGCGGGCCCGTCCGGGGGCGCCGACTCCGCCGGCGGGGCGGCTGTTCCCGGTTCCCCGCCGCCATGGCAACCCGGCAACAGCAAGCCGGACCCAATGGCGAGGCCGTAAAGGAATCCCCGGCGTGACTGGCGGGCATCGTCCATAATCGTCACCGCGGCCTTAGCGCGCCTGCGGCGCGGGGCAGGCCGGGAGGCCTACCCCACTGGCTGCGTTCCATCAGACGATTGGCTTCCGCGTGGGTAAGGACGCCCTCGCCGAAGGACGTGTACGTTCCGTCGCGCTTGAGTTCCAGGGCGATGCGGCGGGTGGCGGTCATGGAGGCGCGCATCGGTCCGGAGCCGGTCGAGACGCGCGCCACGCCCAGACGGGCGAGCTCCGCTGCCGCCGGGGCGCCCGGTGTGGCCAGAATATTGATGGGGCCGTGGATCGCGCCGGCCAGGGCGGCGATGGTTTCGGCATCGCGCACGCCGGGAAGGAAGAGACAGTCCGCGCCGGCCTCGCGATAGGCGTTGGCGCGCGCGATCGCCTCCGCCAGCCGCGATTCGGGCGCACCCACCTGGAGCAGGAAGACATCCGTGCGCGCGTTGATGACCAGCGGCACGCCGGCTTCGTCCGCCACCCGCCGCATGGCGCGTACCCGCTCGGCCTGCTGCGCGGTTTCGACCAGGCGCCCGTCGCGGGCATCCTCGAAGTTCAGCCCGACGGCGCCCGCCGCCAACACGCCGCGCGCCGTGGCCTCGGCATCGGCCACCGTCGGGCCATACCCGCCCTCCATGTCCGCGCTCACCGGGATCTGGACTGCCGCGGCGATGCGCCCGACGGCGGCCAGCATCTGGTCGCGCGAGATGCGTTCGCCATCGGGATATCCGAGCGCATACGCCACCCCGGCGCTGGTGGTCGCCAGGGCGCGGAATCCGGCTTCTTCGAAGATGCGCGCGCTCGCCGCGTCCCAGGCATTGGGCAGCAGCAGGATGCCGGGCCCGGCATGCATGTCCCGGAACCGCGCCGCATCGCGGGCCAAATTCGCCCGGCGGGCGGCCGCACTGCCGATCGACGTCATGCACTTAGTTTCGCACGAGGTCTTACCGTTTGCGCGCCGTGAAGGTTCCTGCTTGCGAATCGTAGGTAAACGTGTAGAGCACCCGGGTGGCGTTCAGCATTATGATCCGCTTCCAGGCCGCTTCAATGTCGTGCGATACCGCGGGGTCCAGGGCCACAAACCGGCCGGAAACCTCTTCGGGCATATCGCGGATGGCCTCCGGCAGCCCGGCGTCGCCGTCCATTTCGGCACGGTTATGAGTGGGTGTCAGGGCGTTGTTGAGAAAGATCGAGACATCTTGAGGCACAGACATGACCGGCCTCCTTTAGCCAGGAGTGTATCACGGGGGGAATCGGGAAGATAGGGTCTGGAAAGCAGCTATTGGGTTTCAGCTTACAGCTTTCAGCCTTCAGCTTTCAGCCAGCGCAGGAGTAGGCCTCCGGCTTGCCCGCCGCGCGAGGCGCGGAGAAGCGCGGCATAGCGCCGCCGGCGCGTCAGGGGTTGCTGAGAGCTGAAAGCTGACCGCTGAAAGCTATTCATGGCACACTGACGTGGAGGACACCGCAAAATGCCCAAAGACGACGCCCTGCGCGAACAGTTGATCCAGTTGCTGCACGGCGGCAATGCGCATATCGCGTTCGATGCCGCGATTCGCGGCTTTCCGCTGGACCGCATCGGCATCCGTCCCGCCGGCGCGCCCCATTCGGCCTGGGAACTGGTGGAACATATACGCATCGCGCAGAACGACATCCTGCGCTTCAGCCAATCGGCCGATTATGTTTCCCCGAAGTGGCCGGAAGGATATTGGCCCGCGTCGGCTGCGCCGGAGCGGGAAAGCCAGTGGAAGAGCTCGATTCGCGCCTTCCGCAAAGATCTGGCCGCGTTCGAAGAACTGGTGCGCGATCCGGCGCGGAACCTGCATCGGAAGTTTCCGTGGGGCGAGGGGCAGACGCTGCTGCGCGAGGCTTTGCTCATCGCCGATCACAACGCGTATCATATCGGCCAACTGGTCCTGGTGCGGCGGCTGGCAGCAGCGGGATAGGCCGCCCGCCCTAAAGCCCCTTCAGTTCCTTCTCCACCATTTCACTGAAGTAGTCGATATCGCGCAGCGTGCTGTAGACGTGCGGGGTGATGCGCAGCCCGGTGTACTCCTCGTGCGGCACCAGGGCCGTGAGGATGCTGTACTTGGACCACAGCGCGGACTGGATGGGCGCGGGGTCGACGCCGTTGAAGGCCAGAAAGCCGATGCCGCAGGATTGCGCCGGGTCGGGACTGTGCAGGGTCTTGCACTTGGGGTTCTGGGTCAGGCGGTTGGCCCAACGGTCGCGCAGGTAGCGCAGCCGCGCCGCCTTGCGCTCGATGCCGATGTTCTCGTTGAAAATCAGCGCTTCGGAGATGGCGTCGTGGTTGGCCGCCGGGTGCGTCCCGATCTCCTCGAACTTGCGTATGTCGCCCGCCTGCTCGGGCCCCGACGCCATCAGCGACCAGGTGCTCGCGATGCGCGACTTCCGCACGTACAGGAACCCGGTTCCCACCGGCGCACAGGCCCACTTGTGCAGGCTCACGCCGTAGTAGTCGCAGTTGAGATCGGAAATCTTGTACGGGAATTGGCTGAAGGCGTGGGCGCCATCGACGATCACCGGGATGTTGCGCGCATGGGCCATGTCGCAGATCTTCCGGATGGGAAAAATCTGCCCGGTGCGGTTGGTGATGTGGCAGACCAGGATCAGCTTGGTGCGGGGCGTCACCGCGCGCTCAAAGCGCTGGTACAGGTCGTCCATGCTGGGCGGCGGCACGGGAAAGGAGATGGTCTTCAGCACGATGCCCTCGCGGCGTTCCCGCTGGCGGAAGGTGCTGAGCATGCGCGGGTAGTCCTGGTTGGTGGTCAACACCTCGTCGCCCGGTTTCAGGTCCACGCCGTACTGCGCGTTTTCGAGCGACTCGCTGGCGTTGCGCGTGATGGCCATCTCTTCCGGATCGCAGCCCGCGGCCAGCGCGAGGCGGCGGCGCACCTGCTCCGCCTGGCGCTCCAGCACATTGATCATGGTGTGCCACGGCCCCATGTCGCTGTATTCCAGGTAGCGCCGCATGGCATCCTGCACCACGCGCGGCGAGGGACTGCAGTAGCCGTTGTTGAGGTTGACAATATTGCGATCGACGCTGAAGGCGTTGCGGATTTCGGCCCAGTAATCCTCGTCGGCCGCGACGTCTTCCGGCGTGCGCCCGTTGACCGCGCTAGCCGCGGCGCGAACGCGATCGATGGCGCCGTCCTGCAGGGCGACCGCCGCCGTGCCTGCCGCCAAGCGGAAGAAATTCCTGCGATCCATGTAGGGTGCCTCCTTGTAGGGTCGTGCCACGATGCTATAGGAAAGGGGGCCGCGGGTCAACCAGGCTCCACAGGAAGCGCTCCACAGGAATCGCGGGTTCTTCCGCTTCGCACTTACTGGCGCGGCAGGGTGTTGATGTACGCCTGCCACTGGCGCTGAAGATCCTGCCAGGTCTTCTCGTGTTTCTCGGCGATTTCGATCAGCGCCCCGATTTGGTTGTCATGCGCTGCAACCGTGCTGGGGAGGGCGTTCACGATGTCAGTTAAGCGGTCCAGTTTTTCTTCGGTCGTCATGACTGTCCTACCATCACCATTCACGCTCAAAACGCGGGCGA
>JADGNR010000063.1 GCA_017883415.1 Bryobacteraceae bacterium | reverse complement strand
AGATCGCCCGCCGGCAGGTGAAGAACGGCGCGGCAATTGTCGACGTGTGCCTGCAAAGCGCCGACCGCGACGAGATGGCCGATATTCCGCCGTTCTACGAGAAGCTGATCCGCAAGATCAAGGCGCCGGTGATGATCGATACCACCGACCCGCAGGCACTCGAGCTGGCGCTGACGTACTGCCAGGGCAAGAGCATTATCAACTCCATCAACCTGGAGGATGGCGAGGAGAAATTCGCGCGCGTCTGCCCCCTCGCCCGGCGCTATGGCGCGGCGCTGGTGGTGGGCTCCATCGACGAAGACAAGCTGCAGGCGCAGGCCTTCACCCGCGAGCGCAAGCTGGCCGTGGCCCAGCGGAGCTGCCAGTTGCTGACCGAGAAGTACGGCATTCCGCCGGAGGACATTATCATCGATCCGCTGGTGTTCCCCTGCGCCACCGGAGACGTGAACTACATCGGGGCGGCGGTGGAGACCATCGAAGGCATACGGCTGGTGAAAGAGAACATCCCGTTCGTGAAGACGGTGCTCGGCATTTCCAACATCTCTTTCGGCCTGCCCGCGGCCGCGCGCGAGGTGGTGAATTCGGTCTTCCTCTATTACTGCACCAAGGCGGGCCTCGATCTGGCCATCGTCAACGCGGAGAAGCTGGAGCGGTTTGCGTCCATCCCGGAAGAGGAGCGGCGCCTGGCCGAGAGCCTGCTCTTCAATTCCCCGCCGGTGGATGCCGCCGACGAATCCCTGCGCACCGCGCCCGAGGACTGGCGCGCGCAGACGCTGGAACAGAAGGCGGCCATCAACCAGTGGCATATCGCCGCCATCACGGAGCATTTCCGCCAGACCGGCAAGCGCGTGAAACAGCGCCCCGAAGACCTGCCGCTCGACCAGCGGCTGGCCCATTACATCATCGAAGGCACGCGCGACGGACTGGTCCCCGACCTGGAGCGGAAGCGGGCGGAAGGCGCGGCGCCGCTCGAGATCATCAACGGGCCGCTCATGGCCGGCATGGCGGAAGTGGGGCGGCTTTTTAACAACAATGAGCTGATTGTGGCCGAGGTGCTGCAATCGGCGGAAGCCATGAAGGCGGCGGTGAGTTACCTGGAGCGGTTCATGGAGAAGGCCGATGCCGCGGCGCGCGGCAAGGTGCTGCTCGCCACGGTGAAGGGCGACGTGCACGATATCGGCAAGAACCTGGTGGAGATTATTTTCGCCAACAACGGCTATCACGTGATCAATCTGGGGATCAAGGTGGCGCCCGACGCCCTGATCCGCGCCTGCCAGGAGCATAAGCCCGACGCCATAGGGCTCTCCGGCCTTCTGGTGAAGAGCACTCAACAGATGGTGATCACGGCGGGCGACCTGAAAGCGGCCGGTGTTTCGGTGCCGCTGCTGGTGGGCGGCGCGGCGCTCTCCGAGAAGTTCACGCGCACCAAAATCGCGCCCGCCTATGGCGCGGCGGTCTGCTATGCCAAAGACGCCATGACCGGGCTGGGCCTGATGAACAGCCTCATGGACCCGGCCGGGCGGGCGGCGGTGCTGGCCCGCCACGGGGCCAGCGACACGCCCGCGGCAGTGGAGCCGGACCGGCCGGCGGCCGCGGCGCCCCTGGCGGACCGGCGTAGCGGGAAGGTGCGCACCGATATTCCCATCCCGGCGGCCCCGTACCTGGAGCGCAAAGTGCGTGACGTGCCGCACCTGGCCGAGGTGTGGAGCTACATCAACCCCTACATGCTCTACGGACGGCACCTGGGGTATAAGGGCAACTTCGAGCAGGCCCTGGCGGAGCGCGAACCGAAAGCGCTGGAGCTGTTCCACAACATGGAAGAGGTGAAGCGCGAAGCCTGGCGCTTCATGAAGGTGCGCGCGGTGTGGCAATTCTTCGAAGCGGAGCGCGACGGCAACGCCATCCATCTGTTTGCCCCCGCGGGCAGCGTACCCATCCACACCTTCCGGTTCGGACGCCAGCGCCGCGAGAACGGGCTCTCCCTGAGCGATTACATTCTCGACGCCGAAGAGGGGCGCCGCGACCACCTGGCGCTGTTCGTGGTGACGGCCGGCGCCTGCATCCGCGAGCGGAGCGAGGAATGGAAGCGCGCGGGCGAATTCTTCAAAGCGCACGCCATCCAGGCCCTGGCCATTGAAACGGCCGAAGGCGCCGCCGAATGGCTGCACCGGCGCATTCGCGAGGACTGGGGCTTTCCCGACGCGCCCACCCTCACCATGCACGACCGGTTCACCTCGCACTATCGCGGCAAGCGCTACAGCTTCGGCTATCCGGCCTGCCCCAACCTGGACGACCAGCAGGGCCTGTTCGCGCTGCTGAAGCCGGAGGACATCGGCGTGAAGCTAACCGAAGGCATGATGATGGAGCCCGAGGCCAGCGTCAGCGCGCTGGTGTTTCACCACCCGGACGCGGTCTACTTCACGGCGGAGGAAGGCGAAGCCGGTGTCGTATGATCGGGCAGAAGATTCCCGCTCCAGCACAGGCGACCGCGGGCGGTGTCCATCCAAATGCAGGCATTCTTCGCCTGGGGGATCTTGGACCCGCCGGAATGAACCAGGAAGAAGCGATCCAATGCGTCTTGAAGGCGGCGACGGAAGAGACTGAAGTATGGTTCCCCGTGGGCGTTGCTCATCCCGGTTTGCTTGAAAACCGGCTCGTCGCGAAGCGCTGGTGGTTTTGCGCGGCATGGGGCAACACGATCCGGCTGCGATCACGCGTGGTGAAAGCGGTAATGAGTCCCATCGGCCAGGAACCGATGCCTCCTCCCCATGGCGGCCGCAATGTCTGGGTGACGACCGGAACCGTCGCGGTTTCGCGTTGCTGGGTTCAACTCGATCTGGCTACGCCGAAGGAAGTCGCGTGGGGACCGGCCCAGTTCCAAACCTGGCAACTCGGTCAGTGGCGCGCAGGCTTTGGACGCGGCCAATCGGCACTGATCCGGGGTGTTGTTCCAGCAGAGCCGGGTCACCCGCCGGCGGAAATTGAGGACGGCGCGGAGGGCGTGGTCGGCGTCCCGGTTTGATGCCTTTGATGCTACTATAGGAGCATCATGAGCATCAGAACCACCGTGACGCTCGACGAGGACCTGCTGGAACGGTTGAAGCGCGAGAGCCGGAAGCGCGGCGTTTCCTTCCGGGAGACCCTCAATGAGACGCTGCGGGCGGCGCTCGACGGCGCGCGCGCGCGCCCAAGGCGCAGCGGGTTCAAGGTGCGGCCGAGCCACATGGGCCAGAGGCCGGGCTTGCCCTACGACGATGTAGCGGCCCTGCTCGAGTTCGCCGAGGGGCCGGAGCACAGGTGACCCTGATCGACGTCAATCTCCTCCTGTACGCCTACGATGCGGACGCGCCGCAACATCTTGTGGCGAAGCGCTGGCTGGAAAGCCTGTTCGCTTCCGACGACGCGATCGGGCTGCCGTGGATGACGCTGTGGGCTTTCGTGCGGCTCTCGACCAATCCCCGCGTCCGGCCGAACCCCAAGTCCGCCCCCGAGGTTTTCCGTATCGTCGGCGAGTGGCTGGCCCAGCCGGGAGTCGTCATCGTCGAGCCGGGTCCGCGGCATCTCGAACTGTTGGAGAGGCTCGTGGGCGGGCACCAAGCCGCGGGACCACTCGTCACCGATGCCGCCCTGGCCGCGCTGGCGCTGGAAAACGGAGCGACGCTGGCCTCCTCGGACCAGGACTTCCGGAGGTTCCCGGGGCTGCGCTGGGTCAACCCTCTGGCAACATGAAGACGAAGGCACGGAATCTGCCAGAACCGCTATCATTGGAATCGATGAGATCTGCCGGGAAGAGCGCCACTGACGAGCAACGCTCGGAACTCGATGAGATCTTCGAGCAGTCGCCCAGCCTGCGGCGTTATGCGGAGCAGGATTTGGAAAGAGTCTATCTCAAGGCGGTGAGATTGGCCTCCCGGGAGACGGGGCTCGAAGCAGGCTCATTTCCACCAAATTGTCCCTATAGTGTCGACCAGTTGCTCGACATCGGTTATCTGCCATAACCGGGCGGTCCCGGCGCCAGTCCCACTTGCGCCAGGATGACTTGGAAGCGCGGGTCGGCGCGCAAGGGATCGTAGATGGGATCGACTCCCAGGAACAAGACGTCGGTTTCACGGCCGTCGATGGCCTGGCGCAAGTGGTCGAAGGCGCGTTCGAAGTCGCCCAATCCGATGTAGGTCCAAGCCAGGTTGAGATGGGGCACGAATCCGGTCTGGGCGCGGCGTTCGAGGCCGGCCACCGTGTCGAGGGCGGCCGCGCGGTCGCCCGAGCGCGCCAGGGCGTTGCCCAGGCGGCCCCCATAGTACGGGTCGCTGCCGCTCAATGCGACGCCCCGCCGGAAGTGGTTGAGCGATTCCGGGAAGCGGTTCTGGGCAGCCTCGCACATGCCGCTCATGGCGTAAGCGGGCGCCCAGGCGGGACGAACCGCCTGGGTGCGGCGCGCATTTTCCGCCGCTTCCTGGTAGCGCCGCGCGCAGTACAGCACCACCGCTACATCGTTGTTGGCGACGTAGGAGGACGGGTCCAGATCGAAGGCCCGGCGGGCTTCGACGACGGCCTCGTCGAACCGTCCGTGGGCGGCCAGGCCCAGGGCATAGCTGTGGTGCACCGCGGCGGAGGACGGGGCGGCGTCCAGCGCGCGGCGGAAGCACCGCTCGGCTACCGGCCAGTCCCATTCCTTGAACAGGGCGACCAGGCCCAGGGCTTCCCAGGCTTCCGGCGTGGAGGCGTCGCGGCGCAGGGCCAGGCCCGCGGCGGCCTTGGCTTTGGCGGTAGTCTCCCGCCACGGCGCCAGATGGAAGAAGGCCAGCCAGGCGTAGCCATCGGCCAGCGCCGCCTGCGCGCGGGCGTTGGCGGGCTGCCGCGCCACGGCCTGTTCGAAGAACTGCACGCTCTTACGGAGATTGTCCGCGGTCCGCTCTTTGCGCAGGTAGACTCCCTGCCAGTAAGAATCCCGCGCCCGCACGTCGGTTCCAAAGGAAAACGCCGGATTCTCCAACGGCCGGCCCAGCAGGAAGGCTGCGGCCGCGAGCATGCCCAACAAGAGCAGGCCCGCCGCCGCCCAGCTCCACGCGCGCAAATCGGAGGGCGCGCGCGTTTCCAAAGAGGAGAATATGGCCTTATAGGATCCTTTGGGCAGTTCGATAAGGATGTGTGCCCCCGGGCCCGCGGCCAGGTAGTACTCTTTCAACTTCCTCCGCAGGCGGCGGGCTTCCACGCGCACCAGGGCATCGGACCGGGAGTCGTAGGACTCGGTGCGGCGGAAGACGTCCACGGCGATGGCGTACTCCTTGAGTCCGTCGCCCCGTCCGGCCAGCGTTTCCTCGACCACATAGGTGAGGAAGGATTGCATGCGCTCGGCCTTGCTGAAGGGTGGGGAGACAAGAATGGCGCGGAGTTGCTCCTGGACCGCACTCGCGGCCACCGCCTGCCCGGCCCCCTTGACGGGCTGGACGGGCCTCAACAGGGCCCCCAAACCGGCGCCATAGAATCCCCGCGGAGAATCGACAGAAACAGACTATCACATCCGGAATCACGAAGCTAGCGGCAATTGGGGTGGCCTGGGGTGGCCGGCTTACGCCCTGCTTACGTCGCCACACGTTGGATTTCGGAGGATTTCGCTTTAGACTTGGCCCAGCCGCGAAAGACTCGGCAGCCCGTGGCGAAAACCACTCCCAGACGGGCGTGGCTCCGCAACACGGAGCGGTGGCGGCGCTGAATCGGAGGACAGCGCCGCCGGGGCGGGGGGCAAGGAGAACCGTCGTCATGGTACGGCTGCAAAGGTGTCTTGTCCTGAGTATGTTTCTGCCGGCCGCCTGGTGTGGAGCCACTGCCAGACCAGCGACCCTGCCCCTGGTCTTCGAACCCAACCGGGCCGGATTTGTCGGCCGGAGCGGGAACTACACGGTGCGCCTGGAAGCGGCGCAGGTGGAGTTTCGCGGCGCCGCGGCATCGCTCCGCATGCGCCTGGTGGGCGGCAATCCGCGCGCGCGCCTGGAAGGCGCGGAGCCCCTGCCGGGCAAGACTTCCTACTATCTTGGGAATGACCCGCGCCGCTGGCGCACCGGCATTCCCCAATACGGCCGCGTACGGTATCGCGGGGTCTATCCCGGTATCGACCTGGCGTTCTATGGCAGCGCGGGCCAGTTGGAGTATGACCTGGTGGTCGACCCCCGCGCCGACCCGGGCCGCGTGCGCCTGCGCTTCGACGGGGCGCGGAGACTGGCGGTCGAAGCCAACGGCGATCTGCGCATCGAGACGCGCACCGGCGTGCTGCGGCAGAAGAAGCCGTCGATCTACCAGGAGGCGGGCGGCGCCCGGCGCGAGGTCGCCGGACGCTACGTGGTGAAAGGGCGGGAAGTGCGCTTCGCCGTGGAGGGCTACGACCGCGGCCGGCCGCTGGTCATCGACCCGGTGATCGTCTACGCCACTTACTTTGGCGGCGGCGGCGATGAGCAGGGGACCAGCCTCGCGGTGGACGCGGCGGGGAACGCATACTTCACCGGCGGCACGAACTCGAAGGACTACCCCGCGGTTCCGAAAGCGGCCGGCAACGGGCCGCACGGCGCTTCGGACGTCTTCGTGACCAAACTGGACCCAACGGGACAGCACATTTTGTATTCCGTGATTCTGGGCGGAACGGGCGATGAAGAGGCCGCTGGCATCGCCATCGATTCGGCGGGCAACGCCTATATCACCGGCGGCACTTTTTCCAACGACTTTCCGGTGCTGCACGCTTTCCAGTCGCACAACAAAGGTGCGTCGGACGCCTTTGTCGTGAAGCTGGATGCCTCGGGGAACCTGGTGTATTCCACCTACTTGGGCGGTGGCCAGATGCAACCCTGCGGGTGCAAGAACTACCACTACGGCCTGGCCGGCGATATCGGATTTGCGATTGTGGCGGACTCCGCGGGCAACGCTTACGTGGGGGGCGAGACGTGGTCCGCGGATTTCCCGTTCACGCTCGGCGTCCTCGGCGCCGAACCGGATCACGGGAGCGCATTCGTGGCCAAGTTCGGGGTGTCCGGCGACTTGCTGTTCTCCACGATCATCGACGGCCGCGGCTGGGACCGCGCCAGGGCGATCGCACTGGGGGCCTCGGGAACCATCTGGGCGGCGGGGAATTCCTATTCGCCCAACCTGCCGACCACGCCGGGCGCGATCCAGCCCGTCTATGGCGGAGACGGGGGCCACGTGGATAGCCGCACCGGCGACGGGTGGGTGGCGAAGCTGAATCCGGCGGCCGCCGGAGGGAACATTATCGTGGCGCTGACCTATCTGGGAGGATCGTGGGACGATGAGATCTCCGCCATCCAGCCGGACTCCGCGGACAATCTCTACGCGACCGGCTCGACTGTCTCGACGGATTTCCCGGTGACCGCCGGCGCCTTGCAGACCAAATACGGCGGGGGCACGAACTACGGCGATGGCTTCATCGCCAAGCTAAATTCCACGCTGACCAGCCGGCTGTACGTGACCTACTTCGGCGGAACGGGCGAAGACGCGCTGGGGCCTCTGGTCCTGGATCGCGCGGGCAACCTCTATGTGGCGGGCGGCACGACCTCCGCCAGCCTGACGCCGGCTTCCTTGGGAAGCAATCCCAACGCCCTCCAGCCGGGCTACCAGGGCGAAGGAGACCTCTTCCTGCTGGAGTTGAACCCCAGCGGAACCTCGGTCCTTTATTTTTCCTACCTGGGCGCCAACCTGGCTCCCTTGATGGCCAATAACGTTCTGATGGGCTCCCTAGCGATGGAGCCGGGCGGAAGCTTGTACCTTCTCTCCATGTTGCCCGCCGGCATGCCCGTGACGCCGGCGGCCGTGCAGCCGCAACCTGCCGGCGGCCTGGATCTCTACCTGATGCGCGTCGATCTGGCTGCGAATCCGCCGCCCGCGAATCCGGTGAGCATTACGTCGGTGAATGCGCTCGGCGGCGTGGCGGCGATCGCGCAGAACACCTGGATCGAGATCAAGGGCAAGGGCTTGGCGCCGGCCGACGTGGGCGACAACGGATGGGACTGGAGCACGGCGCCCGAATTCGCCTCCGGGAGGATGCCGACGCAGGTCAAGGGCGTGAGCGTGAAGGTCAACGGAAAGCCGGCGTATGTGTATTGGATCAGCCCCACGCAGGTGAACGTGCTGACCCCGCTCGACGGCACCATGGGGCCGGTCGAGGTGCGGTTGACCAACGGCGCCAATACCAGCGCGCCCTTCACCGCTGAGATCAAGGCGGTGGCGCCCGCGTTCCTGTCGATTGGCGCCACCCACTACATCCTGGCGCAGCACGGCGACTGGAGCCTGCTGGGTGACGCCTCCATGTCCGTCCCCGGGTACACCTTCACCCCCGCGGCGCCCGACGAGGCGGTAGTGCTCTACGCCAGCGGCTTCGGTCTTCCGGCCAACGCGTTGGTGGATGGCTCCGCGACGCAATTCGGTGCGCTGCCGAACCCGCCGGTGGTGCGGATCGGCGGCGCCGAGGCCACGGTGAAGTTTGCCGGGGTCGTCATGCCGGGTCTGTATCAGATCAATGTGGTGGTGCCGGCGGCCGCCGCCGAGGGCGACAATGCGGTCACGGTCAGTTACGCCGGCTTCAATACCCCCGAGGGCGCGATGATCGCGGTGCGGCGCTGAAGGCGGGCGGGAGAGCCTGCCCCACCAACACCCCCGCGTCTCTGCGCCTCTTCGCCCTGTGCGAGCGATACGTATCACTCTCCTGATACAATACGTATATGTCCAAGCTTACTTTGAGTGTGGACGGCGGTGTCGTCTCGCGCGCGAAGAGCTACGCGAAACGGCGGGGCGTGTCCATATCGGAGATGGTCGAGGCGTACCTGGCTACGGTTGCGGATCATCCCGCTCTACTCCAGCGTGAAGCTCCGATGCTTCGTTCGGTAAGAGGGGCCCTCAAAAAGGCGGATATCGGCGAGTACAGGAAGCATCTGGCAGCCAAGTACCGATGATCAAAGCCCTGTTCGATACCAACGTGGTCCTGGACGTTCTGCTGGACCGGAAGCCCTATGCGGAAGCTAGCGCGGCGGCATGGGCCGCGGTCGAGACGGGCATCTCGAAAGGTCTGCTGGCGGCTCATGCGGTGACTACGATCCACTACCTGGTCCGAAAAGAGGTGGGCGCCGCGAAAGCGAGTCGGATCATGTCCGCGATCCTAAGGGTTTTCGACATCGCCGCGGTCGACGGCCCAGTCATCCAGGAGGCGCTCGAAATGTCTTTTTCCGACTTTGAGGACGCGGTGACCGCGGCATCCGCGCGCCGTGCGGGTTGTGGGTACATCGTAACGCGCGATCCGAAGGGATTCCGCGGATCTCCGGTCAGGCCGCTCACTCCCGAAGCCGTGACCCCGCTCATGGGCCAGGGCTGAGCCTGGAGAGGTTTCTATTGACCGGCGAGAGCACTGGACTCAGGCCAGCGGGTTGCGCCACTTCAGGCCCTGGAATCTCGCAAAGTCGATATCGGAGGAACAGAGTTCCGCCCCGTGCTCGATGGCCAGGGCGGCCAGGTGAGCGTCGGATGTGAGATTCCCGCCGGTGCCCAGAGGTCGAAGCAGTTCGCGCAGAACCTGTAAGTGGCGCGGACCGGGTTCGACCAGAGTCGCCGAAGGCTGATCCAGCCAGGACGCCACCAGATCAAAAGCCGTGTCGACGGGGAGCGGGTGCCGGAACAAACCCGACCGAGTGGTGAGCCGGAGGAATGCGAGCAGTACACTCCACGGAAACCCGACGGTTTCCTGTCCGGACAAAGCCGATTCCAGCCAGGACTTCGCCTTCCGGTGCAGGGGCGCGTCCGCGTTGACCGCGTAGATCAGAAGGTTCGCGTCGACCAGTATCATTTGCGCAAGGTGAGCTTCCGGCTGAGTTCTTCGTCCTCGATGGCGTCGGCGACCGCCAGCGCTTTGTCCCAGCGGAATTCCTGTTCCTCACCCATCCGAAACGATTTCTGAGAGAACTTCCTGGCGCGCTTGAACCCTTTGCTTCCAAGCCCGATGCGCGCGGCGTCATTCAGCGCCTCTTTGAAGGAGATGGCGCGCTCCTTCATCGCGTCCCGGATCAATCTCTCCACGTCGGGATCCAGAGTGACCGTCGTCCTCATCTTGCTATCATAGCATCAGCCTGTCTGCTATCATGATGCCCCGCATTCGTGACGGCCCTCCTAGCGCGGGCATCCCGCCTGGTGGTGAGAAGGCAGGGATTTGACCTGCCGGTCATTTGCACGCCGGAGGAACTGATGGGAGCAGAGGAATGAACTCGAAAGACGAAATCGTGGAGGAGGTGCGCGTGGCACGCGAAGCCTACGCAGCACGGTTCAACTACGATCTGGCCGAGATGTTCAAGGACCTGAAAGCCAAAGAGCAGCAGCGCGGCCGCAACATCGCCCCCCTTCAGCCAGTGGAACCCCACCCGGACACTACCCCAACGGCTCGGTGAGGCCGAGGGTCCTGTCCAAATCAGCGATGCGGCTTTCAGTGCTGGATCGGAAGCACCAGCGGGCGCGGCAGATCCGAATTGATGGCTGCAGGGGAGGATACTCCATTCACCGCAATCGTGAGCGGATAATTCCCCTCCGCCAGGCTGGCGAACTGCTGCGGGCCGTTGAGTCCGCTGATCCGTGACGCCGTGCTGCGGGAAGCCGTTCCGGTGTGAAATCCTAGCGCGCGTATTTGGAACATGTCCTCGAGTGCATTCGCAGAATCGCCGAGGATTCCACCCCCGGCCGGAGTGCCGTCTTCGCCTCGCGAACCCTTCAGGACGCAATCGTCCGCAACCTTCAGGTGCTCTGCGAGTCGACGCAGCGGATCGGCGAAGTGCACAAACAGCGGCTCCCCGGGATCGACCGATCATCCATAGCCGGCATGCGGTCTGACTCGTCGTTACGCGAGATCTCCCTCCCCCTCCCGCCCCCCTACCGCAGCACCGCGAAGATCGCCTTCGCGCCCAGGTAACTCCACTCGCTCATCCAGCGGCCGATATCGGTGAAGGATACGGCCACGATCAGCAGCATGAATCCGACGCGCGAAATCTCCATGTACACCACCGGCGGGATGCGCGCCGCCAGCAACAGCTTCGAGCCATCGAGCGGGGGCACCGGCAGCATGTTGAAGATCGCCAGATAGAGGCTCAGCATTACCCCGTGGGCGGCGAAATTGGCAAGGGCCGGGGCCACGCGCGCCGTGGCCACCGCCACCACGCCCAGGAGCACCGCCAGCACCACATTGCTCGCCGGGCCCGCCATGGCCACCAACGCCAGACCGTTCAGGCCGCCTTTGAGCTTGGCCACCTGCGTGTGGACGGGCTTGCCCCATCCCAGGAACCCGCCGCTCAGCAGCGAAGTCACGAAGGGAAGGATGGCGGTGCCGATCCAATCCACGTGGGCGAGGGGATTGAGCGTCAGCCGGCCCTCCTGGCGAGGCGTGTCGTCGCCCAGGCGCGTGGCCACCCAGGCGTGGGAGAATTCGTGCGGAGCGGTGAGCAGCCAGAGCAGGAGCACGTTCACCACCGCGGCTTGTAGATCCAGATGCATCGGTTTACGTGCGGCCCCGCCGGGCGAGGAGGGCCCACAGCAACAGGAGCGCGATTACCGCTGCCAGGACCAGGGTCATTTTCCAGCCGCTAGGGCCATTGTAGTGGTATCATGGGTCTTAACACCATCGTTTCTTTCCCGAGGTTAAAACCCACTTGGCTTTAATAGAAGGTTGCAGGCACTCCCTGGATCTCTCCATCCCGGTGGCGGAGGTGGAAAGCGAGACCAGCCGCGTGGTGGCCGACGTGCAAAAGCGCGCCAAGCTGCCCGGCTTCCGGCCCGGCAAAGTCCCTGAGGCCATCATTCGCAAGCAGTTTGCCGCCGATATCCGCCAGAAGGTCCTGGAGAACCTGATTCCCAAACATCTGCAAAAGCAGTTTGAGGCGGACAACCTGAAAGTGGTGGGCACCCCCGACGTGAAGAAGGTGCATTTTAAGGAAGGCGAGCCGCTCAACTTCACCGCCGAATTCGAAGTGGTCCCGGAGATCGAATTGGGGGAGTACAAGGAGATCGAGGTGCCCTACCACGATCCCGAAGTCGGGGGAGAGGACATAGACCGGCGCCTGGACGAACTACGCGAGCAGAAGGCCCAATACGTCAACCTGGACCCGCGGCCGGTGGTGGATGGCGATTACGCCGTGCTGGCGATTGAAAGCCTGGGAGGCGCGCCGGCCGATCAAGTGAAGCAGGACGAGATGGTGCTCGAAATCGGCGGCGCCGACACCTTCGAGGCCTTCACCGAAAACCTGCGCGGGCTCACGCCGGGCGAGGAGAAAGAGTTCACCGTCTCGTACCCGGAAGAGTACGGCGTGGACCACCTGAAGGGCAAGACGGTCAAGTTTCATGCCCTGTTGAAAGGCATCCGCCGGAAGGACCTGCCGGAAGTCAACGATGAATTCGCGCAGGACATGGGGGACTACCGCACCGTGGAGGAGCTGCGCGACGCCATCCGCAAGGCGATCTTCGCCCAGCGCCAGTACGAGGCGCAGCAGCAGGCCAAGAACCAGATCGTGGAAAAGCTGGTCAAGGCTCACGCGTTCCCCGTTCCGGAAACCTTCATCGAGCGGCAGATCCGCGGCCGCGTGGAGCAGAGCGTGCGCGCCATGGCGGCCGGAGGGGCCGATCCGCGCACCATGCAGCTCGATTGGGAGAAACTGAAAGAGACGCAACGCGAGCCGGCGGTGCACGATGTAAAAGCGTCCATGCTGCTGGCCCGGATTGCCGAGCGCGAAGCCATTGTCCCCCTGCGCGACGAGGTGGACCGCGAAGTGGAAAAGATCGCGCGGCAGCAACGGGAGCCGGTGGCGGCCACCCACATGCGGCTCGAGAAGGAAGGCGCGCTAGGACGGATTGCCTCCCACATCCAGACGGAAAAAACGTTGAATTTCCTGTTCGAGCACGCGCGGAAAACGGCGTGAGGGCAGGGACGGGGTCGTGGGGCCGGACGGGGAAAGCACGCCCGGAAAACGGCGTGAGGGCAGGGACGGGGTCGTGGGGCCGCGCGGGGAAAGCACGCCGGAAAACGGCGTAACGGGGATGGTTGCCTTCGGAGTACATTGCTAAGGGGACTTGTTCGGGTGATAATGGTAACGAAAGCGATGAATGGTTCCCTACCGCCTGAAGCCGCGGCGGAAGAGGAGAAAACTGCTTGAAGCGAGCCGGGTCCGACGATGCTCTGCGGTGTTCATTTTGCCATAAGAGTCAGGACGTAGTAGGGAAGCTCATCTCCTCGCCGAGCGACTACCCTCGAGCGTATATCTGCGACGAGTGCATTGCGGTTTGCAACTCGATTTTAGAAGACGACAAGGTCGAGCCACCGTCCGGAAATCCCAACAAGATCCCCAAGCCGCTGGAGGTCAAGGAGTTTCTCGACCAGTACGTGATCGGGCAGGAATCCACCAAAAAGAAGCTGGCAGTAGCGGTGTACAACCACTGCAAGCGCATCCACATGAACCGCATGCGCAACACCGAGGTGGAGCTGCAGAAATCCAACATCCTGCTGATCGGGCCGACCGGCACGGGCAAGACGTTGATGGCGCAGACGCTGGCCAAGATCCTGGACGTGCCGTTCGCCATCGTGGACGCCACCACGCTGACCGAAGCCGGATACGTGGGCGAGGACGTGGAGAACATCATCCTCAAGCTGTTGCAGGCGGCCGACGGCGACGTGCAGAAATGCCAGCAGGGAATCATCTATATCGACGAGATCGACAAGATCTGCCGCAAGGACGAAAATCCGTCGATCACGCGCGACGTCTCGGGGGAAGGCGTGCAGCAGGCGCTGCTGAAGATTCTGGAAGGCACGGTGGCCAACGTGCCGCCGCAGGGGGGCCGCAAGCATCCGCACCAGGAATTTACGCCGGTGGACACCACCAATATCCTGTTCATCTGCGGCGGCGCTTTTGTGGGGCTGGAAAAGGTGATCGCGCGGCGGACCGGCAAGAAGTCGATGGGCTTCCTCCAGGAGGACGACAAGGGCGCCATCCGGACCACGAGCACCAGCGGCCGGCGCGACATCGATCTGCTTTCCCAGACGCAGCCGGTGGATCTGATCAAGTTCGGCTTTATCCCCGAGTTCATCGGGCGCCTGCCGGTTGCGGCGGTGCTGCAGGACCTGGACCGCTCCGCCCTGATCCAGATTCTCACCAGGCCCAAGAACGCGATCATCAAGCAATACCAGAAGCTCTTTGAGTTCGAGAACGTGCGCTTGCGGTTCAACGACGACGCCCTGGAAGCCATCGCCGACCTCGCCATGGAGCGCAAGGTGGGGGCGCGCGGGCTGCGCATGATCCTCGAGGATTTGATGCTGGACCTGATGTATTACCTGCCATCGTACAAGAAGGTCCGCGAATTCCAGGTCACCAAAGAGATGGTGCTGGCGCAGAAAATCAGTCTTACAATATTAGAAAAGGCCGGTTAGGGGCAGAGGGTGCCGGGCGGTCGCGGCTGGGTGCAGGACCGCGGGCCGGCAGTCGGGGTCGCTGCCTGGGGGAACAATGCTTACTTCAAAGGAAAAATCCGACACAAAACGTCTGCCGATGATGCCCATTCGCGACGTGGTCATCTTTCCGTACATGATGACCCCCTTCGTGGTGGGACGGGAATCGAGCGTGCGGGCGCTGGAAGAGGCCATGGCGGGCGATAAGAAGATCTTCCTCGCCACCCAGCACGACGCTTCCATCGACGAACCCAAGCCCAACGAAATTTACAATGTGGGCACGATCGTCAACATCGTGCAGAGCCTGAAGCTGCCCGACGGCAATATCAAAGTGCTGGTGGAAGGCGTGGAGCGCGGCCGGGTGGTATCGGTCTCCGACGAGGAAGGGTTCTTCCGCGCCATGGTCCGCACGGCCAACTACAAAGTGGAGCCGGGCCAGCAGCTCGATGCCCTGATCGCCCGCGTGACCGGCCTGTTCGAGCAGTACGTGAAGCTCAGCCAGAACCTGAATTACGAGACCATGATCGCGGCCATCCGCGTGGAAGATCCGGGCAAGCTGGCCGATACGGTGGGCGCCAATCTGCAGCTCACTATCGAGGAGAAGCAGGAGCTGCTGGAGATCTTCGACCCCATCGACCGGCTGACGCGCGTGGCCGAGATGCTCGATATCGAAATCGAGAAGCTCAATGTGGACCGCACCATTCAGGGCCGCGTGAAGCGGCAGATGGAAAAGGCGCAGAAGGAATACTACCTCAACGAAAAGATCAAGGCCATCCAGAAGGAATTGGGGCGCGGCGAAAAAAGCGAGATCGACGAGCTGAAAAAGCGCATCGAGACCGCGGGCATGACCACCGACGCGCTGGAAAAGGCCATGGCCGAGTTGAAGCGGCTGGAGAACATGCCGCCCATGTCGGCGGAATCCACCGTCTCGCGCAACTATCTGGACTGGCTGCTGGCGGTGCCGTGGAAGAAAAAATCCAAAGAGATCCGCGATCTCAAGTACGCCGAGCAGGTGCTCGAAAGCGACCACTACGGCCTGGAGAAGATCAAGGAGCGCATCCTCGAATTTCTGGCGGTGCGGCGCCTGGTGAAGAATCCCAAAGGGTCGATTCTGTGCTTCGTGGGCCCGCCCGGAGTGGGCAAAACGTCTCTCGGGATGTCGATTTCCAAGGCCACGGGACGCAAGTTCGTGCGCATGTCGCTCGGCGGCGTGCGCGACGAGGCGGAGATTCGCGGACACCGGCGCACCTATATCGGCGCGCTGCCCGGACAGATCATCCAGATGATGAAGAAGGCGGGGACCAGGAACCCGGTCTTCATGCTGGACGAAGTGGACAAGATGTCGATGGACTTCCGCGGCGATCCTTCGGCCGCGCTGCTCGAAGTGCTGGACCCGGAGCAGAACTTCATGTTCGTCGACCACTATCTGGATGTGGAGTACGATCTGAGCCAGGTCTTCTTCATCGCCACCGCCAATGTGCTCCACACCGTTCCTCCGGCCTTGCAGGACCGCATGGAAGTGATCCGTCTTTCGGGCTATACGGAACTCGAGAAGATGGAAATCGCCAAGCGATTCCTGGTCCGCAAGCAGATGGAGCAGACGGGGCTATCCGCCGAGCAGATCGCCTTCGCCGACGGGGGTCTCAACGGGCTAATCCAGTACTACACGCGCGAGGCCGGGGTCCGCAACCTGGAGCGCGAGATCGGTAACCTGTGCCGCAAGGTGGCCCGCCAGGTGGTGAACGATCGCAGCGGGAAGGAAAAGAAGACCACCGCGGCGGTGACCATCGACGGCGCCAAGCTGCCCGAAATGCTGGGGCCCTGGCGCTTCCGCGACCTGGGGGTCGAGAAGAAAAACGAAATCGGGGCCGCCACCGGCCTGGCGTGGACCGAAGTCGGCGGCCAGCTGCTGACCGTCGAGTGTACCCTGATGGAAGGCAAAGGCAAGCTGACCATCACCGGAAAACTGGGCGACGTGATGCAGGAATCGGCGCAGGCGGCCATGAGTTACATACGGTCGCGCGCGCACCAGTTCGGATTGCCGCGCGACTTTTACCGCAGCCTGGACGTCCATATCCATGTTCCCGAAGGCGCCATTCCCAAGGACGGGCCTTCGGCGGGCATCACGCTGGCCACCACCATCTGCAGCGCGTTGACGCGCATTCCGGTGCGCTGCGATATGGCCATGACGGGCGAAATTACCCTGCGCGGCAAGGTGCTGGGCATCGGCGGGCTGAAGGAGAAGTTGATGGCCGCGCATCGCCACGGCATTCTGCAAGCCATTATGCCGCGCGAAAACGAGAAGGACCTGCCCGACATTCCCGACGCCATCAAGCAGGTCATGAAGCTCCACTTCGTGGATTCGATGGATGAAGTGCTGAAGATCGCGCTCGAGCGCGAAGTGGTGGCGCTGCCGCTTCCGGTGGATCCGGCGGCGGTGGAGGCACAGCCGGCGGCGGAAGAATCACGGGCGCATTAGAACGCCGCCGCCCGGCTGCGCCCGTGGACGGCCGGGGCGCGGCGAGCGAAGAGCGGCGGACGGATTGAAATCGGAATTCGTAGTCAGTTCGGCCAGGCCGGAGACGTTTCCTACCGGCCGGCTGCCGGAGATCGCTTTTTTAGGGAGAAGCAACGTTGGCAAGTCCAGCCTGATTAATGCCCTGACCGGCCAGAAAGGGCTGGCTTTCACCAGCAACACCCCAGGCCGCACGCAAACGATCAATTTTTATAGGATCGAGGACGCCTTCTACTTCGTCGATCTTCCGGGATACGGATACGCCCGGGTGCCGCCTGGTTATCAGGCGGCGTGGAAGAAGCTGATAGAAACGTATTTCGAGACAAGGGAGACCCTGAGGCTTTCCTGCCTGATATTGGACGCCCGCCGCGCATGGATGGACAAGGATCTGGAGCTGAAGCGGTGGCTGGAATATCGCGGCAGACCGTACCTGGTGATCGCCACCAAGACCGACAAGTTGAATCAATCTGAGCAAGAGCACGGTTTGCGCGCCATCCGCCAGGAAGGCGTGGAGCCGTTGCCGTTCTCGGCCGCCAGCGGCCGGGGAGTGAGGGAACTTTGGCAAGCAATAACGAAAACACTCCAACCACGGTAGGAACCACCCCGCCGCAGGAAAAGACAGAAAAGCCCACAGAGAAGCCGTCCGCCCCCGAAACGGACAAAACGGAATCCGCCGCGGCCCCCGCCGCGCCGCCCGAGAAGCCGCGCGCCGAGCGTCCGGAACGCGCCGAGCGCGTGCGAGGCGCGGTGGTGCCGCCGGTCGCCGAGAAGCCTCCCGAGCCCAAGCCCGCGGAGCCCAAAGCCGCCGAGCCCAAACCTGCCGAGCCCAAACCTGCCGAGCCGGTTGCGGTTCCCCCGGCCGAGCAGTCCGCCTTGCATCCCGGTATGCAACGCCGCAAACACCAGGGGGCGCAAAACGTCAAGAACGGAACCCCCACGCTGGACCTGGTGGAGCTGAAGGACATGAGCATCCAGGTGCTCAACCAGGTGGCTCAGGGCATGAACATTGGCGGGGCCGCCGGCCTGCGCAAGCAGGAGCTGATCTTCAAGATACTCCAGACCCAGGCCGAAAAAAGCGGGCTCATTTTTTCCGAAGGCGTGCTGGAGTGCCTGCCCGACGGTTTCGGCTTCCTGCGCGCGCCGGAGTACAACTACCTGCCGGGACCGGACGACGTGTACGTCTCGCCTTCGCAAATCCGGCGCTTCGACCTGCGCACCGGCGACACCATCAGCGGCCAGATCCGCCCGCC
>JADGNR010000602.1 GCA_017883415.1 Bryobacteraceae bacterium | reverse complement strand
CGCGCAATCGATTCGCGCTAATGGAATTATCCAACCGCTCGTGGTCCGCAGGTTGGGTGAGCGTTACCAACTCGTTGCAGGAGAACGCCGGTGGAGGGCAGCCAAGTTGGCGGGGTTCGCGGAGGTGCCGGCGGTGATCCGGGAAATCCCGGATGACCGCCTGCTCGAAATCACCCTCATTGAGAACATCCAGCGAGACGATCTAAACCCTATCGAGACCGCGAGCGCCTTTTCGGGGCTCTCAACGGAGTTGTCCCTCAGCCCGGACGAAATCGGGCGGCGAACCGGTAAGGACCGATCGACCATTGTCAACTTCCTGCGCTTGCTGCAACTTCCCCCGGAAATCCAGCAACTGGTGGCCGAGCGCCGTCTTTCGGCGGGCCACGCACGGTGCCTGCTGGCTTTGCCTTCGGTCGAGTTGCAGATGGAGGTCGCCGAGAAGTCCGTGGCGCAGGGTTGGTCGGTTCGCCAGATAGAGCGGACCACCCAGAAGATGATGGAGGGCCGCAAGCCGAAGCACGTGGATGAGGTCGAAACCGATCCCAACGTCAAGGCGGCCATCGGTGAAATGCAGCGGGTGCTGGGCACCAGGGTGCGGCTCGTCGAGAAGGCGAACCAGAGAGGCCGCATTGAAATCGAGTATTATTCGGCCGAAGACCTCGACCGTATTTACGCCCTAATCGTGGGCGAGCCGTAAGACTACTTCAATAATTGCAGAATGTCGGCCAGCTCCCGGCGGATCTCGGGCAACGGATCGTCGGAAAACAATTCCTGCTGCGCCTGTTTGGTGGCGCGCGGTTTGGTAGCGCGCGATTCGGCTTGCAGGGACTGGCGGGCGCCTTCGATGGTAAACCGCTTTTCATACAGAAGGTGTTTGATGCGCAGCAATAGTTCGACGTCTTTGCGGCGATAGAGGCGATGTCCAGTTCCGGACTTCTTGGGCGACAAGATGGCAAACTCGGTTTCCCAGTAGCGCAAGACGTACGGCTCGACTCCGAGGAGGTCGCTGACTTCGCCGATTTTGAAGTACAGCTTATCCGGGATCTCCGGGGATCCGGTTTGGGCGGCAGCATCCATCATGAGTCTTCCGCCATCCTAACTCACTCGGTGGTCATTGTCACGACCGCGCAGCGGGCGCGGCGGCGCAGCGGGCAGAAGCTTGGCACGAGGGGTTGGTGGTAGGGGAGATTCGCATGGCGGATTTTCGGGCGCAAATGCGCTGCCGACGCGGTGGGGAACCTGGTGGGGCCCGCGCGACGGACTCCGGAGGGCATCCCGGCCCGATGCGGGTCGGGGAGAATCGCTGATCAGGCAGGAGTGGTCGCCGCACCCGTGGTGTCGGGAGCGCGAATGTTGGGCGGGAGTTTGGAGACGGAGAAGCTCAATTGCCGGGCCACCCTCCGCGGAGACGTAATCCAGAGCCATTCGTGCCCGGTCGTTTCGGGTTGCAGCTTGCCCCGGCGGTAATGGTTCTGCGTGGGCCTTTCTTCGGACCGCACGAACCGCCGGCTGCGGGTGATCGGCGGAAACCGGGAATCCCTGGGAGTCCCAGATCTGGAACTGAAAAGTCCTTGCCATTGTGCCGCTCCGCGCCACGGCAATCGGCGGGGCGGCTGGCAAACAGCCGAACGGCGGATTGATAGAGTTCGCGCCTGTTCGCTGTTCACGCCGGCTTGGCGCACCATGACGCGACGCTCGAGGCAGGAGTCGCAACAACGGCTGTAGCGGGAGAGCACCTCATAACCGTGGAGGGCCGCGACGATACGGCCCTGCACGCGACCCGTATCGAGCGCCCTGTTGCGCTTGAGCGACCGATTGACCTGAACCAGCATCCGCTCCAGATCTTCCAGATGAAAGCCGGAGAGGCTACAGCGCAGCGTCGTCGTGGAAGGCGCGAGGGGCGCCGATCCATTGCTGGAGGGCAGGCTGGGTCAACTCCGCTTCCAGTTGCTGAAAGCCGGGCAGCCGGAAGGCAAAGCCGTGAAAGGCCGCGAGGAAGACGGCCGATGGCTGGATCTCCCCGGGAGTTCGTGAACCGGCCTATCTTGCCTTCTCATAAATGCAAGCTAAATCCCGGCTCGATCTTCCATTCCCGCGCACTGCATTTCGCTATCCCTTTCGTTTGTGCTTGCGCTGCCTGGCGAGGTCACGCCGCAGTAGTTCGCGATTGATCTCGGAAATCTTCTCGAGGTGAACCTTCACTTTGTGGTAGTTGTCGATCCAGCCGCGGACTTCCGAAACTTTCTTCTCGGGGATGATGCCGCCTGTGGTACGGCCACGTCCCAGAGTAACGGTCAGATACCAGATCGGCCCATGCCGCTCGCCCTGGGCACACCTGCAGGCCGGATTCCCGCAGGTCACAAATCGCTCCACCAGCGAACCCCGCAGAATCTGGGTTACCGGCGGGAGCAGTTTGGCCAGACCTTGGCGGCGCTGGCGCAGGGCCAGCGGGGAAAGTCGGCCTAACCCGCTACTTGCCTTCACTTAAGTGCAAGTTTACTCCAAAACGAACCGTTTGCAGCACTTGCGAATCTCCCATGGTGCGAATTTCCCTCTACCTTGCTGATTCAGAAGGAAATCAAGATGTCATGCGAAGTTTCTGGGAGCGGGCGCAGCGGAGCGGCTGGGGACGGCGGAGCGACGGTGGCGGCGAGGCGGATGGTGGGGGACGGGCGAGCGGCTGGGGACGGCGGAGTCTGCGTTCACGAGGCTGGGCGAGGCAAATTGGGTCGATTCCGCGGCATTGGCGGATGGCCCCGCGGAAA
>JADGNR010000314.1 GCA_017883415.1 Bryobacteraceae bacterium | reverse complement strand
TCCGAGCAACGACCCGGTGACGCCCTCCGCGTCCATAACTGTCACCGGTGCTGCCGGACAGCCGACCATCGCCACGGCCATCGCGGACAGCGGCGATTTCGGGACTGTGTGTCCCGGCAGATTCCGCGACCTGGAGGTCACGGTGCACAACAACGGCGCGTGCCCGCTGATAGTCACCGGCATGAGCTCGAACTCGCCGGACTTCCAGACGGCCAGCGTGGTGGCGTTCCCGCTGACAATCGCGCCGGGAGGAACCATCGACCTGCCGATCCGGTTTGCGCCTTCGAGCGCCGGTTCGAAGACCGGGACCCTCACGGTCAACAGCAACGATCCCGTGCGGCCCGCGGCGCAGATTGCGATGAAGGGCGTAGGAGGGCAGCCGGTGATCGCGACCGTGATCGCCGACACCGGCGATTTCGGCACCGTGTGCCGCGGAGCGTTCCGCGATCTGCCGGTCACCATCCAGAACAGCGGGACCTGTCCGTTGACGGTGACGAACATCGCTTCCAGCTCGCCCGAGTTTCAGACCGCGCAGGTATTGTCATACCCGCTGGTGATCGCTCCCGGCACGTCGCTCGAGGTTCCGATCCGGTTCAAACCGGCCAGCCCCGGGAGCAAAACCGCCACCATCACCATCAGCAGTGACGATCCGGCCGCGCCGAGTAAGACGGTGACGGTGACGGCCACGACACCCCCCGAGTATATTTGCCATCCGCCGACATTTGCGGTGGTGGGAGTGAATATCGGTCCGACGTTCGGTCCCAGCCGGACGGGGGACTACAGTTTCACGGGCTATGGACGCTTCCTGCAGCCGTTTGGTGTGCGGAAGACCTATGGCGTCCAGGCGCAAGGGGAATACCTGCATTACGAGGGGCGCCAGGAAGGGCAGCTCGATGCGGGCCTGCTCGCCCGGCTCCACCACGTGCAGGTTGGCGCCTTCGGCGACTTCAAATTTACTCACTTCCGCCCGTCGGGGAATGGCGCCGCGCTGGGCCAGGCGTCCTTTACGCTGGACTTTCTGTTCTTGAGTAACGCGCGTTTTGGGATCTTCGGCACCAAGGGTTTCCGCGATAACATCCTGATCGACGCGCCGGACCATGAGAGGTTGGGGATTGTCGACCAGTTTGGAGGCTCCGGCCAGGTGCAGTTGCCGCACCGGTTTTACTTGGAAGGCAATCTGGTGTATCTGCATCGCCACGCTCCGGGCTTGGATGACCGGCCCGGGGCCCTGCTGCGCTTCGTGTATCAGTTCCGGCCGGAGATCGGCTTTACGGTGGAAGGCGATTTCAACGAGACCTTTGTGGGACGCCACGATAGCGGGCGCGTAGTGTTCGGCGTCCAGTTCGGACACTGGCCTCGACCGCACGACCTGAGCGATCACAGGAATCCCCTGGGAACCGACATCCCGCGAATCCACTATGAGGTTGTAGGAGGGAGCAGGTAAAGGGCCGTCCGCCAACCAGACGCGCCCGCGCCCCGCGCTTGTCACGGGGCGCTGGGCCTCACTATAGTGAAATCTGCATGGCGGCCACGAAACAACAGGGGCGGGATGCGCGGTCTCTGGGCGAAGTTCATGCCAGCGTCGGCACCGCCCAACTCTCCTTCTGGCGACGCATGTTCGCGTTTGCCGGGCCGGCCTATCTGGTGAGCGTGGGCTACATGGACCCCGGCAACTGGGCCACCGACCTGGAAGGCGGCGCGCGCTTCGGCTACCAGTTGCTGTGGGTCCTGGTCATGTCCAACGCCATGGCCATCCTGCTGCAGACCCTCAGCGCGCGTCTGGGCATCGTCTCCGGGCGCGACCTGGCGCAGGCGTGCCGCGAAACCTATCCCCGGCCCATGAGCCTGGCCCTGTGGGGGCTCTGCGAGATCGCCATTGCCGCCTGCGACCTGGCCGAAGTTCTGGGCGCGGCCATCGCCCTCAACCTGCTGTTTCACATTCCGCTGTTCACCGGCGTGCTGCTCACCGCGGCCGATACCTTGCTGCTGCTCTGGTTTCAGAGCTTCGGCATCCGTACCATCGAAGCTTTCATTCTGGCGTTGATCAGCGTGATCGCGGCCTGCTTCTGCATCGAAATCTTCTGGGCCAAGCCCTCCGTCAGCGCGATATTGACCGGCCTGGCGCCACGGCTCAACCGCGAGAGTCTGTACGTGGCCATAGGGATTCTGGGCGCCACGGTGATGCCCCACAATCTGTATCTGCACTCCGCGCTGGTGCAAACGCGGTCGATCGGCCATACCGAGGCGGCCAAGCGTACCGCCTGCCGCTACAACCTGATGGATTCGGTGGTGGCGCTCAACGGGGCGATGTTCGTCAACTGCGCCATCCTGGTGCTGGCGGCGGCCGTGTTCTTCCAGCGCGGCATCGTGGTCACCGAGATCCAGCAGGCCCATGTGCTGCTGGTGCCGCTGCTCGGGACCAGCCTCGCGGGGGTGATTTTCGCCGTCGCACTGCTCTGCTCCGGACAATCTTCTACCCTAACGGGAACCCTTGCAGGACAAGTAGTTATGGAGGGTTTCTTAAACTTTCGCATGAGGCCATGGATGCGCCGCCTGATCACCCGCTCGCTGGCCATCATCCCGGCGGCGCTGACCATCTACATAGTGGGAGATAAGGCGACGTTCGGGCTCCTGATCCTGAGCCAGGTGATCCTCAGCATGCAATTGCCGTTCGCCATCGTTCCCCTGATTCACTTCACCAACGATCGCTCGCGCATGGGCTCGTTCGCCAACGCCTTCTGGGTTCGGGTACTGGCGTGGAGCGCCGCCACCATCATCATCGGCCTGAATGCGCGGCTGGCAGTGATGGCCCTGGGCGACTGGCTGACCGGCGCCGGCGCCTGGAAAACGGCGGTCTGGCTGGTGGCGGTGCCCGCCGCGGTGGCGCTGGCGCTGCTGCTGCTGTGGGTGCTCATGGAACCCGCCATCAGCCGCTGGACCCGGAAGTACGGGCGGGCCCCCATTGTCCTCCCGGAGACGGCGGGCGCCGGAGCCGCCGCCGCGCCGGTCTACCACCGCATCCTGGTCCCGCTGGATCACACCGATTTGGACCGGCTGGCGGTGAGCCACGCCGCGGCCATGGCCCGGATTTACGGCGCCAGGCTGTATCTGCTGCATGTCGAGGAGGGCGTCACCAGCCAGGTCTACGGACCGGCGGCATCCACCGCCGAAGTGGAAGCCGGCGAGCAATACATCGAGCGCATCGCGCAGTCCCTCCGCGACCAGGGAGTGGTGGTGGAAACAGCCATCTCCCATTCTCCTTCGCCCAAGAAAGAAATCGTCCGCTTTGCGCGGGAAATCCGGGCGGACCTGGTCATCATGGGGGCGCATGGCCACGGGGGGTTGAAGGACCTGATCTTCGGCACCACCATCAACCCGGTGCGGCACAACCTGGACGTCCCCATGTTGATCGTCAGGCCGGGCAAAATCTGAGATTTTTGTGGCACGGTGTCCCAATGCCGTGTCGCAGGAACCCAGAACGTGGCGGTGATGTGCCGATAAGCCGCTTGGTATCAGTGAGATTGATTGGTGTTCCAGGTGCTGTCTCTAGTCCTGTGAAGCGCCTCTCCCTGCTTGCGCCACTGTTCGCCTTCTGGATCGCGCCGCTCCCGTGCGCCACTCTGCAGCGGCTTTCCCTCGACGACATGATCGCGCAATCGACGGCCATCGTGCGCGGAACCGTGGTAAGCTCCTACGCGGCATTTTCCGGCCCGGTGATCTACACGCACTATAAGATCAAGGTGTCGGAAACCCTGAAGGGCGCCGGCCAGGCTACGGTCGAGGTGCTGGTTCCCGGCGGCATCGCCAATAACCTGCGCCAGACCTTCGCAGGCGCTCCGGAATTCCAACCGGGCGGTGAATTCGTCTTCTTCTTATGGACCGGCAAAGCCGGCCTCACGCAGGTGCTCGGGTTGACCCAAGGCCTGTTCGCGCTGGCGGAGAACGGCGCCTCCGACCCCATGGCGACCCGCGCCGCCAGCCGGGAGCTGATGCTGGAGCCGAGCACGGCCAGACCGGTAAAAGACCAGACGCTGGTGATGCGGCTGAGCGAGTTGCGGCTGCGCATCGGCAGCACGCTGGCTGCCGGCCAGAGCGTGGGGAAATGATGAGCCATTTCCAGCGGATGGGCAGGATCTTCGCCGTAGCGGCAGCCGCCGTACTGCTGGGAACACCCGCCGAAGCGTATTATCACTACATCCACTTCCTGAACTTGAACGGCTCGCTGGCGGCGATTCCCGAAGCATTCGATCTCAACGCCCTCCCCAACAACACCATTACCTTCCTGGTAAGCGACACGGGTCCGGCGACGTTCGCCGCCAATGACAGTTTTGGCTCCATCCTGAGCCAGATCAGGCAGGCCGCCGCGGCTTGGAATTCAGTGCCTACCTCGGATCTGCGGGTGGCGTTTGGCGGGCTTGAGACCAACCCTCAGAGTTCGGTGTCGAAGACGCCGGGGGCCGACGTGGTCTTCCAGGACTTGAGCCCTGGCCTGCTGGGGCTGGGCGCCCCGGTGGTGTCGGCCACAGCCACCGTGAGCGCCGGACAGAACGGGCCGTTTCTTCCGGTGTCGCGCGGGATGGTGATTCTCACCAACAACACCAACCCCAATAGGGGCCCCGGTCCGAGCAACCTGGAAGCGTACTACACCACCGCGGTGCACGAGTTCGGCCATGCGCTGGGCTTGCAGCACACCTGGACGGCGTCGGCGATGTCGCAGGACGTGATTCGCAACACCTCGCGGGCTCGTCCCCTGGACGCCGATGACATGGCCGCCCTTTCCGTGCTGTACGGCAAGGCCGGCTGGGCAGCCAGCCTCGGCTCCATCTCCGGAAGGGTGACGGCCGGCAATCAGCCGGTACCCCTGGCTTCGGTCGTGGCCATCCCGCCCACCGGACCGGCGGTCAGCGCGCTGACCAATCCCGACGGAACCTACACCATCAGCGGGCTGCCGCCCAATCAGTACCTGCTCTACGTGCATCCCCTTCCGCCCGACGCCATCAACGCGAACAACACCGGGATTGCGCTGCCGAAGGATGCCGGCGGAAACGCCCTGCCCGGACCCAGCGGGTTTTTTCAGACGGTGTTTTACCCGGGCACCACCGATCCGCAGAAGGCGGCGACGTTCACCGTGGATGCCGGCACGTCCCCCTTCACCAATCAGAATTTTGCCGTGCAGGCGCGATCGTCGGTGCCGGCGTACGATATCGTCACCTACAGTTTTCTCGATCCCAGCCAACGCACGTACACCGATTACGGGTCGATTGCGATCACGCCCGCTTACCTCGACGTCACGCGGCCGCATTACACGATTGTGGCGCAGCCCAATGTCGGCGCCATGCCGAATCTGACTTCGGTGACCGCCCTGGGGAACATTTTCAATAGCACGTTCCTGTCGCCGTATGGCTCGGGTGTGGCGCTTTATTTCTTCCCCGGGGCGGCGGCGCCGGCGCCCGGCGCCCGTCACCTCGTTTTTGATTTCGGCAGCGACATTTACGTTCTCCCCGACGCCATCAACCTCGTGGCCAAAGGCCCGCCGCAGATCGATTCGCAGACGCTGAACAACGATGGCAGCGTCACCGTCGCCGGTGCCGGTCTCGGAGCCGACACCCGCGTCTACTTCGATGGTTTGCCGGCCGCCGTGGTGGCGCCGTTCGCCGGCGCCGCCGCGCAGGGCTCCATCACCGTAAACCCGCCGCCGGGAACCAGCGGACAAGTCTCCCTCGTCGCGGTGTTCAATAGCGATGGGCAGAACTCGATGTTCCTGCAACCGGCCGCTCCGCCGCAGTTCGTCTACGCGGCGAGTCCGGCCCCGCTGATCGTGGCGGTGAATCCACCGTCGCTCGCGGCCGGATCGAGCCCCACTCCCATCCAGGCGACGATCGACATTACCACCGCAAACACCAATTTCGTGGAGGGCCAGGTGAGCGTCGGATTCGGAACCAGCGATATCGCGGTGGGCCGCATTTGGGTGCTGAGCGCGAACCATCTGGTGGCGAATGTCGTGGTGGCGCCCAACGCCACGGTGGGCGCTTCGGAGCTCAGCGTGGTCTCGGGATTCCAGGTAATGTCGCAGCCCTCGGCGTTCCAGATACAGCCGGTGAATCCCGCCTTGCCCGCCATCGCATTCGTGCTGAACGGCGTAACCAACCTGCCGGGGCCGTTTAACCCGTCGGGCTACGTCACGCTCTATGGGACCAATCTGGCGCCGTCGCCGGCGAATCTGCAACTGGCCTTGAACGGCGCCGCGATACCGGTGCTGTACGCTTCGGCCACGCAGATTAACTTCCAGATTCCCGCGAGCTTCAGCGCGGGGTCCGCCACGCTCAATCTGAACAACGGTGCGGCGAGCGCGTTTCCCGTGCGTTTCGAGATCGATAACCCGCCGCCCGCGATCGCCGGCGTGAGCGTTGCCGGTGCGGCGGTCGACGCCACGCATCCGGCCAACCCCGGCGATGTGCTGAGCGTGCTGGCCACCGGTCTCGATCCGGCCGCCGCCGCCGGCGCGGGCCGCGTGCAGGTGACCGTCTCCGGTGTGCCCATGACGGTGCAACAGATCACTCCGGCGCCGGCGGGCGCGTTCCAGATCCAGTTCGCCCTCAGCCAGTCGTTTGGCGGCGCCCAGGTGCCGTTGGTGGTGGCCGTGGACGGTTCCCCCAGCGCGCCATTCCTCATCGCTGCAAGATAGCTTTCAGCGATCAGCTATCAGCGCTCAGCTTTCAGGTGCGCCGGTGTGGCCCGCGGTTGGCGGCTGAACGCTGACCGCTGAAAGCTGATAGCTATTTAGCTACACTCCAGTAATGAAGCTAATACCGACTGCGCTGCTGTTTGTGGGGTTCGCCGCATCGGCGGCCGATCCCGAGGGATTCCACATCTGGAAAGCCGCCGAGTTGAAGGCGCTTGCCAAACCTCTTACACCCAAGCTCAATCAATCCCAGAC
>JADGNR010000601.1 GCA_017883415.1 Bryobacteraceae bacterium | reverse complement strand
GCGTCGACCCGGTGGTGGCCCTCCGCCACGAGTAAGTGTGCTCGCCGCCCGCCCGGCCGCTACAGGGTCACCACCATCTTGCCGACGCCGTCGGTGTAATCGCCCGCGATGGAGAACGCCTCGGCGATGCGGTCGAGCGGACGGGTGTGGGTCACCAGCGGGGCGAACCGCGCGGTGTGGTGGACCAGCAGGTCCAGGGCGGCTTCGGATTCGTGGTTGGAGCGGCGCACGTTGTAGAGCGCCAGTTCCTTGCGCCGCATGGGCGAGACCTCAAAAGGCACCATGGCCTCGGAATGAATACCGGTGAGGACCACGCGGCCGCCATTCCGCGCGGCGCGAATCGCCTGGTTGGTGGTGTGGGGCCGGGCGGCGCAATCGATCGCGCAGTCGACGCCGCGCTGTCCGGTATCGTTGCGAATCTGGCCGGCGGCATCGATCTGGTGGGGATCGATCGCGGCATCGGCGCCCATCCGCCGGGCCATTTCGCGGCGGTGCGCCACCGGCTCGACCGCCCAGATACGGCCGGCGCCGGCGAGTCTGAGGCACGCCACGGTGAGGAGCCCGATGGGCCCGGCGCCGAAGACCGCCACGGTTTCGCCGGCTGCGAGCGCGGCGAACTTCAGAGAGTGGAGCGCCACCGCCAGGGGTTCCACCATGGTGGCGAGCTCGATCGGCATCGAACGCGGAATGGCGAGCAGGTTGGCGGCCGGCAGATTTACGAATTCGCGGAAGAACCCGGCGTGGCCCGGCGTGCTGAGAAAGCGGATGTCGGCGCAGAGGTTATGGCGGCCGGAGCGGCAGAATTCGCAGTGATAGCAGTAGAGCGCAGGCTCGAGGGCGGCGCGATCGCCAGGCGACCAGCCGGCGACGCCGGCGCCGGTTTGGACGACGGCGCCCGAGGGCTCGTGGCCCAACACCATGGGGAACTGGCACGGCGTGTCGCCCACGCCTCCTTCCGCGTACGAGTGCAGGTCGGAACCGCAGATGCCGACGGCCTGCACCCGCACCTGCACCTGGCCGGGCGGCGGGTGGTCGATCTCCTGTTGCGTCACGCGGAATTCGCGGGTGGCGATCAGTTCGGCAACCTGCATATCCCGCCATTGTAAGATAGCCTTAGATGCTCAATTTTCGCCAGTTCGAAGCGGGACCCGACCCGTTCGGCCGCAAATTCCAGGTGCTGTTCAAATGGCTGCAGACCGCCATTTCCATTCGGATGGCCGACACGGTCGACGTCAAGTACATCCTGGAGGACGAGAGCGGCGGGCGAACCGAAAAGACGATTGCGCTGCCCCATGCCGAGCTGCTGCGCCTGAGCCGCGACACCGCGCGGCCGGTGGACGATTCCTGGTGCGCGCGCCTGGCGGCGTTGCACCTGCTGCACGTCGTAAAGACGGGCGAGGACATGGAAAAGGACCTCGTCACCGTGTCGCCCGCGGAGATGAGGCGCTATGCGGACGAGATCGCGCAGATGGAACAACCGGCCGCCCGCGGGCGCTGAGTGGCCGGCGGTGGCGGACCTACCCCTCCTTGTGTTTGAGAGCCAGTGGCACAGAAGGCAGGCGGGCGCCCTGCTCGGCCGTTTGCCGCCGCTCGCCGGCGCGCCGATCCTGATACGCTGCGCGCGCGATCTGCGCGACCGGCGCGGCCCCGTGCACGCCGGGTCGTTCCTGCGGGAACGTGTGATCGTCTTCGACTGCAGCCGCGCGGAGTTTCCGCGCGTCTTTGTGCATGAAGTTTTTCATTTTGCCTGGCTGAGGAGGGGCAATGGCGCGCGGCGCTCCTGGGAGGACCTGGTGCGGGGCGAACTGCGGGCGGGGGCGCGGGGCGAGTTGGGCTGGTCGGCGGAATGGAGAAAGCTGGCATTGAGCGCGGACGATATCGAATCGCGCCGCCGCCGTTGGCGCGAGTACTGCTGCGAAAGCTTCTGCGACACCGCGGCGTGGCTGTATTCCGGGGTCCTCAGCCACGACGAGTTTACCTTGACCGGCGGCTTTCGCATCGGGCGCCGCGTATGGTTCCGGGAAACGATCGAAGCCACACAATTACGGCTATAATTGAGTCAGGAACGAATCTGTGTCCCCACTACGTTTTGCCTCTACCTTCGCCGCCGCGCTCGTTGTGGGCTGCCTGATTCAGGGCTGCTCTTCCGAGCCGCAATCGGTAAAAGCCGCGACCGTGAAGCCGGACAAGGACCGCAAGGACGCTCCGGATTTCACCTTGAAGGATGCGGATGGCAAGACCGTGCAACTCGCGGATTATCGCGGGAAGGTGCTGCTGCTCGATTTCTGGGCCACGTGGTGCGGCCCTTGCAAGGTGGAGATTCCCTGGTTCGTGGAAATGCAGCGCAAGCACAAGGACAAGGGTTTCGAGGTGCTTGGCGTTTCCATGGACGATGAAGGTTGGGACGTAGTCAAGCCGTTCCTGGCCAAATTGGGCGTCAATTACCGCGTGGTGATGGGCAACGATGCGACGGCGCAGCTCTACGGCGGCGTCGACGCGCTGCCCACGACATTCCTGATCGATCGGGGCGGCAGGATCGCCGCGGTCCATGTGGGACTCACGAGCCGGAGGGAAATCGAAGATGGTGTGGGACAACTTTTGCAGGTTCCTGCGTCCGACCCTGGCGGCCGCACTGGTCTGCCTGCCTTCTTTGCGGGCGCAAGGTAGCGGATACCTGACGGCGGGCGAGCCCCAGAAAGTGGTGGGCAAGCGGAACGACGCGGTGCAGGCCAGGATTCCCTTGTCCGTGCAAGCGGGCTTTCACGTCAACA
>JADGNR010000313.1 GCA_017883415.1 Bryobacteraceae bacterium | reverse complement strand
AGCGTGGGCCCGTCGCTCAGTGCGACGCCGCGGCGCAACTGCTCGATCTGGTCGTCGCTCAACAGGGTCGCGGCCTTCAGCTCGTACGTCTTGGGTACTTTGTGGCCGGGATTGGCGATGCGCTCGGCAAACCCGGTGTCGTTGGTCATCAGCAGCAGGCCGCTGGTGTCCAGATCGAGCCGCCCCACGGGCGAGAGCCAGGTTCCGGCGGGGGTAAGGTCGTAGACTGTCGGGCGGCCCTCAGGGTCGCGCCACGTGGTCAGGTACCCCTTGGGTTTGTACAGCAGCAGGTAGGTCTTGTCGGCTGGCCGCAGCGGCTTGCCGTCGAGCGTGATGCGGTCCCGTTCCAGGTCTACCCAGTGGTCGGGATTCTGTACGATTCTTCCATTCACACGCACCCGGCCTGCCCCGATCCAGCTTCGTGCATCGGTCCGGGAGCCGAGGCCGGCCTTGGAAAATACCCTTTCCAAGGTCTTCAGCGGCCGATCGGCGGCAGGCGCCAGCTTTTTGGGCATGTTATATTATCAAACGGCCGCCTCCGTTGTGATTTCTAAGAATTATAATTAGTATCAGGAAAGGAAAATAATTAAACGGGGACGGTTCTTATTCGAGGAGCGCGGCAACTGGTGACCCTGCATGGTCCGAAGGCCGCCCGGCGCGGGCCGGAACTCCAGGAACTGGGCATTATTCCCGACGGCGCACTGCTCATCCGCGACGGCGTGATCGAAGAGGTGGGGACGAGCCGCCGGATCGAGAACCTGGCTGAAGCCCGCAAGGCTACGGAAATCGACGCAACCGGCCGGGTGGTGGTGCCTGGCTTTGTCGATAGCCACACGCACCTCCTGTTCCCCGCGCCCGGGACAGGCGCGGGGGATGAGGCCCACGCGGCGAAGGCGATTCGCGCCACCACCGGCCAGAATCTGGGAGCCCGGGCGCGCATCTACCTCGAGGCCATGGCCCGCCACGGCACTACCACGGTGGAAGCCAAGACGGGCTGCGGGCCGGATGAAAACGCGGAACTCAAGATTCTGCGCGTCCTTTCCAGACTCAAGCGCGATCCGCTCGACGTGGTGCCGACCTTTCTGTTCCGCCTGCCGGAGGAACAGGATCGCACCACCAGAGCAGCGGCCGAGTGGGTGCTTGCCGAACTGCTGCCCAAGATCCGCCGCCGCCGCCTGGCGCGGTTCGCCGACGTGGTCTGGGATGCGGAGCCCGCGCACCAGGAGTATTTCGCGCGTTACCTCGCGGCCGCCCGCGGTCTGGAGTTCGCCTGCAAGATCCATGGCGATCGACTCACGAGTGCCGCCCAGTTGGCCGGGGCCGTGGGCCATTTGGTGACGAGCATCGACCACCTGGAACAGGCCACCGCCGAGCAAGCGGTGCTCCTGTCCGGTTCCGCCTTCATGGCGACCCTGCTGCCGTGTGCTTCCTTCCACTCCGGCGGCAGCTATGCGCCTGCCCGCGCCCTGATCGATGCCGGCGTGCCCGTGGCGCTGGCCAGCAACTTCAACTCGCATCATACCCCCGAGTTCAACATGCAAATCGCCATCGCGCTGGCCTGCCTGCGCATGCGGATGACCCCCGCCGAGGCCATTTCCGCCGCTACCATCAACGGCGCCCATGCGCTCGGTTGCGCCAGCCGCGCCGGTTCGCTGGAACCGGGAAAGCAGGCCGACCTGCTGGTCCTCGGCGTTCGCGACTACCGCGAGCTGGGTCAACACCTCGGCGGAAATCTGGTCCATATGACCATGAAGCGCGGCGAATGCATCTACAAGGAAGGCGGCGTGGCCCCGCGGACCGTCGAGAATCTGCCGCCCGCGTGGTAGGACTCCTGGATTTCCCGTCTCCTAACGATGGCCGTCAAACCGCCGTGCTATGATCCTACCCATGAACCGGAAGCCTTCGGTAGCGTGGTCTACCGCACTGGTCCTGGCGGCGGGCATTGCCGTCACGGCCGTGACCCGCGCCCCGGCGCAACAACGCGGCGGAGCGGGCCCGCAAGTCGTCGCGGCGCGGAATGCCGCCGAACAGGAACTGGAGTCTCTCGCCATCATCGAGCGCAAGGTCATGGTGCCGATGCGCGATGGCAAGCGCATGGCAGCCGACATCTATCATCCCAGGGACACTTCCAAGAAGTACCCCATCATCTTTGTCCGGACGCCGTACAATTTCAACTACTGGGATGTGCGCAGCGGGGCGCCGGCCGATATGGCCGCCCGCCTGGCCGCCCTCAAGCGCGGCTATGCATGGGTGGACATGAACGAGCGCGGCCACTTCTTCTCCGAAGGCAACTACGACATTCTGGGCCCTCCGCGCACCGACGGATACGATGCCATCCAATGGATGGCCGCGCAGCCGTGGTCCAACGGCAAGGTCGGCACCATCGGGTGCTCGTCGACCGCGGAGTGGCAACTGGGCGTGGCGGCGCTCGGGAACCCGGCATTCGCGGCCATGATTCCGCAGGGATTCGGCGCCGGCGTGGGACGCGTCGGCCCCTACTTTGAGCAGGGGAACTGGTATCGCGGCGGCGCCGTCCAGATGCTGTTCATCGCCTGGCTGTATGGGCAGCAGAACCAGGTGCGGCCCATGTTCCCGCCCAACACCTCCCAGGAAGACCTGGTCCGCGCATCCAAAGCGTTCGACCTGGCTCAGCAACTGCCTCCCGTGGACTGGTCGCAGGCCCTGCGGCACCTTCCCGAGATGGACATCATCAAAGCGGTGGACGGGCCGCACGGCATCTTCGCCGACCGGATGGAGGTCTCCACCGGCGGCGCCATGATCAAGCGCACGCCCAACGACCCGGCGTGGTACCGCGGCGGACTCTGGCACGACGATATGCCGGTGAACGTGCCGGGCTTCTGGTTCATGTCCTGGTACGACGTGTCGATAGGGCCCAACCTGGCGGCGTACAACCACGTGCGCAAGACCGCCAAGGGCGAGATCGCCAACCAGCAATATGCGGTCATCGCGCCCACGCTGCACTGCGGCTACAAGCGGGTTTCGGAGAATACGGTGGTCGGCGAGCGCAATGTGGGCGATGCCCGGCTCGACTACGATGAGCTCACGTACGGGTGGTTCGATTACTTCCTGAAGGGAGAGAACAACCACATACTGGAAACCATGCCCAAGGTCCGCTACTACACCATGGGGATGAATAAGTGGCAGACCGCGGAGACCTGGCCGCCCCAGGGTGCGCGGCCGATGACCTACTTCCTCGAGAGCGGCGGAAAGGCCAACAGCCTGACCGGCGATGGCGCGCTTGCCCGAGCCGCTTCCGGCGCGGACCACCCGGACCGCTTCACCTACGATCCCATGGACCCGGTGCCCTCCTACGGCGGCAACGTCTGTTGCACGGGCAATGCCGTCGCCGGCGGCGCCTTCGATCAGCGCAAGATGGAGGCGCGCCCCGATATCCTGGTCTACACCTCCGAGCCTCTCCAGGAGGGTGTGGAAGCGAGCGGCCCCATCGAGGCCACGCTCTATGTCTCTTCCGACGCCAAGGATACCGACTTCACGGTGAAGGTGATCGACGTGTATCCCGACGGCACAGCGTACAATCTGGACGAGACGATTCAACGCCTGCGATACCGCAGCGGATACGACCGGCCGCCCGTGTGGATGGAATCGGGCAAGGTGTACAAGGTAGTGCTGCAGCCCATGACCACCAGCAACTACTTCGCGGCGGGCCATCGCATTCGCATCGAAGTATCGAGCAGCAACTTCCCGCGATTCGATCGCAACATGAACACCGGCGGCAACAATTACGACGAAGCGAAAGGCGTGGTGGCCCACAATGCCGTGCATCACTCCGGGCAGTATCCGTCGCAGATTTCACTCACCGTCGTGAAGCGGTAACCGCTGGTGCGGCCCCGCCGGCCCCACAGGAACGTAAAACCAGGCGCGGTTGGCGGCGCCGCGGGGGCCCCACGATATAATTACCAGCAATGCAAACCCTACGTCTTACGCTGCTGGCGGCGAGCGCCGCGACGGCTGTGTACGCCGCGCCCGCTTATGATGCGGCGGTGTTCAGCTCCATGCAATGGCGGAGCATCGGCCCCCTGCGCGGCGGGCGGTCGATCGCCTCGGCGGGCAGCGCCGCGCGGCCCAACGAATACTACTTCGGCGCCACCGGCGGCGGCCTGTGGAAGACTACCGACGGCGGCCTGACCTGGCGGCCGGTCACCGACGGGCAGATCCACAGCTCGTCGGTCGGGGCGGTGGCGGTCTCCGAGTCCAAGCCCGACGTGGTCTACATCGGCATGGGCGAAACCGAGCTGCGCGGCAACATCATGCAGGGCGACGGCGTTTACAAATCGACCGACGCCGGCAAGACGTGGACGCACATGGGTCTCGAAGCTACCCAGGCCATCAGCCGCATCCGCGTGCACCCCACGGACCCCGACACGGTGTACGTCGCCGCCCTCGGCCATCCCTACGGCCGCAACCCGGAGCGCGGCGTGTTCCGCTCCAAAGACGGCGGCAAGACCTGGCGGAAGGTGCTCTATCAGAACGACCACGCCGGCGCCGTCGATCTCGTGATGGACCCTCACGACCCCAACGTGCTGTTCGCCGCCATCTGGGATGCCAACCGCACTCCCTGGAGCCTGACCAGCGGCGGCGAGTCGAGCGGCCTGTTCAAGTCCACCGACGGCGGCGACCACTGGACCGACATCACGCGCCATCCCGGTTTGCCGAAGGGCATCGTCGGCAAAATCGGCGTGGCCGTCTCGGGCGCCGATGCGCGCCGCATCTACGCCATCGTGGAAAACGAAAACGGCGGCGTGTATGTCTCCGACGATGGCGGCGCCGCCTGGAAGCAGGTGAGCGACGACCGCCGCCTGCGCCAGCGCGCCTTCTACTACTCGCGCATCTATGCCGATCCCAAAGCGAAGGACACCATGTATGTCCTCAACACCAGTTTTTTCAAATCCACCGACGGCGGCAAAACCTATCGCACCATCGGCGTGCCGCACGGGGATAACCACGATCTGTGGATCGCCGCCAACGACCCGTTGCGCATGGTGGAAAGCAACGACGGCGGCGCCAACGTCTCGATCAACGGCGGGCAGACCTGGACCGGGCAGCAATACGCCACCGCGCAGCTCTATCACGTCGCCGTCACCAAAGACATTCCGTATCACGTGTGCGGCGCCCAGCAGGACAGCTCCACCATCTGCGTATCGAGCGCGGGCGGCGGGCGCGGCGGGCGCGGCGGCGGCAACACCTACAGCGTGGGCGGCGGCGAGAGCGGCTACATCGCGCCCGACCCGCGCAACGCCAACATCTTCTATGCCGGCAGCCAGGGCGCCCTGCTCACCCGCTTCGACCGCCGCTCCAATACCGCCAAAGACGTGCAAGTGTATCCGCTCTTTTTCTCCGGCGAATCGGCCGGCTCGCTGCCCGAGCGCTGGCAGTGGACCTTCCCCATCGTGTTTTCGCCGGTCAACGCGGATATCATTTACACCTCCTCGCAGCACCTTTGGAAGACCACCGACCAGGGCCGCAGTTGGAGCAAGGTCACCGACCGGGACCTTACGCGCGGCGATCCGAAGACGCTGGGCGATTCCGGCGGCCCCATCACCCACGACCAGAACGGCCCGGAAATCTACGGCACCATCTTCACCATCGCGCCCTCGCGGAAGGATGCGAACACCCTCTGGACCGGCTCCGACGACGGGGTGGTTTTCCTGACGCGCGACGGCCGGAATTTCACCAACGTAACCCCTCCGGGCATGCCCGATTTCGGACGCGTCAGCCTGATCGAGGCGTCGCCCCACAACGCCGGCGCGGCGTACGTGGCAGTCAAGAACTACCAGAACGACGACCGCAAGCCCTACATCTTCAAGACCGCCGATTACGGCAAGACCTGGACCACCATTGTGAACGGCATTCCGGCGAATGACTTCGTGCATGCGGTGCGCGAAGATCCGGTGCGCCCCGGTCTGCTCTTCGCCGGCACCGAGCACGGCATCTACGTCTCATTTGACGACGGCGGGGCGTGGCAGCCGATCTCGCTCAACCTGCCCGACACGCAGGTTCCCGATCTGGTGATCGAAGGCAACGATGTGGCGATTGCCACCCACGGCCGGTCGTTCTACGTCCTCGAGAACATCAGCCCGCTGCGCCAGTTGACGCCGGCAGTGACTTCCGAAGACGTGCACCTGTTCCATCCGCCGGCCGCGGCGCGCAACGTTGGGCCGGCGCGCATCGACTACTACCTGGCCAAGGCGGCCGATAAGATCGCCATCGACATCCTGGATGCCAAGGGGCAGGTGGTGCGCTCTTTTGCGGGCCCCGCCGCCGGACCCGGTGGATCCGGGGGGCGAGGCGCGCGCGGGGGACGCGGGGAAGCCGGCGCCCCGCCCGCCGATGAGGAAGAAGGCGGCGGCGGGGGACGCGGCGGGCGTGGCGGCGCAGCGCCGTCGGTCAAGGCCGGCCTCAACCGCTTCACCTGGGACCTGCGCTACACCGGCGCGAAGACCTTCGACGGGATGGTCTTGTGGAGCGGCAATACGCAAGGTCCGCTCGCGGTGCCGGGCACCTACCAGGTGCGGCTCACCACCGGTGGCAAGACGCTCACCGAGAAGTTCGAGGTGGAAAAGGACCCGCGCCTGGATGATGTCACCCTGGCCGATCTGGCCGGGCAGTTTACGCTGGCGCTCAAGGTCCGCGACCAGCTCACCCAGGCCAACGAAATGGTGATCCTGGTCCGCGAGCTCAAGAAGCAGATGGACGACCGCCTCAAGAACAACCAGGATGCCGCGCTCAAAGACGCGCTCGAACGGCTGCGCGGCCAGCTCAGTTTGGTAGAGGAAGAGGTCTACCAGGTGCGCAACCGCAGCAACCAGGATCCGCTCAATTTCCCCATCAAGCTGAACAATAAGATCGCCGCGCTCGGGGCCTCCATTGAACGGGGCGACGGCAAGCCGACCGCCGATCCGAACCCGGCGC
>JADGNR010000600.1 GCA_017883415.1 Bryobacteraceae bacterium | reverse complement strand
AAGCTGCGGCGCAAAGGAGACCAGGCGGTAATCCATGAGCTGTGCGGACGAGCATCCAATCGGAAGCTGCCGGCCGAGTTGGAGCGACGAGCCATCATCCCTCTGTCCCCTCAAAACAGGACATTTCTACTTTGCTGGGAATAGGACATTTCTACTTTGCCTTGACATTGGAAGTACGTGGCGATGTCGTCGACGGTTGATGGCGCTACACTAGGGGCGAAGGGAGGAGACCATCGTGGACGCCTTGGCGGAGAAACTAGACGCTCGATTGCGCGAGTGGAAACCGGAGACAGCGGCCGAGGCCAGGGAGCGCATCACTGAGGTTATCGAGCTCGCTGATCACGACGTCCTGGATATCGCGCGCTCGCGCGCCGCTGAACAGGAGGTCCTCGACCTGCTTGATGAACCCCCAACCCGGTGAGATCTGGCTGGCGGACCTGGGACTCGCTGCCAAGACGCGTCCCGTCGTCATCGTCTCCCGCCAGGACCCTGACCCGCCACGATCGCTCGTCCTGTACGTGCCGCTTACCACTCAGCAGAGAAACAGCCCATACGAAGTACCTTTGCCTCGGCTTCCGTTCCTTGACCGTGAATCAGTAGCCAATGTTCAAGGATTAGGATCTCTGCCAACTGTGCGCCTTGAACGCAGGATCGGCAGGCTTTCCGCAGAGGTGATGGAACATTTGAAGCACGCGCTGGCGTTTGCCCTGGATCTTGAACGGGCTTCCGAATAAATGCTCAACCTACTCGGCGATCCACAGTGCCCTGGCACTTGGACATATCGTCGTCATCTCGGACAGTGGCCTTCCTGATAGACCGGCACGAAGCCGCGCCGGGCTAGAGCTGCAGAACCGTGCGCAGACCTTCATCGACGGAGCCCTGCAGGCGCGGCGGCAGCGTGCCCGCGTGCTCGGCAAGGAAACTGCGGTTGAGAGTCAGGAGTTGGGAGACATTGACGACCGAGTCGCGGGGGAGGCCCGCAGAGCACGCCGGCAGCAGAACGTTGCCCGGGTTGTACCCGCCCAGCACCGCTATACTTGAGGCGAGGAGCAGGCGGGCGCGCGAACCATGGGCGAATACGATAACGAGCTGTCGAAGATCGTGGCGGAGTTGAACCGCGCGGCGCCGAGCCAGAAGACGGCCGCGGTGCGAGGGCCGGCGTCGACCGCCTCGCTCGATCAGTTGCTCCACCACGCGCAAAGCCGCGACGCGTCCGACATCCTGCTGATCGCAGGCGCGCCCGTGATGCTGCGCATCACCGGGAACCTGGCGCAGGCCGCGGGGCCGTCCCTGGAGCCGGACGACGTGCGCAGCCTGATGCTGCCCCTGCTGGAACCGGCGCAGTTCGACGAGCTGCAAAGGAAGAAATCGGTGGACCTGAGCTTCGTGCGCGAGGGCATCGGGCGCTTCCGCGTGAACATTCATCATCAGCGGGGCACGCTGGCGGCATGCATCCGGCTGTTGCCCGCGCGCATTCCGTCGCTCGAGTCGCTGCACCTGCCGCCCTCGCTGGCGAAGCTGGCGGAGCGCAGACAGGGGCTGGTGCTGGTGACGGGTCCCACGGGCTGCGGCAAGACGTCCACGCTCGCGGCGCTGATCGATATCGTCAACACGCGGCGCGCGGCGCACGTGGTGACCATCGAGGACCCGGTGGAATACCAGCATGCCAACCGCAGCGCCATCGTCGAGCAGATCGAGGTGGGGCGCGATACGCCCGATTTCGCGGTGACCCTGCGCAGCATCATGCGGCAGACTCCGGACGTGATCCTGGTGGGCGAAATGCGCGACGCCGAGACCATGGCCACCGTGCTATCGGCCGCCGAAACCGGCCACCTGGTGCTCTCCACGCTCCATACCAACGACGCCGTGCAGGCCGTTTCGCGCATCCTCGATTCGTTCCCGGCGGGCAACCAGCCGCAGATCCGGCAGCAGCTTTCGCTCGCGCTCGCGGCGGTGATCGCGCAGCAACTGGTGCCCGGCGCCGATGGCGCCATGCGCTGGCCGGCGACGGAGATCATGGTGGCCACCGACGCCGTGCGCGCGCTGGTGCGCAAGGGCGAGGACCACCAGCTTCGCTCGCAGATTTCGGTGGGCCGCGCCGACGGCATGATGACCATGGAGCAGTCCCTGGCGGAGCTGGTCCGCTCGGGCCACATCACCCGCGACACCGCCTTGGCGCACTGCTTCCGCACCGACGATCTGCAACGATACCTGGGGTAGCGGCAAAGCCGCCTTCAGGATTCCTCGTCTTCGATGGCTTCCAACTCGGCTAACGCTTCCAGATCGCGAGGACGCCCCGCGGCCCGCTTGGTGCGAATGAGCTGCTGGAGGCTGAGCGCAAGGCGGCGCGTTTGAGACCGCGGGCAATCGTCTCGCGATCCCAGAGGAAAGGCAGGCCCGGCGGAGCGCCCCGCAGATCCGGTTTGTGATCGGCCAGTGCGGCCACCAGACTATCCAAGTTGGCAGGAGCGCGCTGGTAGACGATATCCAGATCCTGGGTAAGCCGCGCCGAGCCGTTGGCAATGTCGGCCGCTCCACCCACAACATTGAAGCGGACCTGGCCGCGCAAGCGTGGCCAGCAACGCGTCGAAATCCGTCACGGCTTCCGCGGCCGGGCTTTCCAGCCCGCGCGGCCCATCTCCTCGGCAAAGCGCGCCACGCGGGAATCCCGGGCTTTTGCGTTCCGGCTGGATCTGCACAGCGGCGTTCCGGTCTACCGCCAGATCATCGACCAGGTGATGGGCGGCATGGCCACCGGGACGCTGGCGGGCGGGGACCAG
>JADGNR010000312.1 GCA_017883415.1 Bryobacteraceae bacterium | reverse complement strand
GGCTCGGTGGGCGCGGCGGTCTACGGCAATGCCGGCGCCTATGGCCACTCCATCTCCGAGCGCGTGGTGAGCGTGCGCTTCTACGATGGCGACGCGGTGCGCGTGTTCGCCAACGAGGAGTGCCGCTTCCGCTATCGCGAGAGCGTGTTCAAGCTCCACAAGCAATGGATTATTTTCTCGGCCGAGCTGCGGCTCGACGCCGCCGATTCGGCCGCGCTCCGCCAGACCGCCGGCGACATCCTCAAGGTCCGCAACGAGAAGTTCCCGGTGACCATGAAGTGCGCCGGCAGCATCTTTAAGAACCTTCTGCTCCAGGATCTTCCCGCGCCGGTCGCGGAGGAAATTCCTCCCTCGGCCGTACGCGAGGGCAAGGTGCCCGCCGCCTGGTTCCTGGAGCAGGTCGGCGCCAAGGGCCTGGAGCGCGGCGATATTCACGTCGCCACCTATCACGCCAACCTGATCTACAACGGCGGCGCCGGTTCGGCGGCCGATCTCTGCGCCCTCATCCACGAGCTCAAGGTCCGCGTGCGCGCGCGCTTCGGCATCGACCTGGAAGAAGAGGTGCAGTACGTGGGCTAAGGCGCTGTTGCCCGCCGCGGCGTTGGTCGCGGTGCTGGCCGGCGCGGATCTGCATGACGCCGTGAAAGCGGGCGATCTGGCGGGCGTCCGGGACCAGCTTGCCCGCGGCGCCGATGTCAACCAGCGCGACAGCCTGGGCGCCACACCGCTGCACGACGCCGCCTGGAGCGGCAATCTGGAAATCGCCGCCTGGCTCCTGGCCCACGGCGCCAACGTGCAGGCGCGACACGCCGAGGGGGGCTCCCTGCCGCTGGCCTACGCCGCGATCAAGAACGACCTTCCCATGGTCGAGCTGCTGCTCTCTCACGGCGCCGATGTGAAGGCGGCGGACAACCACGGCGCCGCGCCCCTGCACCTGGCCGCCGCCCGCGGGTATGTGCCGCTGGCCGAGCTGTTGATCGCCCGCGGCGCCTCCGTAGGGGCGCGCGATAAAGCCGGCGCAGCGCCGCTCGACGAGGCCGCCCGCCATGGCTACCGCGCCATGGCCGAACTGCTCCTCGCCCACGGCGCGCGCCCCGACGAGGAGAGCGCCGAGACCGGCGCCACGCCCCTCAACCTGGCTGCCGCCAAAGGCCATCGCGGAATGGTGGAACTGCTGCTCGCCCGCGGCGCCGACCGCAACCGGCGCGACCGCGAGGGCGCTACTCCGCTCGAAAACGCCGTCCGCGCCCGCCACTCCGGCGTCATCGAGCTGCTGCTAGCCGGCGCCACCGCCGATTCCGCCGGGGCGCTGCTTCACGAAGCCGCCCTAAAGGGCCAGCCCGAAATTGCCGATCTACTAATTTCGAAGGGCGCGAACGTCAACGCGCGCGATAAGTCCGGCGCCACCCCGCTGCACCAGGCTGCGCTCAAGGGCAACCTGGCCGTCGCCGCGCTGCTGGTGGCGCACGGCGCGGAAGTGAATGCCCGCGACGGCGATGGCGGGACGCCGCTGCACGCTGCCGCGCTCAGCGGCCATCGCGAGATGGTCGAATGGTTGCTTGAACAAGGCGCCGATCGCGAGGCCCGCGACAAGGAATCGGCGGCCACCCCGCTCTATCATGCGGCGGCATGGGGGCGGACGGCAGTGGTCGAGCTGCTGATTGCCCGCGGAGCGGATGTGAATGCCCGTAGCAAGTCCGGCGCAACGCCGCTCCAGGCCGCGGTAGCCAACGGTTTCGCCGAGGCCGCCCGCATGTTGAGAGAACACGGCGCCAGGTAGGGTAGACCGCAGCAGAACATGCCCATTACCGTCCCACTGCTCACCGCCGCGGCTCGCCGCCACATTGCCGCCATGTCGCGCGCGATTGCCCCGGCCGCCAAGCGCCTGGACGGCCAGTTCCGATCGCTGCTCCGCGTCGGGCGCTATGATGCCGCGCAAATCCGCGCCCTCCTCGCCATCACCCCGGCGGCGGCCGCTCGCTTGCGGCCGATCGCCAGGTTCCTCGAGCAGGTGCAATACAATGGCCGGCGGCTGGCCCGCATGAATGTGCCGCCGGGAGAGGTGGACCAGGTCCTGGCCGGCTTCGGCCCATTGCTCGATGCGGTGCTCGGCGACCGCTTCCAGCCGGCCCGCGAACAGCTTCATCTGGCCACCATTCTTACGCTCAACGACGCGTTCTACCAGGTCCGCGAGGGCGAGTCCCAGGCCTTCTTCGGCCTCTACCGCGCCGAAGTGGAGGCCGCCGATCTGGACGACCTGCTGCGCCGCTTCGTGCGCATCCTGACGCACACGTTTCATGCCCGCGCCGGCCGGCTCCTGCTGCTCGACCGGGCGCCCGCCGGAAAACTGGCGCGCCCGCTCTACATCGAGCGCGGCCGGCCCGAGGAGTGCCTGGTCGCCGACCCGGCCCTGCGCGGGCGCTACGCATCCTACTGGTCTTACCCGCTACGATCGCAGGCGCTGCTGCAGTTCGCGTTTCCGGTGCGCTATCCCTGGCTGCCGCGCGAGCTGGCGCTGCTGGTGGCCCTCGGCCAGCGCTGTTTCGAGGCCGTCGAGCGCGCCCGCATGCAGGGCGAGATTCGCCGCCTGGAGGCCCGGTCGCGGCACGCCGAGGAGGAAGAGCGGCGCCGCATCGGGCGCGAGCTGCACGACGAAGCCGGGCAATGCCTGCTTACGCTCCGCCTGCAACTGGAGATGATCGAACGCGACGCTCCGGTTTCCTTGCGCCCGCGCCTGGCCGAGGCCCGGTCGACCGCCGAGCGCACCGTGGTGGAATTACGGCGCATCGTGACCGCCCTCAGCCCCGGGGTGCTGGACCGCCTCGGTCTGGCCCCCGCGCTGCGTCACCTGGCGGCGCGCTTCCGCCAGATGCATCCCGCCCAGCTCCGCCTGCGGATCTCGGCCATTTCCCAGCCGCTTTCCAGGCAAACCCAGGAGGTGATCTACCGCGTGGCCCAGGAGTCCCTACAGAACATCGCCAAACATTCCCAGGCGACTCATGTAAACCTTTCCCTCCGCGCGGCCGATAACAGTATCAGGCTGAGCGTCGTCGATAACGGCGCCGGCTTTTGTGCGGAGACGGCAAAGGGAAAGCCGGCGTCATTCGGTCTGGCGGGCATGCGGGAGCGGGCTGCGCTCCTCGGTGGAAAGCTCGCCATACGCAGCGCGCCCGGAAAGGGCGTCACCGTGATTCTCGAGTTGCCGCCAAACGCCGCACTGGTGACTAACAATGTCGAAGATTCGCGTACTCCTAACTGACGATCACACGTTGTTCCGGCAAGGCATCCGCAACCTGCTTTCGGCGGAAACCGATATCGAAGTCTCGGGCGAGGCAGCCAACGCATCCGACGCCGTGGCCGTCGCGCGGCAGGTCCATCCCGACGTGGTCCTGATGGATATCGGGATGGCGGGCATGAGCAGCTTCGAAGCGACCCGCCAGATTCGCAAGGAGCGGCCCGAAACCCGCATCGTATTCCTTTCCATGTACGACGATGAGGACTACGTGGCCGAGTGCGTCGATATGGGCGCCAACGGCTACATCCTGAAGGAGAGCCCCGTCGACCAACTGCTCACCGCCATCCGCGAAGTCTATCGCGGAGGCAGCTATCTGAGCCCCCGGCTGCTCACCCGGCTGGTGGATGGCTTCCGGCAACAGGGCCGCGGTGGCGGCGTGCGCCAGCCGCGTTTCGGCACGCTCACCAAGCGCGAGATCGAGATCCTGAAAATGCTGGCCGAAGGCAAGTCGGTAAAAGAAATCGCCTCCAATTTCGAGCTCAGCGTCAAGACCGTCGAAGCCCACAAGTTCAACCTCATGCGCAAGCTCGACATTCACAATAGAGCCCAACTCGTGCAGTATGCCATTCAGAAGAAGGTCATCCGCCTCCCCGACCCGGAGTTGAACTGAGTGGGTACCGAGCGGCGGGCCAACCCATCCAACCCCTCTGCTTCAGGTCGGACGGCCGGTCTTACCCGTCACGGGCGGCTCCCCTCTACATTCTTGCTCAACCTGTTGACTCCGCCGAACCTCCAGGACGTGCTTCGTCTTGGGATTGACGATTTGTTGTAGCTCCAGGAACGCATTGCCGAGGGCGTTCGGACTGGCCTTCTTCCTGGCGTAGTAAATCCACCCCTTCGCCTCCATCCACAAGGCGAGCCTATGCAGGCCGTATAGAAGCGCAACGATCCCGGCGATCCAAAAGACTGACTTCATGACACTACTCCAGCACCCGGCGTCACGGAAGGCAATCGGTCGCGTAACCGCGCCGCGTCTCCATTTCCACGCGTGGTCCGTCTGACACGCGGTCGTCGGAAGACAAGTCTATAACATTCAATCACTTACGCTCTGGCCTTCGGCCTGCACCTCTTCCTGCGTACGGAGGATCGGAAGATGCGCACGGTAGAAGAGCAGATGAAGAAGCTGGCGGCTCTGGTTGGGGTCATGCTCGTAGCCACCGCCGAGGCGCTCGCCCAGGAGAATTTGGCGCGGCCGGCGCGGCGCATCGTGGTCAGCATTCCGGACCGCAAGCTGGCGCTGATGGATGCGGGCCACGTGGTGAAGATTTTCGCGACCGCCGTGGGCGCGCCCCATTCGCCCAGCCCCACCGGCGCTTATCAGATCGTGCAGCGCATCCCCGATCCCACCTGGTACACCAAGGGTAAGATCGTACCCCCGGGCAAAGGCAATCCGCTCGGCACCCGCTGGCTGGGTCTAAGCCGCAAGGGCTATGGCATCCACGGAACCAATAATCCGGGGTCGATCGGACACAACGCGTCCCACGGCTGCATCCGGATGCGCAATCGCGACGTGGAGCAGCTCTTCGCCCTGGTCGAAGTCGGCGACCAGGTGGAACTCTACGCCGAGCGCACCCCCGAGCTCGATGCCATCTTCGGCCCGGTGATCGTGGCCCAGGCCGCAGCCGCAGCCGGCGCCGGAGCCGCACAGTAAAGGAGACTCGCCATGACCAACGTACTGGCCTCGATTCTGATGGCTGCCATCACGTTTCCGGTTTCGTTCTTCATCGCCCGCGGCTGCCTGCGCGGCGTGATCCGCATTGTGACGGGGGGAGAGAATCGCGATGTGCTATGATCGCAGCCGTGAAGGGGTGGCTCGCGGCTCTTTCCGCCCTCCTGCTGTGGATCCCGCGGGGCGCCGGCGCCGCCGACGATTTGCCGGGCGCCGCGCGTGAGCTCGCGCGCAAGACCGCCGCTTTCGCCGGCCACGCCGGCCCCGTTTCGCTCACCTGGCGAAACCTCTCCACCCTGGATTCCTCCGAGCTCGGCCAGGCGCGGGCGGCTTTCGAATCGGCGCTCCAGGAATCGGGTCTGCGCGTGGGTGAGGCGGCGCCGTCGGCCGAGCTGCGCATGACGCTCTCGGAAAATCCGTTGCAATATCTTCTGGTGGAGGAGGCGCGCAAGGGCGATGAGCGGCAGGTGTGGATGGCCGCCTGGAAGCGCACCTCGCCGGCGGCGGCGACCGCTCCCGGCATCGCGCTCGATAAGACCCTGGCCTGGGAGCAGGAAGAGCAGATCCTCGACGTCGCCTTTCCCGCCGCGGCTATGCTCGTGCTCTCTCCATCCCGGGTGACGCTGTATGCGCGCCAGGATGGGCAGTGGGGCGAGAGCCAGTCGATTCCGCTCGCGCCCGCCAGACCGTGGCCTCGGGACTTGCGCGGGCGCCTGCGCATCAACGGCGCGGGCTTTCAGGCGTACCTTCCCGGTATGGCGTGCAGCGGGGTGGTTGAGCCTGGGTTCTCCATGGAGTGCCGCCCCAGCGACGAACCCTGGGTGATCGAATCGGGCAGCCGCGCCCTGCTGCTGGCCAACTTTTCGGCCGCACGCAATTATTTCGACGGGCGGATCACCACGCAGACCGGCCTGCGCAAGACGGTGCCGCCGTTCTACTCCGCCGCATCCGTCGAAGAGGGAGTCCGCACCTTGTGGCTGCTGGCCATGGTGGACGGGCGCACCCAGATCATGGACGCTTCGTTCGATTCCACGGGCGGCGTGTCCGGCTGGGGCAGCGACATTGCCGGCGCCGAGGCGCGCTGCGGCGGCGGCTCGCAGGTGCTGGCCACGCGGCAGGGCGATGGCGGCGATCCCGATGCCATCCAGGCGTTCGGCGTGGCCAACCGCGCCGTGCGTCCGCTCTCCCCACCCGTGGAGCTTCCCGGCCCCGTTACGGCCTTGTGGCCGGCGGGGGCGGCTTCGGTGGTGGCAGTCACGCGAAACCTCGCCACAGGCAAGTATGCGGCATATCTCCTCACCGTCGTCTGCGGGCACTAGCGCGTTCAGTGGGGTAGGCCTCCTGGCCTGCCCAGGGCGCGGAGCGCGCCTTCGGCGCGGGGCAGGCCGGGAGGCCTACCCCACTGGCTTCATTCTCGCCCTGGTCTTTCTCGCCACCGCGCACGCGGCCACGCGCCCGCACTACGGCGGCACGCTCCGGGTCGAAATGCACGAGTCCATCGCAACTCTCGATCCGCCCGCCACCGGCCACGGCCTGGCCCAGCTCTCCCCGGGCTTTGCCATCGCCCGCTGGGAAGCCGGCGGCCGCGCCGTCTATGAAGCCGATGACAACGCGGCCGACGGGCGTCCTTTTCTCGATGCCGTCGAGATCCTCATGGCGCGGCCCTGGCGCGAGCAATCCATCGATCTCGATCTCGGCAAAACCGACCTGGTGGAGCTGGGCCCCAACGAGCTTCGCCGCCAGCCCGCCGGCCGCAAAGTCTGGTCCTCCGCGCCGGTGCGCCTGGTGGCGCTGGTATTCGGCGCGCGGGTGGAAGATGCGCGCGTCCGCGAGGCGCTGGCGCTCGCCGTGGACCGCGCCGCCATTCATAACGTCCTGTTGCAGCGCCAGGGCGAGATTTCTGGCGCCCTCTTGCCGCAGTGGATCTCCGGCTACGCGTTCCTGTTCCCCGCGGCGGCCGATACCGCCCGGGCCCGCACGCTCGCCTCCGGCATGCCGGCCTCCGCCCGCACCCTCTCCCTG
>JADGNR010000062.1 GCA_017883415.1 Bryobacteraceae bacterium | reverse complement strand
AGGGGCCCCGCCATTCCAGGCGGACAGCACGCGCAAGCTGGAGAGCCTGATTCGTTCGAAACGGCCGCCGCGGGCGCTGCCGGGAAGCTGTCCGCGCGCCTTGCGGGCGGTAATCATGAAAGCGCTGGCGCCCAATGCGGGCGGGCGATACCGGTCGGCGGGGGAGTTCCAGGCCGATTTGCAGGCGTTTTTGGAGCGCAAGCCGACGGTGGCCGAAATGGAGCAGCGGGCGGGATGGAGCGCCAACGCCACCATCGAAGCGGCGCGCGCCTGCCTGCGGAGAGCCACGCGCACGCTGGCGCGGGCGAAGCGGCGGCTGCAAATCGCGGGCGCGCTGGCGTGGTTTGCCATGGGCATGACGCTGTGGATCGGCGGGACCTTCGGGTGGCAGGCGCTCCAGGCGCGCCGCGTGCCGCCCTCTCCGCCGGCGCCCGCGCCCCCCGTTTCCCCGGCGCCCGTGCCGCTGCGCAAGGTCCCCACGCTGAATGAAGAGCTGCCGCTCATGTATGTGGCGGCGGCCGATCGCATCTTCGAATCGTACCGCGCCAGCGCGGACGCCTCGCTGCACGATTTCGACTGGCAGAAGGCCGAGATCTGCCTGGAGCGCGCAGTGGAACTGGGGCGCGGCGATGACCGGACGCTGGGATCGCTTTCGCTCGCCCGGGGCTACGCCACGCTGGAGCGGCTCTCGGTAGCTCATTATTCGGAACGGGCGGCGGCCCAATCGCGCTACTACGCGCGGGACCAGTTTGCCCTGGCGGCGGCCAAGATGCCACAAAATCCCGAGCCGCACCTGGCGCTGGCGCGGGTGTATGTCTACTCGCTCGCGAATATGGAAAAGGCGATGGAGGAATTCACGGCGGCGGAGCGGCTCGGGGCCGCGCTGGGACGGCGCGAAATCGAACAACAGGCGGACGCCTACCGTATCCGCGCGGAGCAGGAGGCGCCGGCGGCCCCGCGGCGCGCCTGGCAGGATGCGCAAACAGCCCGCGGGCTGTATCGACGGATCGCCGGATTCGACCAGGTGGATCAGCACCTGCGCGAACTGGAGACCGAGGCGCGGCGCTGGATGAGGCACGGCCCACGGAGCCGCTTATGGCGGTAACCAGGAGCTGGACCGCACCCGGAGCCACGCCGGTGGCGGTGGCCGTCAAAAAGCCCTTCGTGCCGCGCAGAGAGTGGGTGTGGCTCTTGGGGGCCTCACTTTTTGTTGCGGGCGGGTTGGCCATGGTCTATGCGGCTAAGAGCCAGGGCTTCGCCGGCGTGGAGCAGCGGCTGGCGCGCGCTGAGTTGGTCAACCTTAATACCGTGGCGTCGCCGGAGGAACTGCTGCCGCTGCTGGAGTCCTTCCCCAGCCGCGCGGAGCGGGAACTGGTGGCGCGGTCCGCTTTCGATTTCCTCGAGGGCGCCCGTCCGCTGGCGAACGACGGCGCCTTGACGCGCCTGCGGGTTTCGGCGGATGACATCGCGAGCGACCCCCGATGGGATGTGCTGCGCCGTCGGCTGCGCGAGCAGCAGGCCCAGCCCGCCGCCTCCGCTCCGCGCCGCCTGCAACTTCTCCCGCTGGCCCGGCTGAAACCGCTGATGGTAGTGCGGGCGCCGCGGGAATTCCGACGCGAGTTTCTGCTTTGGACCGGCCTCTATTTCGCGGGCTTTTACCTGGTAGCGCTGGTCTGGAAGTTGGCGCGCTTCCGCGGCGACCGCGCCTTTCTGCCGGCGCTGCACCTGCTTACCGGAATCGGCCTGGTGCTGATGGTGAGCCTGCGCGATCCGCTGCGCGACACCCTCGAATTCCATAAATTCTCGCTGGGCGTCTTTCTGGGCTGTCTGCTATTGGCGTTGCCCGCCCTGAAGGCGTTCGATTACCGGAAGCTTTCGGACTGGTGCTACACGCCGCTCGCAGGCGCACTGGCCCTGTTCGCGCTGCTGCTGGCGTTCGGCAAAGGGCCGGCCGGCAACGACGCGAAAGTGAACCTCGGGCCCTTCCAGCCGGTGGAGGCGATCAAGATCCTGCTGGTGCTGTTCCTGGCGGGGTACTTCACGCGCAACTGGGAGCGGTTGCGCGATCTGCGCGAAAAACGCGTTCTGCCGCGATTGTTCCGCCGCATCGGGCTGCCGCGCCTGGAGCACGTTGTCCCCGTGCTATGCGCGGTGAGCGTGGCGGTGGTCCTGTTCTTCGTCCTGAAGGATCTCGGCCCGGCGCTCGTGACCTTCTTCGTGTTTCTGGCGATGTTCGGGGTGGCGCGGGGGCGCCCGGGCCTGGCGCTGGCGGGCCTGGCGCTGATGGTAGGGTCGGTCGCGGTGGGGTATCGCCTGGGCCAGCCGCACACGGTGGTCCAGCGGATCGACATGTGGCTCGCGCCGTGGGACAACGACGTGCACGGCGGCGACCAACTGGCGCACGGGCTTTGGGCCTTCTCGACGGGAGGCCCCTGGGGTTCGGGCCCGGGATGGGGCGACCCGGAAATGATCCCGGCGGGGAGCACGGACCTGGTGCTGCCGGCCATCGGCGAGGAGTGGGGCTTCCTCGGCGTGGCGGCGGTGTTCCTGCTGTTCGGCTTTCTGGTTGCGCGCGCATTGCGGGCAGCGGCGCGCGCGGCGACGCATTTCGGGTTCTTCCTGGCGCTGGGCCTCGCGAGCCTGGTGGCCTTCGAGATGATGCTGATTACGGCGGGGGTGCTGGGCGCGCTGCCGCTTTCCGGGGTGGTGTCGCCGTTTCTCAGCTCGGGAAATACGGCCATGCTGGCCAACTTCCTGGTGTTCGCAGTGGTGCTTTCCATTTCGGCGGACACACGCGGCGCCACTACCACCCTGCTGCGCCGCCCCACGCGCTACCTGAAAGCCGCCCTCGCGTGCGGCGCAGCGGTGCTGCTGGCCATGGCCGCGCGTTACCAGGTGGTGAAAGACACCGACTACCTGGCGCGCGACGCGCACGCGTTTGAAGAAGATGGGGTGAAGCGCCCGCAGCATAATCCGCGCATGAATTCGATTGCGCGCGAGATTCCGCGGGGCAGCATCTACGACCGGAACGGGATTCCGCTGGCCACCGGCAATTGGGAGGAAATGGAGCGCCACCGGGCCGATTACGCCGCGCTGGGCATCTCGCTCGACCAGGCGTGTTCGCGTTTCGACAGCCGTCACTATCCGTTCGGCGCGGCCACCGCGCACGTGGTGGGCGACCTGCGCACCGGCGAGAACTTCCACGCCACCAACGCGTCGCTGGTGGAGCACGATTCCAACCCCAAGCTGCAGGGATACCAGTATGCGGAGCTGGCTCCGCTGGTGCGCTACCGGCATCAACCGGACAATCCGGGGATCGCGCGGGTGCTGGCGCGCGATCGCAATGTGAGGCTGACTCTGGACATCCGGCTGCAACTCCGCGCGAAGGAGATTCTGGAGCGGCACCTGCGGCAGACGGGCAGCCAGAAGGGCGCGGTGGTGGTGATGGACGCCGCTTCGGGCGATGTGCTCGCCATGGTAAGTGCGCCCGCGCCCGACCCGCCCGCGAGCCGCACGGCGGCGCCCGCGCCGGACGATCTGCTGGACCGCGCGCGGTACGGGCAATATCCTCCGGGCTCGACCTTCAAGCTGGTGACGGCGATGGCCGCGCTCGCGGCCGACCCGGCGCTCAAGCATCGCACCTACCTGTGCCGCACGCTGCCCGATGGACGCGCGGGCAACACCATCGCGGGCTGGAACCGCGCCATCAAAGACGATATCGGCGACCACGCGCACGGCACGCTCGATATGGAGCGCGCCATCGCGGTTTCGTGCAACGCCTACTTTGCCCAGTTGGGAGTGCACGACGTGGGGGCGATAGCCCTGGCCGGAATGGCCGCGCGGCTGGGGATTTCCACCGGCGAGATGACGGAACTGCGCCACGCCATGCCCTTTGCGGCATACGGACAGGGGCCGGTGCTGATTTCGCCGTTCCAGATGGCGCGCGTGGCGGCGACGATTGCGGCGGGCGGCCGCATGCCGCAGGGCCACTGGCTGGCGGATGCCAGCGACCCGCGCACCGCCGGGGCGGCGCAGGTGCTTCCGGCGGAGCAGGCCGCGTTTCTGGCGGCGGCGATGCGGCGCGTGGTCACCGAAGGAACGGCGCGGCGGGTGATGGCCGGATCGGCGATCGGCTTTGCCGGGAAGACGGGCACGGCGCAGCTCGACCAGGGCTTGCCGCACTCCTGGTTCACGGGGTTCGCTCCCTATGACGGAGACGCCGCGCGGCGCCTGGCCTTCGCGGCGCTGGTGGAGCACGGCGGATATGGCGCGCGGGCGGCGGCGCCCATTGCGCGCGAGGTGATGGAGGCGGCGCGCGAGTTAGGACTGCTGCCGTGAGGAGGCTCGCATGAATCTTGCGGAGTATCTGGAGAAGTGGGGCAGGACGCTGTTCGAAGCGCCGCTCGCGACCGCGCTCAAACCCGAAGAGCCGCCGGAACTGGCCGAAATCCGCCTGGCGGTGCTCGACCAGGTGCGCGAGAAGAGCTACCGGTCGGGCGGCAAGAAGGTGTTCCCGTACGACCTGGTGCGCGTGGAATTGCGCGGCGTCGAGGAGAGCCGCCACAGCGTCTTCGCGGGCCGTTTTTTCCGGAAGTATCTCGAACAGGAGGTCGCCAGCGCGCTGCGGAATGCCGGCTGCCGGTTTCCCGAAGACCTGCGCGTGGAAGTTCGAGCGGCCATCGGGCTGCCACAGCGCGGCGTCGAGTGGCTGGTAGTGGAGGTCGCTTCGCGGGAGAGCGTGGAGGGAACCGCGAAGCCGGTGGCGAAGCTGGTGGTGCGCGAGGGCACGGCCAATGTGCCGGCGATCCCGCTGCAGAAGCCGCGCACCAACATCGGGCGCGTCGTGGATGTATATCGCGCCGAAGGCCTGTTCCGCCGCAACGATCTGGCCTTCGCGGAGGACACGGCCATCAACCGCTCGGTGTCGCGCGAGCACGCGCACATCGTGTTCGACAAGGCGGCGGGCGAGTACCGGCTGTTCAACGACCGTTGGTATCCGCTGGAGCGGCCGGGCGTGGAAGAGTGCGGCACGTGGATTGTGCGCGACGGCATGAGCCAGGAAGTGCACCGCAACGCCCGCGGCGCGAAGCTCGAGCCGGGAGACGAAATCCACTTCGGGCAGGCGGTGGTGGTGTTCGAAATGGAGTGAGCGCGCCGGGACGCCCTTTCGATTGGACTCAATGCGGCCACTGACGCAAAATAGAGTCATGACTCTGGAAGAGTTACGCCGGTCTAAGCGGCAAATCCTCGGAATTGCCCGAAGCTACGGCGCTCACAATGTTCGCGTCTTTGGATCGGTGGCGCGTGGCGAAAACCGTGCGGAGAGCGACGACGATTTTCTAGTGGAACTCGATCCCGACCGCACGTTGATGGATCTCGGCGGAATTCCAATGGACATCCAGGCAATCCTGGATGTTCGGGTGGATGTGGCAACGGAGGCGATGCTCCGTCCGTGTATCCGCGAACGGGCGTTGCGCGATGCGGTCCCGTTATGAGGGATGACTCGGAACGACTTCGCGACATCCTGAAGGCCATTGACCAGATTCTCTTCAAGACCGGGCGCAGTTGAATATGTTCGATTGGAGGCAGGACCCCCACCGGCGCTTCAACCCGCTCACGCGCGAATGGGTGCTGGTGTCTCCGCAGCGCACCGCGCGGCCCTGGCAGGGGCAGATCGAGGCGGGCGATCCGGCCCGGCCGGCGGCGTACGATCCGGAATGTTACCTCTGTCCCGGTAACGCGCGCGCGGGCGGCGCGCGCAATCCGCCGTACACCTCGACCTTCGTCTTCGACAACGACTTTGCGTCGCTCCAGCCGGCGACCGCGCTCGACCGGTTCGAGCAGGATGGATTGCTGCTCGCGGAGACCGAGCCCGGCATCTGCCGCGTGGTCTGTTTCTCGCCGCGGCATGACCTGACCTTCGCCGCCATGGAACCCGCGGACCTGCGCAAGGTGGTGGATACGTGGGTGGAGCAGTGGGGCGAACTGGGCCGCCATCCTCTGATTCATTACGTGCAGATTTTCGAAAACCGCGGCGCCATGATGGGGGCCAGCAACCCGCATCCGCACTGCCAGATCTGGGCGGGCCACTCGCTGCCCAATGAAGTCGCCGCCGAGCAGGCGTCGCAAAAGGCCTGGCGCGAGGAGCGCGGCCGCTGCCTGCTGTGCGAGTACCTGAAGGTGGAGCGGGCCGCGGGGAGCCGGCTGGTGGAAGAAAACGAGGCCTTCCTGACCGTGGTTCCCTTCTGGGCGGTGTGGCCGTTCGAGACGCTGGTGATTGCGCGGCGCCACATGACGGCCATCGATGCGCTGACCTCCGCGGAGCGCGACGGACTGGCGGATATTTTGAAACGCACCACCGCGCGCTACGACCGGCTGTTCCAGGTTTCGTTTCCGTACTCGTTCGGTTTTCACCAGCGGCCGAGCGACGGCGCAGCGCACGACGAGTGGCACCTGCACGCGCATTTCTATCCGCCCCTGCTGCGCTCGGCGCAAGTCCGCAAATTTCTGGTGGGCTACGAGATGCTGGCCACGCCGCAGCGCGACTTCACGCCCGAAGCGGCGGCCGAGCGGCTGCGGGAGGTGTGAACGGTCATTTCCATTCCCGGGCCCAATCCATTCCGATGATGTCTTCCGGATCGCCGTTGAACGCTTTCCGGCGCTTCAACCGGGAGAGCTTGGAGAAACGGGGCTCAGGAACGATTTTCAGGACCGTTCCCTTGCGGACGACTTCGACCGGTACACCGGTTGCGATTGCCTCGTCCAGGATGCGATAGACATTCTCCCGGAACTGGGAGGCGGTGACGCGCACTTCACTCTCCTCCCGCAATCGTACTCCGGACGGGCGCGTTGCGTCGCCGCATTGGGGGCAGGCATTGGGGGCAGGCCAGGAGGCCTACCCCACTTTGATATATGATGGCACCGCGATGCTTCAGGACAAGATCGCCATCGTAACGGGCGCCAGCCGCGGGATTGGGCGCGCCATCGCGGAGACGTTTGCGCGCGCGGGCGCCAGCGTCGTGATTTGCGGGCGCACCCAGGAAACGCTGGACCGGGTTGCGGCGGAACTTGGCCCCGCGGCGGGCGGAATCCTGCCTGTGGCGTGTCACGTGGGCCGCGCCGGGGACATTGCGCGCTTGGTCGAGCAGACCCATAGCGCATTCGGCAGGGTCGACATCCTGGTGAACAATGCGGGGACCAACGTGGCATGGGGGCCGGCGCTCGAAATCGACGAAGAGCGCTTCGACAAGATGATCGACATCAACCTGAAGAGCGCCTTCCGCATGATTCAAGCCGTGGCGCCGGGCATGTGCCAGCGCGGCAGCGGCTCCATCGTCAACATCGCCTCGATCGCCGGCCTGCGGCCGCTGGCGAACAGCATGGTCTACAACGTGACCAAAGCGGCGCTCATCATGATGACGCAGTCTTACGCCCTGGAGCTCGGCCCCAAAGGAGTGAGGGTGAACGCCATCGCGCCCGGCTTCGTCGAGACCGCGCTGAGCGAACACTACTGGAAAGGCGAGGACCGGCGGCGCCAGCTTGTGGAGCGGCAACCCATCCGGCACTTGGGACAGCCGGCCGAGATCGCCGAGATGGCCCTGCTGCTGGCGAGCGACCGCGGATCCTATATCACGGGGCAGACCATGGTGGTCGATGGCGGCCGCATGGTGTCGTAGGAGCGCTTCGTGAGCCCGCGCTATCCGGCCACGCGTACCAGCACTTTTCCCAACGGTCCCTGGGCCAGGCGCGCAAAGGCCGGTTTGACCTCCTCGAAGGGGAAAATGCGGTCGACCACCGGCTTCGCGCCCATGGCCTGCAGGCGTGCGGCGATCTGTTTCCATGCCGCCTGCGCGCTCTCCGGCGTGTAGTCGCCGACCGCCACGCCGCCAATCCGGTTCCGGCGAAAGAACAGCGCCGCGGTATTGAATTGCGGCACCTCGCCCGCGCTGCGGCCGACCACGCTGACCCGGCCGCCGTGGCCCAGCGTGGCCAGCACCTGGTGGAACAGCGGCCCGCCGACGTTGTCCACGGCCAGATCCACCTTCCGGGGCGCGATGGCCGCGAGGACGGCTTTGCCGGGATTCGGGCCGGCGGGATCGAACACGAAATCGGCGCCCAGTTCCTGCAATCGCGCGCCTTTTTCCGCGCTGCGCGACAGAGCCGCCACCACCAGCCCCATGGACTTCCCGAGCAGCAGCGAGGCGATTCCGACCCCGCCCGAGGCGCCGGTGATCAGCAGCACGGAACGTTCGGGAGGCGGCGCCGGCGGATCGCTCCACTGCGTCAGAGCTTGCCACGCAGTGAGAAAGACCAGGGGAGCGCCGGCCATTTCTTCGAGCGACCAACCGCGGGGCACGGGAGCGACGCTGGCCGCCGGAACCACGGCTTTCTCCGCCAGGGTTCCCCAGACGGAAACGCCCGCGTCGCAGCGGAGAATGCCGACGGTATCGCCCGGCGCCACATGCTCCACGCCGGGCCCCACGGCCAGCACTTCGCCCACGCCGTCGCGTCCCAGGATGTGCGGAAAGGGCGGCTTGGCCGGGTACATGCCCTGCGCGAGAAATGCGTCGGCGGGATTCAGCGCCGCAAATCTTATTCGGAGCAGGACCTGGCCGGGACCCGGAAGAGGATCTTCCACCTGGCCGAGGCGGAGCTTCTCGACGCCCTCGTAGGAATCCATGAGCCATGCGCGCATGACTCATTGTCGCGCAACGGGGGCGTTGGTCAGTGCCCCTCCGTCCCCGCCCAACGTGTTCCGCAGGCTCCGGAGGCCCCTGGTCTAAGATGTTCCTGCTATTGCCCACCCCCGCCGTTGCGTGTAAACTCGAAGGATCTTTATGAAGCATCGATTGACCGTTGTCGCTGTCCTCGGCGCCCTTATGGGTGCGTCCGGCCTTGCGGCCGACCAGAAAACGATCACCGGCTGGGTCCTCGACTCCGCGTGCGCGTTCACCAAGGGACTGAAAAAACCCATCAGCGTCGATTGCGCCGTATCCTGCGCCAAGAACGGATCGCCGCTTGTCATCCTCCAGGACGACGGGTCCATTTACTGGCCGATCGCGGAGACCGTGCCATCCGAAGGTCAGAATAAACGGCTCATGCCGTTTGCCGGCAAACGAGTCACCGCGACGGGAAAAACCTATGTGCGCGGCGGATCCACCGCGATCGTCATCGATAAGATCGCCGAAGTAAGCGGCCAGTAACTCGCGGCTGGGGTGCGGCCCCGCACGCGTTTTGCGACGCTGTAGTGGATCGAGGCCCGGGGAGGGTCTTTGTTCGTATGGGGCCGTTTCCAGCGGCGAAGACACCACGCACGCTCTGGATCGAGCTAACCTCGAAATGCCCCTTCGATTGTGTGTTCTGCTCGCGGAAGACGCTGCGCGGCGCGGGAGAGCACATGCCTTACCCCCTGTTCGAGTCGCTGGTACGGCAGCTCTCCGATCCGCGCACGCTGCTCCTGAATTATTCGGGTGAATCCACGGTATATCCGGATCTCATCCCGGCCATTCGCCTGGCGCGATCCACCGGCGCGTTCGTGGAGTTGGTGTCCGCGCTGGCCTCGGTTTCCGAGGCGGCGCTGCCGGAGTTGAGCCGCAGCGGTCTGAGCCGGCTCACGGTATCGATTCATACTACCGATGCCGCCGAGTATCGGGAAATCTACCGCTACGGCTCATTCGAAGCGGTCCGCTCGCGGCTCGTCCGGTTTCTGGAACTGTGCCGCGAGGTTACCCGTCCGCCGATGGTCGACCTCGCCTTCGTGGCCATGAACCAGAATCTGGGGCAGCTTCCCGCGGTGGCCGGTTTGGCGAATTCGCTCGGGCTGCGCAACGTGTTCCTCTTTCCGGTGATCCGGCGCGACGAAATCCCAGTTCATTTCCCGCGGGAACTGAACGCCGTGGGCGCCCATCGCCCCGAGTTCGAAACACGGGTCAAAGCCACCGTGGAACAGACGCGGCAGGCATATCCCGAGGTTGGACTTACGGTCTGCAATCCGTCCTTCACCGACGCGCAACCCGCGCTGGGCGAGGTCCCGGTAGCGTATCCGGGGCCATTGCCGGCGGGCGCGCGAATTCATTCCTGCGAGCAGAACCCCTGGGAAACCGCCCACGTGCTGTCCAATGGGGACGTGGTGGCGTGCGAGGTGCTGGACAAGAAGCCGCTCGGCAATCTGGCGCGGCAATCGCTCGGGGAGATCTGGCACGGGGAAGCGTACGGGGAGTTTCGCCAGCGGTATTTTCGCGGCGAGGTGGCGGAGTGCCGCTCCTGCCCGTGGAAGCAGGCCTATCGGCCCGGTCCCTTGCACAGCGAAATCATCGGCGCGCGCGGGCGCAGCGCGCAACTGGTTCACGGCTGGCACAATCCCACCAACGAAGCGCACGTGTGGAGCAGCCGGCAGGCGTTGGCGGTAGTCGCGCCGCGCGCCGGGTCGCGCACGCTGCACGTTTCCGGAATGCTGCCGCCCGGTCCGGAGGGCGACCCCAATGAGCTGACCATTTGCTGCCAAGCCAGGGAGATTGGGAAAGTCGTGAACCCGTGGCGGGAGGTGATGCCCTTCGGACTCGATTTCCCGGTTGGCGCAGGCCCGTCCGATGCCTGGACCATCGAGTTCCGCACGCGTCATTTAACCCGGCCGAGCGAGCGCGGCATGGGGGACGACCAGCGCGACCTCGGATTTGCGTTGGTGCTACTCGCCTCGCAGCGGTTCGTGGATCCCGAATCGGCCCGGCGCCGGAAGCAGGCCCTCCAGTCTTTGGCGCGCGCGGTGGAGGCCATCGACGGATTGGGGCGGAAGATGCGGCGCTGCTTCCGCCGCCCGGCCAATGGCGCCTCGCCCCGGTTTCGGCCGGGCCTCTCGATCCTGATTCCGGAGCGCGGGAATCTGGAAGAGTTGCCGGCCTGCCTCGAGAGCGTTCATGAGGCGGCGCGGCATTGGCCCGAGCCCATCGAGGCGATCGTCGTGGTCAATGGCTCCGCCCGCTCGAACTATGCCGCGCTCGCCCGATGCTATCCCGGGATCAAATGGCAGTTCCACGAGTTGCCGCTGGGATTTTCGGGCGCCGTCAGCGCCGGCTTGCGCGATGCGCGCTTCGATTGGGTGTACCTGCTGAACAACGATGTGGTCCTGGAGCCGGAGGCGCTCCACGCCCTGGGCGGTTTTCGCGACGGCGCCACCTTCGCCGTGGCCTCGCAGATCGTTCTCAAGGATGTGACCCGATATCGCGACGAGAGCAACTGGACGGCCCTGCTGGTGGAGGACGGCCTGGCGACCATACACGATCGCATTCCCCAAACGGACCGTCCGGCGGACACTTTTTACGCGGGCGGCGGTGCTTCCCTGTTCCAGACGCGCCTGCTCGCTTCCTTCCTGGACGCCGCGGCGTACCATCCGTTTTATTGGGAGGACGTGGAGTGGGGTTGGCGGGCGCGCAAGCTGGGCTACCGCTCGATTTTCTGCCCGGCTTCGGTGGCGCATCACCGCCAGCGCTCCACCATCAGCCGCTACTACACTCCGGACGAGATCGAGGCGGTGCTCGACCGGAACCGATTCCTGTTTCAGCTTCGCAATTTCACGACGGTAGGCTCGACCGAGCGCGTCCTCGACGAGATTGCGCGCTCGTCCGGCCCGGTGGGGGATTATTTCTGCGACCGCCGCACCATCTGGCGGATCGCGCGTGCCCGCCTATGGAACCACCTGGCGCCGCTGGGCGACCAGGAGGTGCTGGGAGAGCGGTCAGCGGCCGGTTAACATCTTAAAGCCGACCCGCTCGCCGGCGATCGTCAGCACGGCGAGCAGCACTCCGGCAGCCGCCAGGGCCAGCTTCCATTTGCCGGGTTCGTAGCGGAGCGCGATCTGGTGGTGGCCGGCCGCGACCGGCACACCGATGAAGCCCGGCGACAGCATCGCCGTCTGCGCGGGCCGGCCGTCGACGTACGCCTTCCACGCCGGGTGCCACGTCATCTTGAAGAGCACATAGCTGGGGCGCAGTACCGCGCAACCAGCCCGGTACGTTTCTCCGTCCAACCGCTCGCTTTCGATCTCGCCGGGGCTCTCCGCGGTGGACGCCAGGGGAGGCATCGCGCCATGGGCGGGCAGCCGCGGCAGGGCGGCGGGCGCGTCCCCGTGGAAATCGAGCCAGAGGTGCGCCTTCTTTTCCATCCAGCCGCTGTGCAGCCACCGGTCGTTGACGTCGTCGAAATTATCGCGATCGGCCGCGACGGCAGCGGCCACATCCACCATGTCGAAGTAGCCGGCGCCGGGAGGACCGTCGAGCACCATGACCCCTCCGGTCGCCCCGCGCGGCCGGAGAAAACCGGGCATACCGGCGCTCTGCGCGGCCGGCGCCATCACGGTGCGCACGGCGAAGAGACGGTACTGGGCGGGATTCAACTCGTCAAAGTGCGCCACCAGATCGTGGGGGAGCGCCATGGAGTGATACGTGGCGATTTGGGGCACGCGGTGCGCGCTGAGGATCCCGTACCAGGGCGCGATGCCGAGGCGGAACGGGGCTCCCCAGTTGGTGGAGAGCCCGGCGTATACGCGGCCGCCCCGTGGTATCGCCTGGGAGATCGCGGCGTCCACCGCCGGCTGGCTGGCGGCCAACGCGGACGCGGTCTGGCGCACCGCGATGCCGTTCCGGTCCAGGTACGCGGCGCGCTCCTGCACCATCGGATAAAGCAGCAATGCCGCCAGGGCGGCGGCCGCGAGCGCGTGCCAGCGCCGCGCCACTTCGCGCCACACGGCGGCCGCCCCGAGGGCCGCCAGCAGGACCAGGAAAATTTGCACTCCGCCGATCACACGGTGCAGATGCATGTCCGATGAGATGCCCAGCAAAAACAGGAGCGGCCCCCACGTCGGCCGCCCGAAGAAGACCAGGATCCAGAGCACGGCGCCCGCCATCACAAAGGTCTGCACGGGGGCCAGGCGGCGGGTGCGGCGCAGTTCCCACAGAATGATCGCCGCGCCGGCCAGGGCCAGCAGCGAGAGCACCGGGAAGCGCCCGTGGTCGAGCATCTCGCCGGTGAACAGGATCTGCAAGATGGTGCCGGCGCCGGCCGAGTCCCATTTCCAATCGCCTTCCAGGCGGCTGTGATTGATGATGGAGCCGTCGAGTGCCAGCGGCACCAGCTCGAACGCCGACAGAATCAGCGCCACGAGTCCCACGAAGAGGGTTCGCCGGATGCGGACCGTGCGCGCCACCTCGCGGTCGGGCAGGAGCGCCAGCAGGCAGATGGTCAAGGCGCCCATGTATCCGTAGATGAGGTGGCACACAAAGGTGAGGCCGAGCAGCACTCCGGTAACGGCCAGGTGCCGCCCGCGGCGCAGCGCGCGAAAGGCGAAACCGATGGTCGCGAGCAGCAGAAGCACGGCCACCGATTGCGGGAACAAGCCGTGGCCTATGGAAACGTAGCTGCTGTAATCCAGGCCGTATAAATCCTTGGTCGCAATGAGCGGCGCGAGCACCGCGCCAGCTGCGCAAGCGACCGGTGGCAATTCCAGCAAACGCCCCGCCGCAAAGAAGCCCAGCGGCAGCAGAACCACGGCCAGGTAGCGTGCCCACACAAACACGGTCACCAGCGCGACGGTCTTCCCCAGGGCGAGCCAGGCCAGGACCACCAGGACGTGCGCCAGCGGCTGATACGTGCGGACCACGGGATATCCCGAGGACCATTCCGGACTCCAGAAATCCAGGGGATTCCCTCCGTCTCGCACGGCCTGCGCCATGTCTTCCACCAGGACGGCATGCAGCGCGTTGTCGTTGGAATTCACGCCCGCGCGGAGTTCCGGCGCCAGGCCCGCGGCATTCAGCACCAGCGCGGCGGCCACGAGCAACGCGGCCAGGAGTGTGTCCCGGGTGGGCTTCATGTTTCCGAACGAACTGCGCGGGGGCAGGCCAGGAGGCCTACCCCACTAGAACGACCACAGCACGCTGGTAAAGCCGGTGTGCGCGTGGAAATTCTGATAGGCCGCGAACAACTGGAAGCGCTCGTCGTAATTATAAAACTGCCATCCGGCGTTCCAGCGAATCTTGGGTGCGATCTTCACCGAAAGGCGGGCCAGCGGCGATTGATACCCGAGCGGGAATGTTTGCACGGAGTCGATCAGCGTGGCGATGGGATCGGTAACGCCGGCGGGCGAAGCCGTGGCGCGGCCATCGCCGGTATCCTTAGTAATGCTGTAGCCCAGGTAAAGATCCGCCCGCCGGCCGATGGCGAAGCGCGTCCCCAGGTTGACGCCGTGGATGTTGCTCAGGTACAGCGAGCCGAAGCCGGCCTGCAATGTCGGCCGCGTCACCCCGGCGAAAAAAGCCAGCAGCGACTGGCTGTCGAGGTGCATTTTGGTATAACTGGCGTCCAAGGAGAACCAGGCGGCGGGCGCCCACGAGGCGTTGGCGCTGTAATTGCGCGAATGCGAGCTGAACACCGAAAAACTCGGATTCACGTCGTAGATCTCGTGATACGAAGCGGAGAGCTGCAATTTCTTGACGCGGTAGTCCGCGCGGCCGCCGAGCGAATGATAATTGCGCTCGGCGATGGGCGTGAGCGGTTGATTGGTGCGTCCGATTTCTCCCTCCAGGTTGATGGTGAATGGCCGGAAGGGGCGCAGGCGCACGCCCACGATCGCGGAATTCAGAATATTGGTCACGTTGTAGACCGCGTTTACGGACAGGTCGGTAAACGACGGGACCTCCTCGGTACGTACCAGCCGGTCGGCATAGTGGTATCCGGCGTAGAACCCGATCCAGTCGCGGACGCGGTAGTTCACATCGGTGGAGTTGGTCAGCGTGCGAATGCCCAAATAACGGAACCGGATGGTGGTGCCCAGATCGAGCCCGGTGTTGAGCTCGGACAAAGTGGATTGGCCGTCGATCCGGTTGCTGCTCACCGAGGTGTTATTGACCACGGTCAGGCGCTCGGTGGGATACAGGCTGAGGCTGAGATCGCCAGCCACTGCGGGACGCGCGGCGCTGCCGCCCACCGTGATCTGGCGCGTGGCGGCGTTGCCGAACTGGCCGATGCCGGAGGCCGATTCGTTCAGCGCAAAATCGTTGCGCGCGCCCACGTAGGTCATGCGCGCGTTCACTCCCCAGCGCGGCCGCTTCGTGAAAAGATTACCCAGCCAGCCGGGGCTCCGGCCGTGGAGCGGCTGCGACCGTTGGAACTGCTGGAGCACGGTGAGATCGTTGGTGGCGCCCGAAGCCACCGGAGCGCTCAGGGTGAAGGGCGAATCGTCCTTGAAGAAGTCCCAGCGGTGCAGCACGGTGAATTTGAAGCCGGCGAAATCCACGTCCGCGCCCAGGCGGTACTCGTTCCATTGGCGGCGCACGTTGGTGAACACGGGGAGGCCCGCGCCGTTGGGGTCGAACTCCTGCGCCGTGGAAAGGGCTGGACCGTTTTCGGTATCGCGGCTGTAGCCCAGGCGGAAGCGGATCGGCGAAAGCGGCAGCAGCGTCAGCTCATGGTCCTGCAAGCGGCGGCTGGTGTCCGCAAGGTGCGTGCCGCCGGCCACGGTCAACCCGGGATTGAAGTAATCGTTCAGCCGCCACGTCATGTCGTAGCGGTAGAGCCCGTTTTTCTGGATGCGCAGCACCGCCGACTGGTAGGGATCGTTGCCGAGCCCCTCGGTGTTGAGCAGGATCTGGTCGAAGAAGTGGCCGTGGCCGTCCTTGGAATCCACCGAAAGGCTGCTCCCCAGCAGCCGCAGCCCGTTGCCGTAATTCACGTCGCTGCGGTACTCGCCCAGATTGCCGCCGACCAGGCGAAAGCGGTAACCGGTCTCGAACGACTGGGTCACATTGAAATTGCCCACGTCCTCGCCGCGCGGCGAGCCCACCTGGGCGGGCGTCGGAGCTACTACCTGCTGCGCTTCGAGCGCGCCCAGGACCGCGAAGATCAGGCAGAATCGCGTCAGCATGGCAGGGTCACCTCAGGAAGTACTGGTCGTTGCTCGATCCGTGAATGCGCACATGACAGGTGGTGCACTTCTGAAATTTGGGATCGAGCAGGTTGTGCCGGGCGGTCTGTATGTCGACGCCCCTGGTGCGCGTCCCGGTGCCGCCTCCGTTGTGGCACTCGAGGCACAAGGTGAATACCACCGGCCGGGTGAGCAGTTTGGCGTTCATGGAACCGTGCGGCCGGTGGCAGGCCTGGCAGCCTTCCACGCGCACCGACGGATGCTCGTAGACGAAGGGCCCGCGCTTGTCCACGTGGCACTTCAGGCACGGGGTTTCGTTGGCGAGCGCCTGGTCCACCATGTGCCCGCGCTGCCCCATGCCCCACGTGGCGGCGAACGATCCGTGCGGATTGTGACAGTCCGAGCATTCCACGAAGCCTTCGTTCACGCGGTGCTTGGAGGGCATCTCGAATTGCGCGCGAATGGGCGCGTGGCAGGAGTAGCACAGCTCGTTCTGTTTCCTGGCGAGCAGAAATTTCGGCACGGGGGAATGGTGGATGGAGTGGCAACTGGTGCAGGCGATATCGTTGAGGGTGTGCTCCGAGCGGCGGATGTTGGCCTTTTCGAAATCGCGGGCGTGACAGCCGAGGCAGGTGTCGAGCACCCGCTTCGGCTCCATCAGCGAGAAGGCGCGCGGAATGGTGTCCTTGCCGCCGCCCGCCGCCACGTGCTTCTCCCCCGGCCCGTGGCAGCCCTCGCATCCGGTGCGCTCGGGCGCTTCCTTGCCGGAGGCGATGCTCTTGTAGTGCGGATTCTTGTAGAAATTGAGCCACACATCGGCGTGGCAGGTCTTACAGACGTTGCTGCCCACGTAACCGCCGGCCGGCGCCGCGGCGGCCTGCGGCGGCGAGGGCGGCTGGCCTTGGGCGGCGGCCACCGCGGTCCACAGAGACAGTAAGAGGGCAGCGAGACTTCCCACACATGCCATACTCAAAATGATAACGGACCGGGAGGCGCGCTGAATCGGCATGGCAGCAGAATTTACCTTGATTCCGCGTCCGGTGGCGCGGATTGAGACGCGGTACCGGCGAATCGTGACGGAACTCCCAGTTCCGGAATCGATCCCGGTTCTCGAGAAACTCCACCAGCATGAACCGCGCGCCATGCGCGGGCAGCCGCCCGTGGTGTGGCATCGCGCGGAGGGCTTTCAGGTCTACGACGCCTGGGGCAATCAGTGGATCGACTGGTCCTCCGGCGTGCTTATCGCCAACGCCGGACACGGCCGCCCGGAGATCGTCGCCGCCATCGAGCGGCAGGCGGACGAGCAACTGCTGACCAGCTTCTCGTTCGCCAACGAGCCGCGGGCGCGCCTGGTGGAACGCCTGGCCTCCCTCCTCCCCGAGCCCTTGCGGAAGATCTTTCTCTTTACCACGGGATCGGAAGCCGTGGAGTGCGCCATCAAATTGTGCCGGACCTTTGGCGTGCGCACGGGCGGCCGGTCCAAGCACGTGATCGTCTCCTTCGAGAACGCGTTTCACGGCCGCACCCTGGGCGCGCAGTTGGCCGGCGGCATCCCGGAGTTGAAGGAGTGGATCGTCAACCCCGATCCGGGTTTCGTGCAGGTTCCATTTCCCGATGGCTTCCGCACGCGCGACACCTCGTTCGACCTGTTTGAGCGCACGCTGCGCGAACACGGCATCGAGCCGGCCAACGTGGCGGGCGTGATCCTGGAGACCTACCAGGGCGGAAGCGCCGCGTTCGCCCCGCCGAGGTACATGCAGGCGCTCCGGCAATGGGCGACGGGCCACAAGGCGCTGCTGGTCATGGACGAGATTCAGGCGGGCTTCGGCCGCACCGGCCGCCTGTGGGGCTTCGAGCACTATGGTGTGACGCCCGATCTGGCCGTTTTCGGCAAAGGAATCTCCAGTTCGCTGCCGCTGGCGGCCGTGGCCGGGCGGCCGGATGTCTTGGACCTGTATCCGCCGCTGAGTATGACTTCGAGCCATGCCGGCAATCCGCTCTGTTGCGCGGCGGCGCTGGCCTCGATCGACATCGTCGTGCGCGAGCGGCTGGCGGAGCGGGCGGCCGAGACCGGCGCCCTCCTGCATCGCCGGCTCGACGCCCTGGCGGCGCGTTGCCCGCGGATCGGCTGCGTGGCCGGAAAGGGGCTCGTGGCCGGACTGGCCTGCGTGGCGCAGGGGTCGCATGAACCGGACGCGGGCCTGGCCTTTGACATCGTGCGCCGCGCTATGGAAAAGGGCGTCCTGATGTTCGCACCGGTGGGCTACGGCCATGCGACGGTGAAGATCTGTCCTCCCCTGGTGATTACCGAAGACGCGCTCAACGAAAGCGTAGACGCGCTGGAAGAGGCGCTGACTGAAGCCGTGCATGCGGCCGCGGCCGGGGCGTGATGGCGCCCGAAGTCCTGGT
>JADGNR010000599.1 GCA_017883415.1 Bryobacteraceae bacterium | reverse complement strand
CAAACAGGCACAGAATTGTGCCTGTTTTCTTCTTGGGTCGTTGGAGACCGCGCCCGAATCATTTTGGCCCGCTTGGATGGAAAGGAAATTCAGCAAGTAGCGCGCGATACGGGTGCCTCCATCCCGACGGTATGTAAGTGGCGCAGGCGCTTCGCGCTGCTGGCGATTCATTGTCTGGATGCCATTGAGCGACCGTTTTGGCCGGGGACCCGACATCAAGGCCGCCAGGGCAGACCTGACGAAGTTCGTCACTCGTAGCGCAAAGCAATGAGCGGGTCGACTCCCGCCGCGCGGCGGGCCGGGATCCAGGCGGCCAGGGCAGCGACGGCCACCAACAGCACGGAGGCGGCGGCGAAGGTGAGGGCGTCGGTCGGTTTCACGCCGTAGAGGAAGGATTCCATCACGCGTGTGAGTCCCAGGGAGGCCGCGAGTCCGAGGACGACTCCGGCGCAGACAAGGCTCAATCCCCCACCCAGCACCAGGCGGATGACGTCCGACCGTTGCGCACCGAGCGCGACCCGCACTCCGATTTCGCGCGTGCGCTGCGCCACCATGTGGGAAACCACGCCGTAGATGCCGACCAGGGCGAGCAGCAGCGCCAGCGAAGCGAACGCGATGAGCAGCGTCATTTCGAAGCGGCGCGGGGCGATGGTGTCGTCCAGGCGGTCGGCCAGAGTTTGCGGGTTGAGGAGCGCGATGCCCTCGCGGCGGCCGACGGTGCGGATGGCGCCGATCAGAGCGGCAGGATCGGAATTGGCGCGCACCATGATTTGGACACCGCGAAGGGGCAGCCAGGTCTGGGCGACCGGTCGGAACATCTGGGGCTCGACCGGAGCATCGAGCCGCCGGCGGTATTCGGCCACGACGCCCACTATGGTGATCGCAGTGCGCCGGTCGGCCAGCCCGTAGGGCATGGGGACGCGGAGTCCGATGGGACTTTCGCGCGGATAGGTGGGCACGAAGCGGCGGGCTAGTGCTTCATTGATCACCATGACCGGCGGCGAACCGGGGCCGTCGTTCTCCGTGAGGAGACGGCCATGCACCAGACGGATGCCGGCGGCGGCAAAAAAATGAGGGCCCACATCGAAGATATCGCTTGCGACAAATTGGCCGACAGCGTGTTCGGGCCAGTTTTCGAGCCGGGCCGTGAACCTGCCGGAGGCGCCACCGAAGCTGGCGGCGCGGACGTCGGGCAGCGATTCCAGTCGGGAGGCGAAATCGGAGACGAACGTCGCGGACTGGCTGCGGGCGTTCGCCCGCGGGTTTTCGATCTGCAGCGTAGCAGTGAGGACGCGCTCCGGAGCAGCAGCGGATGCGGAGGCGTGCATAAGCCACAAACTTTTCACCATCAGCCCCGCGCCGGCCAGGAGTACGAGCGAGAGGGCGACTTCGGCGACCACCAGCAGACCGCCCAGGCGGCGGCGTCCGGACTGCGGCCCGGCGGACTTCAGTGCCCAGTTGATATTGGTGCGGGCAGCGGCGAAGGCGGGAACGATTCCGAAGAGAATTCCGGTAAACGCCGACAGCGCGAAGGCGAAGATCAGGACGGTGGGATCGAGCTTCGCATCCTTGAGGCGCGGCACCGTGACCACACTCCAGTGGACAATGAGCCGAAGGGTCCAGGAGGCGACGAGCAGTCCCGCGGCGCCTCCTCCGATTGCCAGAACGATGCTTTCGGCGAGGGCTTGCCGGATGAGGCGAGCTCGGCCGGCTCCCAGCGCCAGGCGGACGGCGATCTCGCGCACCCGGCCGGCAGCGCGAACCAGTAGCAGGTTGGCTACGTTGGCGCAGGCGATCAAAAGCACGAAAGCAACCGCACCCAAGAGGATCAGCAGGGAGCGAGTGGTGCTCCCGAGCACGCGATCGCGGAGGGACTCGACCACGAGTTCCACGTGGGAGGGGCCCGACTTGGGCAGATGGGCCTGAATGGCGGCCATTTCGGCGCGGGCGTTGGCGAGAGAAACGCCCGGCTTGCGGCGGCCGATGACCTGCACGATGATTATGCCGCCACCGGAGCGGTGCTGCGTCGCGGGATCGACCGCCAGCGGAACGATGGCTTCGGCTTCCGTCTGGCGACCGGAGGGGCCGGGTAACGCCAGCCGGAAATCGGCGGGGAGTACACCGACGACGGTGAAGGGCTCGTCATCGAGATCGAGTTTGGTGCCGAGTGCGGCGCGGTCGCCATGAAAATAGCGGTGGAAGAAGGCGTTGCTGATGATGGCGGGATTCGAAGCGGCATTGGGCTGGAGTTCCCCGGGGAGAAAATCGCGGCCCAGGGCGGGCTGGACTCCGAAAATCCGGCCGAGGGGTTCGGAGAAGCTGGCGGTGCGGATATCGAAAGGCTCGGGGATGCCGGTGATGGTTTCGTCGCTGGCGTCGCAGGCGACCAGGGGATCGAAGGAGGTGCTTTGGTCGCGCCAATCGAGGAAATCGCGGCCGGTGACCATTTCGGCCTTGAAGAGCTTGTTGTTCAGGGTGATCCAGGTGAGCTGATCGGGCTCGCGGTAGGGGAGCGGCTTCAAGAGGACGGAGTAGACCACGCTGAACATGGCCGTATTGGCCCCAATCCCAAGAGCAAGCGCGAGGAGGGCGGCGGCGGTAAAGCCCTGGCTCTGACGGAGGGTGCGAAGGGCGTATCGGATGTCAGACAGCATTGGTCTTAGGATACCGCTGAGGGTGGATTGGTTCCGTGCCGGGCGAAAGCGGCGGGAAATCGGGGAACGTTGAGGCAGCAATGCTGAAGCGGGTCTGGCATCTAGCCCGCGCGCACGGCCACGGCAATCGCCGCC
>JADGNR010000598.1 GCA_017883415.1 Bryobacteraceae bacterium | reverse complement strand
CCTGCCACCGCGCCCCCCGCGCTCCCACGTCGCCGCGTCAACCCGCGGCCGCGCGCCACCCGTGCCACCGCGCCACCTGTGCCACCGCGCCTCCCCCGCCTCCCGCGCCACCGGCGCCGCGCCGCACGCGGCACCCGGACGGTCGGGCCTGGAGGAGGCAATGGTCCAGGCGGTGTATTGTACGATACAATAAACGACCTCGGGAATAGAGCTTATGAATGCAGCCAACCTCACGCGCATACGTGTCTTCACCGGTGTCCTCGCGCTCTCGCTGTTCGGCGGGAGTGCGTTCGGGCAAGCTTCGCATGAAGCCGCTTTAAAGAATCTGAAATTCCGCTCGATCGGTCCGGCCGTGATGGGCGGACGCATCGACGATTTCGCGGTGGTCGAATCGGACCCGCGTATTGTTTACGTGGGGACGGCGGCCGGCGGCATTTTCAAGACGGTCAATGGCGGCGTGACCTGGACGCCGATTTTCGACGATCAACCGAATCCCTCGATCGGCGATCTGGCCCTGGCGCCGTCGAATCCATCGATCCTGTACGTGGGCACGGGCGAGCCGAACAACCGGCAAAGTTCGTCGTGGGGCGCCGGCGTCTTCAAATCCATGGATGCCGGCAAGACGTGGCAGGCGCTTGGGCTGAAAGAGACGCACCATATCGGCCGCATTGCCGTGCATCCGACGGACCCCAACACCGCGTTTGTGGCGGCGCTGGGCGATCTGTGGGGGCCGAACAAAGAGCGGGGCGTCTATAAGACGACCGACGGCGGCGCCACCTGGACGCTGGCCTTGTTCCTCAACGACGACACCGGCGTCTCCGATGTGGCCATCGATCCGCAGAGTCCCAACATCGTGTACGCGGCGGCGTACGAGCGGCGGCGGACGGCGTTCGGCTTCAGCGGCGGCGGGCCGGCGGGCGGAATCTATCGCACCATCGACGGCGGCGCGCACTGGACGAAGCTCACGAAGGGCTTGCCGTCGACTGGCGATATGGGCCGCTGCGCGATCGACATCTTCCGCAAGAATCCGAATATCGTCTACGTGCTGGTGCAACACGCCACCGAGGGCGGCATCTACCGGTCCGACGACCAGGGCGCGACGTTCAGCAAGATGAGCGGCACCAATCCGCGGCCGTCCTACTACAGCCAGGTGCGCGTGGACCCGAACAACGAGAACAAGGTGTGGGTGCTGGGCGCGCCGCTGTACATGTCCGAAGACGGCGGCAAGACGTTCACAACCGCGCGCGGGGCGGGAATTCACAGCGATTTCCATGGCTTCTGGATCGACCCGGCCAACGGGGACCACATCCTGGCCGGCTCCGACGGGGGGCTCACGATCAGTTGGGACAGCGGCCGGAGCTGGGATTTCGTCAACAATTTCCCGATCGGGCAGTTTTACGAAGTGACCTACGATTTCCAGCAGCCGTATCACGTGTGCGGCGGCCTGCAGGACAACAATACGTGGTGCGGCCCGACCGCCTCGCTGGTGGCGCGCGGCGTCGGCAATTTCGATTGGATTCAGATCTCGGGCGGCGATGGCTTCCACGCGCGCATCGACCCGAAGGACGCCAACACGGTCTATGCCGAATCGCAGGACGGCAATCTGTCGCGGCGCGATCTGGCGTCGAGCGTGGGGAAATCGATCCGGCCGCAGGAGGACGACGACAAGGCGCCGCGCTACCGGTTCCAGTGGAATTCGCCGCTGATCATTTCGGCGCACGACAGCCACACGCTGTACTATGGCGGGAACTACCTGTTCAAATCGACCGATCGCGGCGACACCTGGGAGCGCTTGGGCAACAAGGATCTGACCACCGGACAGGAGCGCGACAAGCTGCCGATCCTGGGCAAGACTCCGGATCGCAAGACCACCCTTTCGATGCATGACGGGGTGGTCGCGTGGCCCTGCATCACGGCCATCGCGGAGTCCCCGGTCAAGGCCGGCGTGCTGTGGGCGGGCACCGATGACGGCAACGTGCAACTGTCGCGCGACGGCGGCAAGACGTGGAACAACGTGGTGGGCAAAATTCCCGGGGCGCCGAAGGGCGGGTATGTCAGCCGCATCGAGGCGTCGTATAAGGAAGAAGGCGCCGCCTATCTGGCGTTTGACAATCATCGCAGCCAGGATTTCGGCGTCTACCTCTACATGACCAAGAATTACGGCGACTCCTGGTCGAAGATCTCGAGCGGCATTCCGCCGGAAGCGGGCACGGTGCACGTGGTGCGCGAAGATCCGGTGAATCCGAACCTGCTGTTCTCCGGCACCGAGTTCGGCCTGTTCGTTTCGTTCAATCGCGGCCAGAACTGGGAGCGGTTGAAGAATGGGCTGCCGGTCACTCCGGTATTCGATCTGCAGATTCATCCGCGCGATCACGATCTGATTGTGGCCACACACGGCCGCTCGCTGTACATCATGGACAACATCCTCCCGCTCGAACAGATGGAGGATACGGTCCTCACCACCGACCTGAAGATTTTCGACAGCCTCCCGGGCACCGAGTGGCGCATCGCCAACTATAAGGCCTTTACGGGGGGCAAGGAATTTGTCGCTCCGAATCCGCAGCAGGGCATGCTGCTCCAGTACTACACCAAGGCCGCGGGCCCGGTGCAGATCGCGGTGACCGACAAGGCGGGGAACAAAGTACACGCGGCGACGGCGCGCGCGGAAGCGGGGGCAGTGAATCGGACGATGTGGAATATGCGCTCCGATCCGCCGCTGGCCACGGCCGCCGGCGGCGGTGCCGGTGCGGGCGGCGGTGCCGGTGCGGGCGGCGGTGCAGGTGCGGGCG
>JADGNR010000311.1 GCA_017883415.1 Bryobacteraceae bacterium | reverse complement strand
CGGCTGGGCAATGGCGTCCTTGCCGGCGGCGATCCAGACCTGCGCCAACTGCAGTTTGCGCTGGAAACGGCCCCGCCCGCTGCGCTGCCGTTCCACTTCCCGTTGCAGGATTTCGACCGCCTTTTGCGCCTGGCCCGTGCGCATGGCCTCGAGCGAGAGGGCGTTGGCATCGACGAAGCTTTTTTGCCAGCCTGGAGCCTGGGAGTGGCCGGGCGCCGGTCCGTTCGGGGCGCCGGGGAGCGGAGGAGCATTGGCGGGCTCCCCCAGCAGTTCTCCCAGCCACGCCTGCGTCTCCCGGTTGGCCGCGGGCGTATCGTCGGTCAGCGTGGCCTCCATCAGATGCGGCAGATCGCGCAACAAGGTGCGGAGCTCGGAGCGGATGGCGATGGCAATGGCGTCGTAGCTGTTCCCCAGCGCGGCGCACGCCTCCACCACGAAGCGCTGCAGATCGAGCCACGCCCGGCTGCACGGCAGCGCCATGATCTGCTCCGCCAGATCGAGCAGTTCCTTCCATTTATTGCGCATGGCCAGGCTCTTGATCTGCTGGCGCAGATCGCTGGGGGGCGCTTCCAGGATGATGGGGTCGGCGGAGCCGCGCAACTCGCCCCAACGGAGTCCGCGCAGCATCAAATACGGCGCCGGGCTGAACGGGTCCCGCCGGCGGAGAACCGCGGCCGCCGCCACCACGCTCGCAATCGCCTCGCGGCGCTCGACCGGTTCGGTGGATACACGCCCGGCGATGCCCGCCTCGATTCCGGGGAGCGCGCCGCCCGGCGCCACTGCCCCTTCCGCCGCTTCGGCCTCCGCCGCGTCTGCCGGCTGCTCCGCCTGCTTCTCTTCCACCGGATCGGGCTCGGTCTCGCGCTTTTTCTGGAGCAGAGTGTGTACCACCTGCCGGACCTCGACCAGCCCGTCCTTCAGGCGGCCAAACGACGGCGCGGCCGAGGCGAACTTCTCCTGGCACGTTTCGTCGAGCGTGCGCAAACTCTCCAGGCTGGCGTCAAACTGCTTCTCCAGTTCGCCGTAGAAGGCCTTGGGAGTCTCCACGAACGATTTATCGAAGATTTCCGGCGCCAGCTTGCCCTCTTTCAGGGCCTTTTCGCGGGCGGCCTTCTGATCCTTGCTGGTGGCCTGGTCCTCATAGCCCACCGTCCGCGAATCTTTGTACAGGATGAAATGGAAACCGTCGCGGCAGAGCGGCACGCTCTTGATGGGGACAATCAGTTTGCTGCCGATCCAATCGAGCGGCGCCGCGCGCAGTTCGGCGTCGCCCTCCTCCAGCTCGGGATACAGCGTGTCCCAAAACTTCTCCAGCAGGCCCTGGCACAGAGCCAGGCCGTCCCGCAGGCCGCGAATGCCATCCTGCCGGATCAGCGCTTCGCACAACCACGCGGCGAGCTCCAGGTCTTTGCTTTGGGTGGCGATGACCTCCTGGGTGAGTTTGGACACCTGGGCGAAGTCCGCGACTTTACGCTCGTACTGCCAGGCGCCCTGGGCGAGCTCGTCGTCTTCGCGGCGCGCTTCTTTGATCTTGTCGTAGACCGGAGCGTACCGTAAATTCTGGCCGCTGGGATTGTCGCCGGGAATAGGATTGAGAAGGTCTTCACGCAGTGGCATGGGGAGCGAACTCCAGCGACCGGATCTCCAGCAGCGGTACTTCCTCGCCATCCACTACAAACGTCTTCTGCCCCACCGGGAAATCGTGGCCTTCGTCATCCGTCACCCACTCCGTGGCCCGGCCCAGCCAGATCGATTCGTCGATGGATTTCCAGGAGAACGGATAGATCGCGGGAATCAGCACCTGCCCGATGTCGGTTCCGTGGAAGCTCGGGCCGGTCAAAACGAATGCCGGCGTCCAGAGCGTATCCCGCAAGGTGCGCGGAGGCGCGATCTGTACCGAGGCGATGTGCTCGAAGGGAATCCAGAGATACGCCCCGGCGGCGTACAGTTCCAGGCGAGGCCCCACTTCCGGGTCGGCATCGCGGATGGATTCGAAGCGCTTGCCGTTCAGCGTGCCGGGCGGAGACGGGGCGGCGGCGGCTTTGGGGAACTCCTGCTTCTGAAACATCTCGTGACGAGTTCTTTCCGCGTGCAGCGCGGAGTAATAGAGGACCGCGCCCATTTCGGCTTCGTGGCTGCCCTTGGCCAGCACGCCCAACTGCTTCTCGGCGCGGTCGTATTGCCCGGAGAAGCAGAGAAGCTCGAACAGAAAGGTCCGGTGCGCGACGTCGGTGGGGTTGTCGCGGAGATAGGCGCTGAGCGCCTTCTCCGCATCCCGGACCTTCCCGGCCTCGAGAAGTTCCTTGGCTTTCATGTGGCCTTACTCGAGATTCTTGGGCGCGGCGAAATCGGCGGTCAGCAGCTCCAGGTCGTAACCCTTGCGGATGGCGGCTTCGAGCTTCCCGGTGTCGTCCTCCGGACGATAGGCGATCTCCACAGCCTGGAAAGCAAAACTGATCGATTCGCTGGGATTCTCGTTGCTGCCCGACAACTGCACCGAAGTGATCAGCGCGTCTTTCAGGTAGATGCGGAAATAGTCCTGCTGCTTGTCGCCGACCGGTTTGTCGTAGAGCAGCTCTACCTTCTTGAGGATGTCGCCCGACGCGCAATGGTCGGCTAGCAGGGGGGTGGTCTTATCCAAGACCTTCATGATGGACAGGTTCGAAAAATCCGCCCGTCCCGCCTTGGCTTCCTTGCCGGAAGCGCCGGCGCCATACACCGCGGTTTGGGAGACGCCCCAACTGAACGACAGAACGTCTATGTGTTTCGGCTTGCTGGTACTGGGACCTTCGACGCCTTCAATGAACAAATATGCATTTACCGCCACAGTTTCCTCCTTTTAGTTTCTAAACAAACTCGATTCCGAGAACGTATCGGCCGCAGGCGAACTTACTTCGCCGGCGCCGGCAGGTCGGCCACCAGGCGCAACGAAACCGTCAACTCCTCCAACTGGAAGTGAGGTCTCAGGAACGCGACGGCCCGATACACGCCCGGCTTCCCGGGAACTTCCGACACATCCACGCGGGCTTCGCGCAGCGGGCACCGGGCCTTCATCTGCGGCGATGCCGTATCGTCCGGTATCACGTAACGCGTAATCCACCGGTTCAGGAAAATCTCGGCGTCGGCGCGCGACATGAAACTGCCGATCTTGTCCCGCATCATGGCTTTCAGGTAGTGCGCGAAACGGGAAACGGCCATGATGTAGGGGATTTGCGTGGACAGACGCGCATTGGCGTTGGCCGAGTCGGTGTCATACAGCTTTGGCTTCTGCGCCGACTGCACGCTGAAATACGCGGCGTAGTCGGTATCCTTGCAGTGCACCAGCGGCACGAACCCCAGGTCGGCCAACTCCTTCTCCCGGCGATCGGTGACGGGCACTTCGGTGGGGCACTTCATGGCCACGTCGCCTTCGTCGGTATAGAAATTGTGGACCGGGAGCCCGTCCACCAGGCCGCCGCCTTCCACGCCCCGCATGGCGACGCACATGCCGAACTGCGAGAACGAATTGGTCATGCGCGAGGCCAGGGCGAAAGCGGCATTCATCCATAAGTACTTGGAATGATCGCTCCCGTCCACGTGCTCTTCGTAATTGAAATCTTCCACCGGCTTGGTGTCTTTCCCGTACGGCAGGCGGCCCAGCACCCGGGGCAGGCACATGGCCACATAGCGGGAATCCTCCGACTGCCGGAAGCTCTTCCACTTGGCGTATTCGGTGGTGTCGAAGATCTTGGCCAGGTCGCGCGGCGCATCCAGGCTGGTCCAGCTCGGAAGATTCAACATGTCCGACGAGGTCGCGGTCACGAACGGGGCGTGAGCGGCGGCAGCCACGTGCGAAATCTGCTCCAGCAACTCGATATCTTCGGGGTGCCTGCCAAACTCGTAGTCCCCCACCAACGCGCCGAACGGTGCGCCTCCGAAGACCCCGTACTCTTCCTCGTAGACTTTCTTGAACATGGCGCTCTGGTCGAATTCGGGGGCGCGCTGCAGATCCTTGAGCAGTTCCTTCTTGCTGCAGTTCAGGATCCGGATCTTCAGCATGGTCCCGGTCTCGCTCTGGTCCATCAGGTATTTGACGCCCCTCCAGGTCGCCTCCAGCTTCTGGAATGCGGGCTGGTGCATGATCACGTTCAACTGGAGCGAGACCAGATGATCGATCTGCGCGATGCGGGCGTTGATCATCATCTCCGCATCGCGCGCAATGGTCATGGACCCATCCAGGACCTGCGCTACGAATTCCTTGACCAGGTTCTTGCCGCGTTCCCGCGAGGCGGGTTCGATTCCGAAACGGCCTTCCTCGACGATTTGATCGAGCAGCCCTTTTTCCTGGACCTGCTCCTGCCCCGCGGTCGGCGCCGCCGCGCTTTGTGGATCAGCCATTGGAGTCGCCTCCCTTTCCCTTGGCTATCTCGCCCTTCAACTTCTCCAACTTCTCCGTGTTGCCCACGCTCTCCAGCAGCAACTCTTCCAACTTATCGTTGCCTTGCAGGCTGCCGCGCAAATCGGATAGCCGCGTTCTCAGATCGAGCAATTCCTTCAGGGGTTTCACCTGCCGGGCCACGTTCTGGGGCTCGAAGTCTTCCATCTTCTTGAAATGCAGGTCCACTTTCAGATTGGCCGCTTCCGGTTCCTCGCTGAGCTTGTTTTCCACGGCGAAAGAAAGGTGCGGTTTCATGCCTTCCAGAACGGTGTCGAAATTGTCCGGATTGACTTCCACGAACTTTCGCTCTTTCAGCCTGGGCAGCGGCTGTTCGGGCTGGCCGGTAAAGTCTCCCAGCACCCCGACTACAAAAGGAAGCTCCTTCAACTCGATCGCGCCGCCGACTTCGACGTCATAGGTGATCTGAACGCGGGGAGCGCGAACCCGATCCAACTTGTGCTGCGTACTTTCTCTAGCCATCCAAAAAACCCTCCTGGGAATTGTCCGGTGAAGACACTATATGACGCACAACTTGTTTCGTCAAGCACCGTTCTCCGTGGGGAGTACCAGCAACAGCCGGCGCTCCACCAACTTTCGTACCACCGCGCAGCACTGCTCCTGCACATGCTCCGGGTCGATTTTGAGGCGCCCGGCGAGCTGCTGTGACAATTCGTACAATGTGCGGCTCCCATCGCAATTCTTGAGGAAATCGGCAACGTCGGGCTCGAGCGCAAGCGACGCCGGCAGGCCCATGGGCCGTACGAGTTTCGCCGCGGCCGGCACCCATTCGCCGCCGGCCACATGCAATTGTTGTTCGAGCCGCGCTTCGGGCGGCAGTTTCGGCTTCCACCGCAGCATCTGTTCGCGCGAGCGGTCCGTCTCCAGCACGTCCTGGCTGGCGAACAGTTCCAGTACGGCATCGCCGAAGGGCTCGGTCAGGTCCAGCGAGGCGACCTCTTCGATGCGCACCCAGTTCCGGCCTTCGCGCCGCCGCAGGGCCAGGAGGCCGCCGTGGACCTCCTCCACCTGGCGGGCGCGATAGTACGCCATCCACTCGTCGAACCTCGTCGCAGCCGACTCCTTCGACCACGGCATCATCCTTCCGATTCGCTCCTCGGCGTAGGAAGCCGCTTCGCGGGCATAGCTGCGGAGCACCCAGCCATCGCATCCCGTGTTTTCGAGCCACCCGGCGAGCCGGTCCTGCCAGGCTTGCCCGCGCACTTGCACCCATTCGAAGGTCATCTGCAGGTAACCGTTGTCGACCAGATGGCGCGGCGCCTCGCCCACCAGCCGCCGGCAGTAATCGTCCAGTTCCATGCTGTTTTCGCAGTACATCTGGTCCGAGGACGGCGTCACAAAAAAAGGCGGGTTGGCCGTAATCAGATCGAATGCGCGGCCCGTAACCGGTTCGAAGGTATCGCCGGTAAGGCACTCGACATTGCGCACGCCGTTGAGCCAGGCATTAAAGGCGGCGAATTGGGTGGCGCGCGGATTCAAATCCGTGGCCACCACCTGCCGGCTGTGTGCCGCGGCCAGGATGCCTTGAATGCCGCACCCCGCGCCCAGGTCGAGCATGGCCTGCGCGGGCCGCCGCATGGTGAACATCTGCAAGAGCCGCGTGGAGGGGTTGGGCCACAAGACCATATCGGAGGCCTCCGGCGACTCCAGGCGCGAGGCCGGATCGGCGGCGAAAAGGAAACCGTCGCACGGGGTCAACATGACGGTGGGCGACAGCCGGTCTCCGTCGCGCACCAGCATGCCGCAGCCGGTCAGGAAGGAGACGATGGCCGGCGGTACCAGGCCTTCATAGGACTTGGTCTCGAGCGGGAGGCCCAGGAAGAACCAGCGGATCAGCGTGTGCAGAGCGGTGGGTTGGCTGGTGCGTTCCAGGAGAACAGGCAGGTTGCCGAGACGGCGCGAAGGAAGGTCCCGCAGCGTGGGGTTGCGCCGGAACTGTTCGTGCGTGTAGTTGGCTTCGTCGAAAAACTCGCGAAGCGGCTGCGGATCGGCCGGAAGCGGCGTGAGCATGGAACGGTGTCCTCGGTTCTTAACGCCGCAGCAGAAACATAACCAGCGCTCCCAGAAGAAACGAGAGCAGGCAGAAGATGGCCGTCAACAAGGCGTTTGCCGGAGGTGCCTTCACCGGCGCCGGCGGCTGCGGCATCGGCGGCCGCGGCACGGCGAACGCCGGCGCCTGCGGCGCGGCGAACTGCGGAGGCTGAGGGATATTGGCCTGCGGCATCGGCGGCAGGTTCAGCCCCACACGGGCAGGCGGGGGCTGTGGCGCGGGCGGCGCCGATGGCGGCGCGAACAGCCCCGCGGGAGCGGACATCATTTGCGTGTACTCGCTCGGTCCCTGCGATGATGCGGGGGCGGACGGCGGAACAGCCGGCACGGAGAAAGCCTGCGTGGCGCCGCCGCCGCCCGGTCGAGCGGGTGGCGCAGCCGGGGGTGCGGCACCGGGCCCGCTCCCGAACATGCGCGTGAACCCGCCCGGCTGCGCGGCCGGGGCTTCGGGCGCAGCCGGGGGTGCAATCGAGGGAGCCGCGCTCCAGGAGGCCGGGGGTGGCGCAGCGGGGG
>JADGNR010000597.1 GCA_017883415.1 Bryobacteraceae bacterium | reverse complement strand
TGTTGCAGTTCACCCCCTCCTGCAACCCAGCGGAGGCGCAGGTACGCTGAATAATCCCAGTCGCTGCAACCCCGCTCCCCGGAAACGAAAGGTACGTTGCCGCAATGCTACCCGGCGTCGCGGCCGAGCCACTAAACTGCGAAGTCGTATACCAGTTTTGAGACGTAGTAGAGGCCGAAAGCGGGCTAGTCTCCCAGTTGAAGAAGGCGAATATCTTGTTTTTCCAGAGTGGTCCGCCCAGACTGCCCCCGTATTGGTTGAATCGGTTCTCATCACGGTTCAGGCCACGCTGTGCCGGTGTGCCCGGGTTGGTGGAACCGACGCCGTTCCAGCGCTGGTAGGCATTCAGTCCCGGCCGTGATGCCTTGAAGAAGGCACTGCCGTGCAGTTCATTGGTGCCGCTCTTCGTGCTGACCTGGATCTGCGCGCCGCTGAACCGGCCGAATTCCGCATCGTAGCTGTTGGAGACAACCTTCAAATTGTCTACCGAGTCTTCGCTGGGGGTGATCACCGACGTGCCTCCCCACACCGCGCTGACCGTGCTGATTCCGTCAACCGAGATGCCGTTGGTCTGATACTGGCCACCGGCCGTGTTAACCTGCGGACCGTTCTCCGTCTGAAAAATTCCGCCCGAACCTCCACCGTTCCCGCCCGGTCCTTGGGTTCCAGGCAAACTGTAGGCCCCCCCCCCGCCTTGCTGCGAGGCATCTCCGAAAACTCCCGGCGTCAGTTGTGCCAACTGAAAGACGTCGCGGTTGAACGACGGCATGTGCTGGATCTGGTTGCTGGAGATCGTGCCGCTGATGGTGGCCGTTTCCGTGTCCAACGCCTCAGTTGTGCTCGACACCGTCACCGTCTGATCCACCTCGCCCACCACCAGTTGCAGATTCAGCGAATTGAGCTGCTCGGGAATGATCTTTACATTCTCCAGCACCTGCTTCTTAAATCCCGGATGATCGACGGTGAGCCGGTATGGCGCCGGCGGCAGCGCGTTGAATGTATAAATGCCGTTGTCGTCGGAGATAGCTACCATCGTATTGTTCGTGTCCTTGTTCACCAGAGTCACGGTCGCGTCAGGAACCACCGCGCCTTGGGGATCACTCACGGTTCCGCGGAGGGAACCGCGATACTGCGCCTGGGCAGCGGGTGTGAACATCAGGTAGCACATCACAATCGCCATTGCGACTTGCAGTAACCTTGAACTCTTCATGACATTTTCCTCCGGCGTGCGGCAGTTCTGGGAGAGCAAGTTTTCCTGGAACAAATCGGCAGTCCGAAATCCACGAACCTGTCGAATTTCCAGGAGATTGGCTGGGTTCGAGTTTCGGCCAGAAACAAAACTCTTGGGGAGAGTGACCTTGAGACTGAGATTCGCCGTGGCAGCGGACTTATGGTCGGCCGAGCGGACAGGGAATCCGATTACGCCAACAACGTGAGCAGACATTTGAGAACCGGTGCGAACAAGCTCACAAACAGGTGCTACTTCGCGTATCGTAGCACTTCTTGCGTGATCTGCGTCCACCTTTTTCTGTCCGTTTCTGGCACTGAGGTGGGGCATACCAGACGGGCGCGGTGGCCTGTCCGACGTCCCGACCGACTCGTGCGAATCGTATTAAACCGATTTAGGCTATGGCCTATGCGGATTCTGGGAGAGCTCACGCCGAGAAGAACCCGTTTGCCCGGAATGCAATCCGGGTGGAACTTAGGATGTCAACAGAGCTATGAGTGTGTCGGGAATAGATTCTGCGAAGCACCAAACATGACAGCTTTTCCATAGGGTGTTCGGGCTTAAGATGCGGCCATGGGAAAGTGCTTTCGATCCGCGGATGTGAACCAGGCGCTGCTACTCCCGCCGTCCCTGCATGATTGGCTGCCAGAAAAGCACTTAGCACGCTTTCTGGTGGATGTGGTGGATGCCCTGGATCTTGGGGCTATCTATGGGTCCTATGAAGAAAAGGATGGGCGCGGGCAAGCCGCCTATGACCCGGCGATGATGGTGCGGGTGTTGCTCTACGGCTACTGCATAGGGAGCTACAGCTCGCGCAAGATCCAGGCGAAGACCTACGAGGATATAGCGTTTCGGTACTTGGCAGCCGACGAACATCCCGACCATAGCACTCTGGCGGAGTTTCGCAAACGGCATCTGGAGGCGCTGGCGGGGCTGTTTTGCCAAGCCTTGCGATTGTGTGAGAAAGCGGGACTGGTGAAGCTGGGACACGTGGCGATCGATGGCAGCAAGATCCAGGGGAATGCCAGCAAGCACAAGGCGATGAGCTATGAGCGCATGAGCGAAGCGGAGAAGAAACTGCAAGCAGAAGTGGAAGCGCTGCTGCAGCGTGCCGAAGCGGTGGATGCGGCCGAGGACGAGAAGTACGGGAAGGAGCAGACGGGCGACGAGTTACCGGCGGAGTTAGCGCAGCGGGAGAGCCGGCTGGCGAAGATTCGAGCGGCGAAAGCGGAGTTGGAAGCCGAAGCCAAACAGAAGGCCGAGGAAAAGCAAGCTGCCGCCGCAGCCCAGATCCGGCAGCGCCAGGAACAAGCGGCTCGCACGGGCAAGAAGGTGAGCGGACGTGAACCGCAGGTGCCAGATCCGGAGCAGGCGGTGCCCGACCCGAAAGCGCAACGCAACTTCACCGACCCGGAAAGCCGGATCATGCCCGATGGGGGGCACAAGGGCAGCTTCGTGCAAGGCTACAACGCGCAGATCGCGGTGGATGGGGAAGCGCAGGTGATCGTGGCGGCGGAGGTAACGCAGCAGAGCAACGACAAGCAGCAATTGGTGCCCATGTTGGAGCAGGTGAA
>JADGNR010000310.1 GCA_017883415.1 Bryobacteraceae bacterium | reverse complement strand
CCGGACTGCCCTTCGAACGAGCATGCCGTGGCGACACCGTTCCGGACGCGCTCCTGGCCCTCGCGCAGGGGAGCGGTTACGACCGCCTCAAGCTCGGACCGGGCAAGGAGTGCACACGCTGTCCATGTTGTGGACGGCGCTGTAAAGGAGGTGGATGGTTTGTCAGCTGCCGGGGCTCCCTGCAAAGGGGCAATCAGGCTTCCCAACAGTGCGAAACACGCGAAAATCAAGCGATCTGAGGCGCTCATGGTCCAAAGCCCTCCTAAAATACTATCGGGCTTGTTTGTCCGATTGAAATTCCCGGCCAAGCCCGGCCCTCACAGGGCAATCGGGGGGCCGTGAGGTTGAGGCCCGCGCCGCGACCGTTTGGCGCGAGGGGACAGGGCGAGACCGAGGAAGAGCCTCGAACCGCCGCAAGCCACGCGGCCGCCCGATGTCCGCGCGATCGAGGTCGAGCCGGCTTACTGAAGAAAGTGGGGCGGGTCCCCCGACCCGCGCCGAGCCCCCTGGCTCGGCGGTCGGACCGGGGGTCCGACGCGGGCGAGGGCGCGGGCGAGGGCGCCCGCCCCCCCTGGCATTTCGGAGCTTCTGCCGGCCTGTCCGCCCCCCGTCCCACGGCGGCACAGGATGTCCCATTAGCGGACACCGGGCGCCTCTGGCTATCCGCACTATCCGCTAAAGCGTCATAATGTTAGATCAGGGTCCGGATTGGCAGGCGCCGTGCCCCTGACACCTGGGAACTCAGTTTATGGATATACCTCGCAAGGACGCGCGGAAGAAGAAAATAGTCCGTCTGGTGGCGGGCGTTACCGTGCTGGTCGTGGCGGTAGCCGGGATTAGTTATGGATTGACGAAGCTCAAACCGGCCGCTCCCGGCGTCGAGTTGTCCACGCTGTGGCCCGATACCGTAAAGCGCGGACCGATGCTGCGCGAGGTGCGCGGGCTGGGCACCCTGGTTCCGGAAGACACCATGCTCATCACGGCCACGACGGACGGGCGCGTGGAGCGCATCCTGGTGAGGCCGGGCACGCCGGTCAAAGCCGACACGGTGGTGATGATTATGACCAGCCCGGAGCTCGATACCCAACTGCTCCAGGCCGAGTACGCTCAGAAGGCCGCGGAGGCGGATTACAAAAACCTCGAAGTCACCCTGCAGAAGACGCTGATCGACCTGCAGTCGGCGGCGGCGCAGATCGGGGCCGACGCCAATACGGCCAAGATGCAAGCGGACCGGGATACGGCCCTGGCCAAGGAAAACCTCCTCCCGGCCGTGGATGCCAAGATTTCCGAAGTGAAGGCCCAGGAACTGGAAGGCCGGGTCAAGCTGGAACAGCGGCGCATCTCCATCAACGCCGCGGCCGAGCAAGCCCAACTGGAAGCGCAGAAGGTAAAGGTGGAGCAGCTTCGCGCCGAATACAACCTCAAAAAGAGCCAGGTGGAACGCCTGAAGGTGCGCGCCGGCTTCGATGGCACGCTGCAGGCCCTTCCGCCGCCCATGACCCCGGTGGAAGAGGGACAGAAAGTGGCGGCGGGCACGGCGCTGGGAAAAGTGGCGCAGCCCTCCCATCTGAAAGCCGAGTTGAAGATCGCCGAAACACAAGTTAAAGACATCGCCATCGGGCAACCGGCGAGCATCGATACGCGTCTGGCCGGAGGAGGCTCGAACGGGCTCATCGAGGGCCATGTTTTCCGCATCGATCCTTCGATTTTGAACGGTACGGTGACCGTGGATGTGGCGCTCAAGGGACCGCTTCCGCCGGGCTCCCGTCCCGATTTGAGCGTGGACGGCACCATCCAGCTCGAAAAGCTGGACGACGTAGTGTACGTGGGGCGGCCGGTTTTCGGCCAGCAGGACAGCACCGTCCAGCTCTTTAAGCTGGAACCGGACGGCAGGTACGCCAACAAGGTGAAAGTAACCTTCGGCCGTAGTTCGGTGAACACCATCGAGGTCAAAGACGGTCTCCGGGTGGGCGATAAGGTGATCCTTTCGGATATGTCCCAGTACGACCAATACGACCGGATAAAGTTGAACTAAATTGCGACAACTCTCGTAACGAGGTAGAGAAAACATCATGGACAACGGCTCACAACCGCTGATTCGCCTGGAAAGCGTGAGCAAGGTTTTCGTAACCGACGAGGTGGAGACCCACGCGCTTTCCTCGATTCACTTCGACGTGAAGAAGGGGGAGTACCTGTCGATCGCCGGCCCGTCGGGCTGCGGAAAATCGACCTTGCTCGCCATCCTGGGGCTATTGGACACGCCGACCGATGGCACCTATTATTTGAACGGCAAGCCGGTGACCGGGCTCAAGCTTTCCGAGCGCGCGCGCATCCGCAACCGGGAGATCGGCTTCATCTTCCAGGCGTTCAACCTGATCGGCGACCTCACGGTGTACGAGAACGTGGAGCTGCCGCTGACGTATCGCGGCATGCCCTCGGCCGAACGCAAGCGGCGCGTGCAGGAGGCGCTCGAGCGGGTCGGCATGTCGCACCGCATGAAGCATTACCCATCGCAGCTCTCGGGGGGCCAGCAGCAGCGCGTGGCCGTGGCTCGCGCCTTGAGCGGCGATCCGTTGATCCTGCTGGCCGATGAGCCGACCGGAAACCTCGATTCGGCCAACGGCGAGGCGGTGATGAGCCTGTTGCGGGAACTGCATCAAGCCGGATCGACCATCTGCATGGTGACGCACGATCCGCGCTATGCGGAATTCGCCGACCGGACCATCCGGCTGTTCGACGGCAGGATCGTCGAAGAGAGTGTCGAGTCGGTCAAGAACTAGGAGCACAAGCAGGGGCGCCCTTCGGGGCGGGCTTGTGCAATCCCGCGCGCGGGCGTGGGCGGACGAATCCGGCGCACGCCGGAAAACTTGGGCCAAGCGCTGTGTCAGAGGGGGGCGCCATGGTGGAACGGCTGGTCGGGACCTGGGTGTCGCTGGCGCTGATTGCCGGCAACTGTCTGTACGCAAACGTAATCCGGACGCCGCACGCGGAGTTCCGGCAAGTCTATTCGCTGAACCCGAACGGACGCGTGGTGATTCAGAACCTCTACGGGGACGTCACCATCACCGCGTGGGACCGCGACGAGGTGCTGGTGGAGGCCATCAAGCGGGCCCCCGATTCCAGGCGGCTGGACGACGTGCGGATCGTGGTGGAACCTTCCGCCGGGCTGGTCTCCATTCACAGCCAGTACACCGGGACCGACGCCGAGCAGCTCGCCAGTGTCGAGTATCGCATTATGGTGCCGCGCTCCGCCAACCTGGAGGACGTGAAGCTGACCAATGGCGGCCTTTCCCTTAGCGGGCTGGCGGGGCCGGTGAAGGCCTCGGCGGTCAACGGCAACATCCGCGCCGAGAAGCTGGAGGGACAAGTGGACCTCTCCACGGTCAATGGCCGGCTGGAGGCCAATTTCCACCGCGTCAGCCGGTCGAACCCGATCTCCCTGCGCTCGGTCAACGGCCCCATCAAGCTCTCCATCCCCTGCGGCGCCGGCGCCAGCGTGGAGGCGCACAATCTGAGCGGCGGCATTGAATCCGACATTGGTACGGTATCGCGCGCTACCGGCGGTCACCGGCTGGTGGTGCGCGGCGGCGGAGCGCAGATTCGCCTGCGCAACGTCAACGGCGGAATTTCGATTCACTCGAACCTGATGCGGCGTTCCGAACACCCGGCTACGTAGCCGGGCGTCCGCCTAACCCGTGAACACCGGCCCCCTTACGGAGCGGCCCCGGTCAGAATCTGGTAATCTGGCAGCGGCATGCATCTGGTTGCCCGGGATCTGCAGTTGGGAGCGCGCCGGTTGTGGAAGGACCCCGGGTTCGCGGCCGTGGCCCTGGCGACGCTGGCGCTAGGCATGGGCGCCACCACCGCGATTTTCGCCGTGGTGGATGCCGTGCTTCTGGAGCCCCTGCCCTTCCTCAACCCGGAGCGCCTGCTGGTGATTTGGGAAAAAAATCCCGCGCAATATCAGGACCGGTCGTTCGTCACCCCCGGCGCGTTCCTGGGCTGGCAGGAGCAGAGCCGCACTCTGGAAGGCATGGCCGCGATCCACGACGTTTCCGCCAACCTTACCGGGGGCCCCAACCACGCCAGGGAACCCGAGGAGGTGCACGCGGAGCGCGTTTCGGCGGGACTGTTTCCCCTGCTGGGCGTGCAGCCCGTGCTGGGGCGCGCGTTTCGTCCCGAGGAGGACCGGCCGGGCCACACGTATTCCGCGCTGCTGAGCTACCGCTTGTGGCAGCGTCGCTTCGGCGGCGACCGCCAGATCGTGGGACAGTCCATCGGCCTGCGGGGCGAGAGCTACGTAGTGGTGGGCGTGCTGCCTCCCGGTTTTTCGGTACTGGATGCCACCGCGGACGTCTGGATTCCTTTGGGGCTCAATCCGGCCGAGAGCAGCCGCGGGCGGTTTCTGGCGGTAGTGGCGCGGTTGAAGCCGGGAGTGGACCTGGATCGGGCGCGCCGGGAGTTGGGCGCCATCGGCGAACGCATGGAGCAGGCGAATGGGTCGACCGAGGCTGGCTGGCGCCCGCAGGTGCTTGCCTTGCGGGAGGAACTGGTGGGCGACGTCAGGCCGGCGCTGCTGGTGGTGATGGCGGCGGTGGGGCTCCTGCTGCTGATTGCCTGCGGCAATGTCGCCAACCTCTTGCTGGCGCGCGCGTCCACCAGGCGAAGGGAGATGGCCATTCGCCGGGCGCTGGGGGCCACGGGAGGCAGGATCGTGGCGCAACTGCTTACCGAGAGCGTGCTGCTGGCGCTGGCGGGCGGCGCCCTGGGGATGGCGCTGGCGCGCGCGGCGGTGGCGGCGGTGGTGCATTGGGGCCCGGCCAGCATTCCCCGCCTGGCGCAGGCGCGCTTCGATGCGCGGTTGTTCTTGTTCGCGCTGGGTGTTTCGCTCGCGACCGGCATTGTGTTTGGCGCGGCGCCGGCCCTGCAACGCACCGGCGTCCATCTGCACGCGGCCCTGCTCGAAGGCGGCCGCGGCGGCACCGCCGGCCGCGCCGGGCGCAGGATGCGCCACGCCCTGGTGGTAGGCGAGATCGCCCTGTCGGCCCTGGTGCTGATCGCGGCCGGCCTGCTGCTGCGCAGCTTCGCGAAACTGCGCGCGGCGGACCCGGGCTTTCAGGCCGCCGGCCTGTTGACCCTGCGGCTGCCCCTTTCGGGCGGGCGGAACTCCGAGCGGTCGCGGCGCGCCGTCTTCTTTCAGCAGGTGGCGGACCGCCTCGCGGCGCTGCCGGGCGTGCGCGCCGTGGGCGCGGTGAACGGGCTGCCGCTGGCCGGGCTCGGCCTGGGCTCGACCTTCGCAGTGGCGGGACGGCCAGCGCTGCCGGTGGGCCAGCGGCCCATCGCGCTTATGCGCTCGGCCACCCCGGCGTACTTCCGCGCGATGGGGATTCCGCTCGTGGCGGGCCGCGGGTTCAACGACTCGGACACGGCGCAGGCGCCTCCGGTGATCCTGGTGAGCCGTGCGTTGGCGCGCCGCTTCTGGCCCGCCCGCGACCCCATCGGCGAGCGCCTGGCCCTGGATTCGTATACCGTGCGCACGGCCCAGATCGTCGGCGTGGTGGGAGATGTGAAGCCGGAGCGCATGGACGGCGACGACTGGCCCACCATCTACAGCCCCTACGCGCAGGACCCGGTGCCCAGCCTGACGATGGTCGTGCGCACCGCCTCGCCGCCGATGGCGCTGGCGCCGGCGGTAGAGCGTGTGGTGCACGCGCTCGATCCGGAACAGCCCGCGGCGGACGTGCGCTCCATGGAGGACGTGATGGGGCGGGCGCTGGCCGAGCCTCGTTTTAATACGCTCCTGCTGGGCGCGTTCGCGCAAATCGCGTTTGTCCTGGCTGCGGTCGGGATCTACGGCGTGATCTCCTACGATCTCGGCCAGCGGACCCACGAGATCGGCATCCGGGTGGCGCTGGGCGCGCAGCCGCGGGACGTGCTCGGACTGATCCTGGGCCAGAGTGCGCGCCTGGCGGCGTACGGAATTGCCGCCGGCCTGGCCGCCGCGTTCGCGCTCACCAGGCTGATGGCCCCCATGCTCTACGGGGTGAAGCCCACCGACCCCTACACCTTCGCGGCCATTGCCGTGCTACTGGCGGCGGTGGCGCTGGTGGCGAGTTATCTTCCGTCGCGGCGGGCCATGGCGCTCGACCCCATCGCCGCCCTGCGGCGTGAATAGGACGAAATCATGATCACACTTCGCAATCTGGAGAAGTTTTATGAAGGCGGCTACGGCCGCAGTTATGTGCTGCGCCGCATCAACGCGGAAATCAGGGAGGGCGAGTTTGTCACCGTCATGGGCCCTTCCGGCGCCGGCAAATCCACGCTCCTGAGCATCCTCGGCATGCTGGACGGCGCCTGGACCGGCGAGTTCGAGTTCCTCGGCAACATGGTCCACCGCATGAAACCCAAGGACCGCGTGGAGCTGAACAAGAAGTACATCGGCTTCGTGTTCCAGAGCTACCACCTGATCGATAACCTGACGGTCTACGAGAACCTGGATATCCCGCTTTCCTACCGCAACGTGAAGGGCTCCGAACGCGCCGCCATGGTGTGCGACGCGCTCGACCGGTTCCACATCGTGGGCAAGCGCGATCTCTACCCCAGCCAGCTCTCCGGCGGCCAGCAGCAACTGGTGGCCGTGGCGCGCGCCGTGATCGCCAATCCCAAACTGATCCTGGCGGACGAGCCGACTGGCAACCTGCACTCCATCCAGGGCAAGGAGATCATGGAGCTGTTCAAGAAGCTCAACGACGAGGGCACCACCATCGTGCAGGTGACCCACTCGGAAGCCAACGCGGCATACAGCGACCGCATCATCCAGCTCGCCGACGGCTGGATCGTGGGCGGCGGCGGAGAAGCCTCGGGGAAGGGCGTGTAGGCCGGGGCGATGCCGTCCTAGCTTGCCAGTTTTTCGAATTGCGTGATCCGCACTTCCCGGTCTTTGAAGACCGCCCGGATCTCCAGCCGGCCGCCCATCGCTTCCACATAATCGGCGAGCGTACTTATGCAGATATCGGAGCGG
>JADGNR010000596.1 GCA_017883415.1 Bryobacteraceae bacterium | reverse complement strand
GGCCCTGGACAACTTCACGGCCAACGAGCACGCTGCGGCGCACCGGCAGAAGCGCGGCGGCGACGCCACCATCACCGCGCTCGATTTCGCGCGCGCCGAGGCGGAGGCCGTGGCGTGCCGGCCCGCCGATTCCCCCGACGAGCTCTTCGAGCGCGAATGGCAGCGGCAGTTGTTTGCCCTCGCCGTGGAGGACCTGCGGGACCATTGCGCGCGCTCCGGAAAGCAGCTCCAGTTCCAGGTGTTCGAGGAGTACGACCTCACCGATGAGGAGCGTCCTCCGTACGCCGAACTGGCGCGGCGTCACGGCATCGCGGTGACCGCGTTGACCAACCACCTGGCCTGGTCGCGGCGCATGCTGCGCGCGCTGGTGGTGGACCGCCTGCGCGGCGTGACCGCAGGCGAGCGCGAACTGCGCGAGGAAACGCGCGCGGCCCTGGGGCGGCCGCGATGATTCCGCTGGGCGACGCCGCGCTCGACCATCTGCGCGCGGTGGTGGATCTGCCCGACCTGGCGGCCACGCGCTACGACCTGGAGGCCGAGATCGGCCGCGGCGGCATCGGCGTCGTCTATGCCGCGCGCGACCGCCAGCTCGGGCGCCCGGTGGCCATCAAGGTGCTCGATGCGGCCCTGGCCGAGGAAGCGCGCGTCATCGCGAACCTGGAGCATCCCGCCATCGTGCCGGTATACGAGGCCGGCGAGCTGCCCGACGGCCGTGCCTGGTACGCCATGAAGCTGGTCGCCGGCACGCGCCTGGATCGCTACCTGGACGGCCACCCGTCGCTCAACGAGCGCCTGCGCATCATCCGCATGGCCGGCGAGGCGCTGGCCTTCGCGCACACCCGCGGCGCGATTCACCGCGATCTGAAGCCGCAGAACATCATGGTGGGATCGTTCGGCGAGGTGTACGTCATGGATTGGGGCGTCGCCGGGGTGGCCGGGACGCCGCCCTACCGCGCGCCCGAGCAGGCGGCCGCGGCCGCGTTGGTGGACCATCGCGCCGACGTCTACGGGCTGGGCGCCCTTTTGCGCTTCGTGCTGCCGGCCACGGCGCCGCGCGCGCTCCGGGCCATCGCGGAAAAGGCCACATCCGCCGAGCCCGCGGACCGTTACGACGGCGTCCCCGCGCTGTTGCTCGATCTCGAGCGGTTCCTGGATGGCCTGGCGGTGGAGGCCTGTCCCGAATCGCCGGCCGAGCGCGCGTGGCGCTTCGCGCGGCGCAACCAGGTGCTCCTGCTGCTGCTGGCGGCCTACCTCGCGGTGCGGGTGGTTCTGTTTTTGTTGCGGAAGATTTGAAAAGCGTTCAGCGTTCAGCGATCAGCGGTCAGCCTTCAGCTTCTGCCTTGCCCCTTGGAGCGCGCCTCCTGCGCTGTCCGGAGCTGAAAGCTGAGGGCTGAAAGCTGAAAGCTATTATTTAAAGGAATCCCCGCCGGCGCGGAATAAGACTAACGAAGGAGTGCGAAATGAACAAGCTTTTGGTTGGACTGTTATTCGGGGCGATCCTGGGCGCGGCCGACGGCGCCACCGCGTGGTTTTACCCCGAGGTGCGGACCATGATGCAGAGCATCCTGATCGGCTCCACGGTCAAGGGAATGGTGGTGGGCGTGCTATGCGGGTGGTTTGCCCGCAAGGTGAATTCCATCACCTGGGGCATCGTCGCAGGCGCCGCGCTGGGCTTGCTGTTCGCCTTTCTGGTCGCAGCCATGGGAGAGCCGGGACAACATCATTACCTGGAAATCATGTTCCCCGGCTTCGTGGTCGGGGCCATCATCGGTTTTCTGACACAGCGGCTGGGCGAGCCCGCCGCGAGACAAAACGCATAAACAAGGAGAGAAGAACGTGCCAAGACCTGTACACTTTGAAATACCGGCGGAGAATCCGCAGCGGGCCATCGATTTCTATTCCACCGTGTTCGGCTGGAAATTCACCAAGTGGGCCGGGCCGGTGGACTACTGGTTGATTTCCACGGGCGATCCCAAGACGCCGGGAATCGACGGCGGCTTGATGCCCCGGCGCGACCCGGCGCAACCCTGCGTCAACACCATCGACGTCGAGAATCTGGACGCCATGCTGAAGACGGTCGAGTCGAAGGGCGGCCAGACGGTGGTGCCCAAGATGCCCATCCCCGGCGTCGGCTGGCTGGCCTACTGCAAGGACACCGAAGGCCATATCTTCGGCATGATGCAGCCGGACGCCGGCGCTCCCGGCGCTTGAGGCGTGCGCGGGCCGGCCGCGCCCCAGCGCATCCGGCCCTGTCCCGGTTACAATGGGCGCAATCCCCATGCACGAGCATTCCAAGTTCCTGCTTTCCGACAGCCAGATTCCCACGGTGTGGGTCAACGTGCTGCCGTACCTTAAAGAGCCGCTCGATCCGCCGCTCAATCCGCAGACCCGTGCGCCGCTCGGGCCGCAGGATCTGCTGCCGCTGTTCCCCATGGAGATCATCGAGCAGGAATTCTCGCCCAAACCCGAGATCGACATTCCGGGCGAGGTGATGGACATTTACCGGCTGTGGCGGGCCACCCCGCTCTATCGCGCGCGGCGCCTGGAAAAGGCGCTCGATACCCCGGCGCACATCTATTACAAGTACGAAGGTACCAGCCCGGCCGGCAGTCACAAGCCCAACACCGCGGTGGCGCAGGCCTACTACAACAAGCGCGCCGGCATACGCCGTCTGGCCACCGAGACGGGAGCCGGGCAGTGGGGCAGCGCGCTGGCGCTCGCCTGCCGCCTCTTCGGGCTGGAATGCACGGTGTACATGGTGCGCGTGAGCTACGATCAAAAACCGTACCGGCGCATGATGATGCACGTGTGGGGCGCGGAGGT